>CAYSCF010000395.1:0-5981 GCA_964429305.1 uncultured Sandaracinaceae bacterium | reverse complement strand
TCAGCTGCGCTCGACGCTGTAGACGCCGTCGACGCCCTGGATCTTGCGCATCAGGTTCTGCAGCTTGCCGGCCTCGTCCACCTGGAAGTGGAAGAGGTTCACGGCCGTGCCGTCTTGGCCGACGCGGCAGTTGGCTTCCTGGATGTTCACGCCGCTCTCGGTGAACGCCGCGCTCACGTTCGTGAGGATGCCCGGCTTGTCGGTCGTGATGACGCGCAGGACGACGGGGCGCGCGACCTTGACGCGATCGCTCCAGGCAACGTCGATGCGGCGCTCGGGGTCGAGCTCCATCGCCTTGCTGCAACCGCGCCGATGCACGGTGATGCCGCGGCCGCGCGTGATCCATCCGGTGACCGCATCGCCCGGCAGCGGTGAGCAGCATTGTGCGAAGCGCACGACCAGATCGTCGGTGTCGTCGATGCGGATGCCGCCGCTCGAGCTCCCGCCCGTCACGCGACGCACCGTCTTCTCGAAGAGGCTCGACTTCACGCCGGCCGCCGACGTCTCGTCGCGCACGGCGAACTGATAGACCTCGTCCGCCTCGATCTTGCCGAAGCCGACCGCGCCGAAGAGCTCGTCGGCGGTCTGCATCTTCCAGTTCACCGCGGCCTTCTCGGCCTCGCCGCTCTTCATGAAGCGCGCGAAGCTCATGTCGCGCTTGTGGAACGCGCGCTCGACGAGATCGCGCCCGAGCTTGGTCGATCGACGCCGCTCCTCGTTGCGGACGTACGCGCGGATCTTGCCGCGCGCGCGCGCCGTCGCCGTGAACTCGAGCCAGTCCTTGCTCGGATGCTGCGAGGTCGACGTGAGGATCTCGACCGTGTCGCCGCTCCGCAGCTGGTAGCGCAGCGGCACGATCGCGCCGTTCACGCGCGCGCCGTTGCAGTGCTCGCCGACCTGGCTGTGGATCGTGTACGCGAAGTCGATCGGCGTCGCGCCGCGCGGGAACACCTTGAGCTCGCCCTTCGGCGTGAAGATGAAGACCTCTTCGCTGAAGAGATCGCCCTTCACCGAGTCGAGGAACTCCGCGGGGTCGCTGACCTCCTGGAACTCCATCAGCTGCTTGAGCCAGCCGAAGCGCGCGGCGTCCTTGCTGTCGAGGCCGCCGCTCTTCTCCTTGTACTTCCAGTGCGCCGCGATGCCTTGCTCGGCCGTCGAGTGCATCTCGTGCGTTCGGATCTGCACTTCGATGCGCCGCTGCCCCGGGCCGATGCACGTCGTGTGCAGCGACTGGTACATGTTCGGCTTCGGCAGCGCGATGTAGTCCTTGAAGCGCCCGGGGATCGGCGTCCACTGCGAGTGGATGACGCCGAGCGCCGCGTAGCAGTCGGCGACGTTCTCCATCAGCACGCGGAACGCGAGCACGTCGTGGACCTGCTCGAACTCCGTGTTGTTGTGAACCATCTTCCGATAGATGGAGTAGAGGTGCTTGGCGCGGCCGCTCACGTCGACGGCGAAGCCGCGCTCGACGAGCATCTTGCTGATGCGCTTGACGACGTCGGTGATGTAGCGGTCGCGATCGCGCTGGACCTTCTTCGTCTTGTCGACGAGGTCGGCGTACTGCTCCGGATAGAGGTAGCTGAACGCGAGGTCTTCGAGCTCGCTCTTGAGCCAGTTGATGCCGAGGCGGCCGGCGAGAGGCGCGTAGATGTCGAGCGTCTCTTGCGAGATCCGCTGCTGCGCCTCCGGCTTCATGTGCTGCATCGTCCGCATGTTGTCGAGACGATCGGCGAGCTTGACGACGAGCACGCGGATGTCGCGCGCCATCGCGATCAGCATCTTGCGGAAGCTCTCCGCCTGCTGATCTTCCTTGCTCGTGAAGTTGATCTTGCCGAGCTTGGTGACGCCGTCGACGAGGAAGCCGATCTCCTCGCCGAAGCGCTCGCTCATCTCGGCGTCGCTGACGTCGCAGTCCTCGACGACGTCGTGCAGCAACGCGGCACACACGCTCGCCACGTCGAGCTTCATCTCCGCGATGATCCCGGCGACCGAGACGGGATGGATGATGTACGGGTCGCCCGACTTGCGGAGCTGACCGTCGTGCTTGTCGGCGGCGAAGACGTACGCGCGATGGATCAGATCGAGGTCGGCAGACGGCTGATAGCCGCGCACCGTATCCACGATGTCGGTCAAGCGAACCATCGGTACAGCCTGTCCCACGACCTAAAGGTGCGTCCGTGTGGCAGAAACACCAGCCACCCGAAAGGACGGAAAGCCTACGCCCTCCGTGGCCAGACCGGCAAGGAACCGCTGTGGTAGCGTTCACGACTTGCGTTTCTCGAGGCGGATCGCCGCGATCTCGCTGATCGTCGGATGCCAGTCCCAGGCCGCGCCCGACGCGTGGCGCACCACCATCGAGCAGGACGCCGGGGAAGCGGGCTGTGGAACACCGCCAGGCCCGATCTGCGACGGCATGTGTACCGAGTTCGCATGTGGAGATCCCGTCTGTACGCCACGCTGCGGAACCGCCTGTTACGAGTGCCGCCCAGGGGTCCTGTCGGACATCGAGTGGTTGCCCGTGGTGACGGACTGCTTCTGCCGTGACGGCGGGGTCGACGGGAGCGAGAGCCTCGACGCGAGCGGTGAAGCCGACGACGCTGGCGATGCGAACGACGGCGCCTGAGCGGCGGGATCGCGTACTCTCCGCCGCCGAAGAGGTCGTCATGTCCGGAGAGGTCCACGTCGTCTCGCACCCGCTCGTGCAGCACAAGCTCTCGCTGATGCGGCGCAAGCACACGTCCACGAGCCAGTTCCGTCAGCTGCTCGAGGAGATCTCGATGCTGCTCACCTACGAGGTGACGCGCGACTTCCCGCTCACGACCGAGCGCATCGAGACGCCGCTGGTCGAGATGGACGCGCCCTTCATCGAGGGAAAGAAGCTCGTCGTCATCTCGATCCTGCGCGCAGGCGACGGGATCCTGGGCGGCGTGCTCAAGATCGTTCCGTCGGCGCGCGTCGGGCACATCGGCCTCTACCGCGACCACGAGACGCTCAAGGCGGTGCAGTACTACTTCAAGGTGCCCGCGGATCTCGCGGACCGCGACGTGATCGTGGTCGACCCGATGCTGGCCACGGGCAACTCGGCGGTCGCCGCGATCGATCGGATCAAGGAACGACAGCCCAAGTCGATCAAGATGGTCTGCCTGCTCGCGGCGCCGGAGGGCATCGGCGTGCTCCACGCGGCGCACCCGGACGTACCCGTGTGGTGCGCGTCGGTGGACCAGAAGCTGAACGAAAAAGGCTACATCCTCCCGGGCCTCGGTGACGCGGGCGACCGCATGTTCGGCACCAAATGACAGGAGGCCCGAGCGGCCTCCTCGACGCACCGGCAGAGCCGGATGCGCCTCACCTCCTCTCCGCCTCGCTGCGCTCGCGAGCGAACGAGGTCGGCGCGCCATCGGCCAGATCGGCGCGGGCGAAGGGTTGCTTCCGAACCGAGTAACCGCGTGCGGCGCAGGAGCCACTGAGCTACACACGCCAACGATGTCGACCGGCCGCGCGAAGATCTTGGTCGTCGAAGACGAAGCCGAGATCCGGACGCTCGTCTCGCGGCTGCTCGCGGCGAGCTTCGACGTGACGCAGGCCGTCGACGGCTCCGACGCGCTCGATCAGATCCTGGCCGGCATGCGGCCCGATCTGATCGTGTGCGACGTGATGATGCCGAAGATGGACGGCCTGACGTTCACCGCCGAGCTCAAGAAGGATCCGCAGCTCGCGCGCATCCCGGTCGTGATGCTGACGGCGAAGTCCCGGCCGCGCGACATGATCGACGGCATCAACGCCGGCGCGCGCGCGTACGTCACCAAGCCGTTCAAGTCGGAGGAGCTCCTTGGCAAAGTCCGGAAAGCGCTCGGACAGAGCCCGAAGTGACGGCGCTGCTGCCGGCAGCGGCTCTGGAACGAGCGCTCCGGATCCGGCCCCGGTAGAGACGAAGAACGCGAGGCCGGCCAAGCCGCCGCTCGCGATGCGCCTGCGTGCGCACGCGATCCTGCTCTGCTCGAGCGTGCTGATGTTCCTCGGCTTCGCGGGCTTCGGCATCTGGTGGATGGGCTTCTTCGCGCTCGTCCCCGCGCTCTTCGTCGTCGATCCACTCGAAGATCGCGGGGGCTTCGATCGCCCGATCGGCCGACGGTTCTTCTTTCGTGTCTGGCTCTTCGGCACCGTCGCGTACGCGGGCGGCTTCTACTGGATCGCGTACACGCTCTCCGAGTTCAGCGGCTTCCCGCTGCCCATCGCGAGCATCTTCGCGACGATCTTCTGGGGATGGCAGGGCCTGCAGTTCGCCGCGATGCTCTGGGTCTTCCGTCGCGCGCGCGAGAACGGCTGGAGCGCTTCGCTCGCGGTGCCGGCCGCGTACGTCGCGACCGAGGCCGTGTTCCCGATGCTCTTCGAGCACTACTACGGCAGTGGCCTGTATCGGATGCCGATCCTCACGCAGATCGCCGACCTCGCCGGCCCCGAGATCTGCACCGGCCTCGTGTTCCTCTTCAACGGCGCGCTCTACGACGTCTTGCAGGCGGCCTCGCGCAAGCAGCCGATCCCGCGCGTCGGTCCGGCCGTCGCGATCGCGGCCGTGCTCTTCACGCTCGGCTACGGCAGCTGGCGGCTCGGACAGGTCGACGCGTTCGACGAGAGCGCCGAGCGCCTACACGTCGCGCTCGTGCAGCCGAACCTCGGTCTCTTCGATCGCTGGGCCGATCCCACCGTGGGCGATCGCCTGCGCAGCATGACGGTCGCGCTCGAGCACGAAGACCCGCAGATCCAGCTCTTCGTCTGGCCCGAGAGCGCGGTCACGTTCTGGCTCGACGGAGTGTCGACGCTGCACCGTACGGTGCTGCGCGAGGTGCACACGCCCGTGATCTTCGGCGGCATCCGCCACGAAGAGGTCGACGGCCGCGAGCTCGATCGCAACACCGCGTTCCTCGCGGATGCGACCGGACGGCTCGTCGACACGTACGACAAGACGTACCTGCTCGCGTTCGGCGAGTACCTGCCGTTCGGCGACACGTTCCCGGTGATGTACGAGATCTCGCCGATGAGCGGCCGCTTCTCGCCGGGCACGAGCGTCGATCCCCTCGAGATGGCGCGACCGGGCGGCGACGCCGACGACCCGATCCGGATGAGCGCGCTCGTCTGTTACGAGGACATCGTCTCGCGCTTCGTGCGGCACGCGGTGGCCGAGTCCAATCCGGACTTCCTCGTGAACATCACCGTCGACACGTGGTTCGGCGACACGCAGGAGCCGTGGGTGCACCTGACGCTCGCGACGTTCCGCGCGATCGAGCACCGCCGCTGGCTCGTGCGTTCGACGAACTCGGGCGTGAGCGCGTTCGTGGATCCGGCCGGTCGCGTGGTCGCGGCCACCCCCGTGTTCGAGCAGGCGAGCCTGGTGAACGACGTGCGGCTCGGCAGCATGGGCGGCACGCTCTACGAGACGCTCGGCCCCTGGCTGGGCTGGGTCTCGCTGCTCGTCAGCGCCGTGATCGTGCTGCGCAAACGTTCGACGTTGCAGCCCGGAAAATCCTCGGTATAGTCGCCGTCCCTCGAAAGAGGGGATGGGCGTGTAGCTCAGCTGGGAGAGCGCTAGAATCGCACTCTAGAGGTCTGGGGTTCGATCCCCCACTCGTCCAAAAAGATGCCCGAAAGGGCACGAAAAAGGGTCGGAGGCGAAAGCCTCCGGCCCTTCTTCGTTCAGTCCGCGACCGTCGGCCGTGGACTCCCGTGAGTCTGCGCTCGCAACGCGTCGAGGAGCTGCTTGGTGAACCGGTAGAGCAAGCGATCGAGCTCCCACGGCTCGATGTCCGCGGCGTTCGCGAGCGCGATGTAGTAACGCTCCTCGTCTTCGTAGCGCTCGAACCTCAAGCCCAACGCCCTACTGATCGACTTGATGCGTGCGTCTACCGCGATCGTTCTTCGGAACGCAGGGTGATAGCTGTCCATCGGGATGTTGCGCGCGTACTTCTTCCCGATCCCCTTGAAGC
>CAYSCF010000394.1:0-6002 GCA_964429305.1 uncultured Sandaracinaceae bacterium | reverse complement strand
CGTCGCCCAGCGCTGCTTGCCGTCCCAGAAGCGCTTGGTGCGATACGCGAGCTGGCTGTACATGCCGAAGTCGACGAGCTCGGCCTTCTCGAGCATCTGTGCGCACGCCTTGTGCTCGCGCATGAACGAGAGGAACCCTTCCTTCGTTCCCTGCGCGGGCTTCCACTTGTCGCGCTCTTGCACGATGCCGAGCGAGATGAGGTCGTTGCTGAGCGGGATGAACCAGAGCCAGTAGCCGTCGTAACAGAAGTGGTTCGTGCTCAGCGTGCGCGCCGTGTAGCGCGCGCGGGCGCGCCACTCTTCGCTCGGCCACGCGTCCATGTCGGCGACGTTCGCCGCTCGCGTCCAGCTCGAGACGATGCGGTGATCCTGCGCGGGCAGGCGCAGATCGAGCTGCTTGGCGAGCAGGTTCGCGCGGCCGGCCGCATCGATCAGCCACTTGCAGCGATAGACGGTCTTGGCGCCGCCTTCGTCGATCGTGATCTGGTGCTCGCCACCGTCGTTGCTCAGCGCGATGTCCTTGACGACCGCCGGGATGCGCACCTCGGTGCCGAGCGCGCGGTTCATGTCGATCAGATCGGTCTCGAGCTTCGCGCGATCGAGCTGGAAGCTCGGGAGCGGCGGCAGGTGATAGACACCGATCTCCGACAGCTCGGTGAGATCTCCGTCGCGCGTTTCCTTGTCGAAGAAGAAGCGCAGCGAGTTCTTCGGCAGCTGGTTCATGAACAGATAGCGATTCAGCTTCTGTTTTCGGATGAGGTAGTTCGCGGCGATCTCGACGGTGCTCTCGCCGACCTTGTAGCCGCGCTCCTCGTCGCGCTCGAACACGACGATCTCGAGCTCGGGCTTGGTCATCTTCAGCTGGCGCGCGAAGAGATTGCCCGCGAGGCCTCCACCCATCACCGCGACGTCGATACGCTTTTCGGTCATCGAGACCGAGGCTAGCGCCGGCCGCCGGACGGGGCGAGGGCTGCGAGAGGCCGGACGATGGACGTGGACGCGGCGACGCGAGTGGCGGGCACGATTTCGGGCTGCGCGAGCCCCGACGCTGGTGGCTCGCGAGGCGAGCGGTAGCGAGCCGAAGGCGGAGCCAGGATGAGGAGGATCCGGCTTCGCCGGTCCGACGAGGGACGCGCCCAGCGTCCCTAGAAAATCAGAAATGCACTACGCCGTCACCCAGGTTGCCCTGGTACGGAGGCGACGTGCCTGGCTGCTGCGTCGCGAGAACGACGCCGACCACGACCGCGATGACGACCGCGACACCGATGCTGACGCCGACCGCGACCCAGATCCCCGTGTCGTCGCTCTGCTGCACCGGCACCGCGATCGCTTCGTCGATCGGCACCGTCGTAGCGGCCTGCGCAGCCTCCGTCGGGCTGGCGACGGTCTGCGTGACCGAGAGCGCGATATCCGCGCTCAGCCCTTCGGCGAGCTGGAAGCGCTGCGAGGCGATCGACCGACCGGCGCGCGTGACGGCCACCTCGTGCGCGCCCGGATCGAGCGCGGCGCTCGTGCCGAGCATCGTGCGCATGAGCACGTTTCCGTCGAGCCGGATCTCGTCGCCGTCCGCGAGCCCGTCGACCGTGATCGTCGCGTGCGGGATGCGCGGCTCCACCGACGTCAGCGCGCTCTGTGCTTCTCCGCGGTGCGCGGCGTCGCGGCCGGTCGCGATCTCGAGGAAGCGCCGGTAGCTCGCTGCACCCTCGACGAGCTGGCCCGTCTGGATCTGCGCGCCCGCGAGGTTGAGGAGCGTGCTCGGCCGCTCGGCGAGCGCGAGGCTCTGCGCGAACGCGTCGCGGGCCTCGGTCCAGTGCTGGGCGTGCGCCGCGTCGAGACCGCTCTGGAAGAGCTCGCGCGCGCGGCCGACGTCGCCGGACTGCGCCTGCGCCAGAGGCGCGATCGAGAGGACGAAGAGGAGTACAGCCGCGCGCATCACGGACACCATGTTCGCGCTTCTCGGGGCGGATCGGCAAGCGCCTTCAGGGAAGCGTCAGATCGGTGTCTCGCGCCCACCCATCGAGAAAGGCGTGCGCGAGCCGAGCGCGCACTTCGACCCATCCGGCCACGCGACGGTTCTCGGTCCACGAGATCGCGGCGCGCGCCTCCGGCGTGAGCTCGAGCAGGAGCGGCGGCGAGTCGTCCTCCGCGATCGCGCGCAGGCGGAAGCGCCAGACGCGCGCGCGCCAGATCGGCCCGCGTGCGATCGGCCGAGACTCGAGCGCACCGTCGGTCGGCGGCTGCGCGCGCAGATCGATGCAGGTGATCGGCGCGCGTTGGATCGTGACGCCTTCGTGGATCACGAGCGCACCGCGGAACGCATCGCCGACGCGCTCGATCGCGTCGACGGCGGTTCCTGCCGCGACCGTCGCCACGCCGAGGAACGTGTGCTCGGCGCCGAGCACGATCGGCACGGGCTGGTCGGTGCTGCCGTCGATGCGCGCGCCCTCGCCGTGCGTGCGCACGCGGAAGCGGCCGCCTCCGAGCGGCGTGACTCGCACGTCGCGATCCTCGAACGACCGGACCGTCATCACGCCGGGAGGGCGGATCACGTGCAGATCGGAGATCGAGAGATGCCCACGGATCTCGCACACCGGCGGCGCGCCCGCGTCCTGCGCAGCGAGCGCGGGCGCGAGCAGCGCGCAGAGCACGAGAGCGAGAGCGACGCGGAACATGCCGATCAGGGTGGCACGATCGATCGCAGGGCGCTTCAGATCAGCGGCTCGCGCCTCGCGAGCCAATCCTTCGGCAGTCCTTCGGCACCGACGCGCAGCGCGACGATGCCGCCCACGATCGCGCACGTCGTGTCGCGATCCCCGAGGCCACTCACGGTCGCCCAGAGCGCCTCTTCGTAGCGATCGAGATGACGCGAGGCGCACCAGAGCGAGAACGGAACGGTGTCGGAGCAGAGCACGGACTGACCGCTGCCGAGGATCGCTGCCGCATCGCGCGCGTGCAGACTCGTCAGATCGCGCGCCTCGACGAGCTTGTCGCGCGTCGCGCCGGCCGGCGTGAGCGCGAGGACGGCATCGAGGAACTCCACGCCGGTGAGCGTCGTGCTCGCTGCGAGCCCGGCCGCGACCGCGACGGCCGCCGCGCCCGCGCGACCATCGGGATGGGCGTGCGTGGGATCCGCCGAGAGCGCGGCCATGCCGGCGGCGCACGCGAGATCGTCGGAGAAGTACGCGCCGATCGGGGCCGAGCGCATCGCCGAGCCGTTGCCCATCGACCCTTCGCCACCGAAGACGGATCGCGACGCGACGTCCCAGAGATATCCCTCCTGGATCGCGCTCAGGATGCGATGCGCGCCCGGGCCGTATCCGCGCCGCGGATCGAGCTCGTAGGCCCGCGCGAAGCGGGCGGCGAGCGCATCGCGATCGATCTCACCATGCGCGGCGAGCTCTTCGACCACCGAGATGGCCATCGCGGTGTCATCCGTCCACGTCCACTCGGCCTTGGCCGGCAACGCACGCTCGGCGATGAGCGCGTCGACCGCGGCGGGATGGACGAAGAAGCGCTCTCCGAACGCGTCGCCCAGCGACAATCCTTCGAGCGAGAGGCGGGCGCGCGCGAGACGCGCTTCGTGGTCGGCGGAGAGCACAGCGCGAGAACGCATCGTACGCGAGCGGTGTTCCCGCGCGCTCATCGAACCGCGTCGAGACGTGCGGCGCCGATGCGTAACAGGGCGGTCGAGTATCCCTCGCACGGACCCAGCGCGGGCGCGGCGTCGAACGGGAGCACGGCGACGCTTCCGTCGCGTGCCACGTCGATCACGATCGCGCTGGCGTGATGCGGACACTGACCGGGCGAGGACGCCCACCGCGTGCACGACGGCGCATCGACGACGAGGCGTTCACCGTCGCGTCTCGTCTCGCCGCTGCAGTGGAGCTCGAGCGACTCCACGAAGAGATCGTTCGAGCGCGCCTCGAGATCGAGCTGCACGTGCGGATGCTCCGTCGCGCCGCGCGTGACGCGCACTTCGAACGTCACGCGTTGCGTCGTGGCAGCCGTCATCGACGTGTCGGCGGCCCGGGACGAGAGCGTGAGCCCGCTCGCGTTGCTCGCGACGATCGGGCTGGGAGCGAGCGCGGCCTCGGTCGAGAGATCGGGCAGGGTCGAGAGCGCGGGCGGGAGCACGGGTCCCGTCCCGACTGCGTCCGTCGGTCGATCCCGTGTCGGCGCGACGGCTGCTTCGCGCGATCCGCACGCGGCGAGCGCGATCGACGACACGACGAGAGCTCGCCTCACCGGCCCATCATGCACGCCTGTCACGGCCCGTTCGAGCGGACGCGCGCACCGAGCGAGAGTGGTACACCTGCGCGATGCTCAGCCTGCGTCCTCATGCTCGCCTGCCGCCCACGCGCGGCCCGGTCGTCGTCGTCGTGATGGACGGAGTCGGCATCGGTGCGGGCGACGAGGGTGATGCGGTGAAGCTCGCGCGCACGGCGACGCTCGACTTCCTCGCGGCGCATTCGCCGAGCACGACGCTGCGCGCGCACGGACGCGCCGTAGGGCTGCCGACCGACGACGACATGGGCAACAGCGAGGTCGGGCACAACGCGCTCGGCGCCGGCCGCGTCTTCGATCAAGGCAGCAAGCTCGTCGGTCAGTCGATCGCGAGCGGCGCGATGTGGACGGGCGCGACGTGGCGAACGGCGATCGAGCGCGTGCGCGCGAGCGGCGAGCCGTTGCACTTCCTCGGCCTCTTGTCCGACGGCAACGTGCACAGTCACGAAGAGCATCTCTTCGCGATGTTGCGGCGCGCGGCGGACGAGGGCGTGAAGAAGATCCGCGTGCACGCGCTGCTCGACGGACGCGACGTGCCCGAGACGAGCGCGCTCGTGTACGTCGAGCGTCTCGAGCGCGTGCTGGCCGAGCTGCGCGCGCGCGGCGTCGATGCGTGCGTCGCCTCCGGCGGCGGCCGCATGAAGATCACGATGGATCGCTACGAGGCCGAGTGGGGCATGGTCGAGCGCGGCTGGAAGCTCCACGTGCGCGGCGAAGGGCGAACGTTCGGCTCGCTGGGCGAGGCGGTCGAGACGCTTCGCGCGGAGTCCCCCGGCATCGGCGATCAGAACCTGCCGGGCTTCGTGATCGGCGATACCCACGGCGCGGCCGGCCCGATCCGTGACGGCGCCTCGATCATCCTCTTCAACTTCCGCGGGGATCGCGCGATCGAGATCACGCGCGCGTTCGAGGACCAATTCTTCTCGAAGTTCGACCGCGGCGTGCGACCCAACGTCTTCTTCGCCGGAATGATGCAGTACGACGGCGACCTCAAGCTGCCGACGCACTTCCTGGTCTCGCCTCCCGCGATCGATCGCACGCTGTCCGAGCACCTCGCCGATGCGGGCGTCACGCAGCTCGCGATCAGCGAGACGCAGAAGTTCGGGCACGTCACGTACTTCTGGAACGGCAACAAGAGCACGCCGCTGCTCGGCGAGACGTGGGTCGAGGTCCCGTCCGACACGCTGCCGTTCGAAGAGCGTCCGTGGATGAAGTCCGCGGAGATCACGGATCGACTGATCGCGGAGCTGCGCACCGGCAAGCATCGACACGCGCGCGTGAACTACGCGAACGGCGACATGGTCGGGCACACGGGCGTGCGCGACGCGGCGGTGATGGCGGTCGAGGCCGTCGACCTCGCGCTGCATCGATTGCTCCCGGTCATCCGCGAGCTCGATGGAGCGATGCTGATCACGGCCGACCACGGCAACGCCGACGAGATGATCGAGCGCGACAAGAAGAGCGGCGCGCTCGTGAAGGGCGTGGGCGGCATCTACAAGCCCAAGACGAGCCACACGCTCAACGCCGTACCTCTTCATCTGTACGCGCCCGGTCGCACCGACCTCGCGATCGCCGAGATCGCCGGCGCCGGTCTGGCGAACGTGGCCGCGACGACGCTCGCGCTGATGGGATATGCGGCGCCCGAGGGCTACGAGCCGTCTTTGATCGGCTGATCCGTGTCTTCGATCGGCTGATCCGTGTCTTCGATCGGCTGATCC
>CAYSCF010000393.1:0-6058 GCA_964429305.1 uncultured Sandaracinaceae bacterium | reverse complement strand
CGGATGCGCTCACGGCGCTGACCGCGGCCGGCGCGACCGAGCACGACTCGCTGGTTCGCGACGCGATCGAGCACGCGCTCGGACGCTGATCGCGAGCTGCCAGTAGGCACATGGGAGGGGACGGTGCAGGGCTCGCGGGAAACCGCGGGCCCGCTTCGTTTTCAGCAGGTTCGAGGTGGTTTTCGTTTCGAGCGTCACACCTTCACGAGGTATTCTCCCATCATGTCGCTCCGCATCGAGACGCGCGCGCTGGCAGCGCTGGCTGCGCTCGCGATCACCAGCGCGTGCGAGCCGCAGGACCTTCCCGCGGGCTCGTACTTCGATGACAACATCCAGCCCACGTTCCAGACGAGCTGCGTTCGTCAGAACACCGGATGTCATCTCGCGACGCCGCAAGGAACGGCGACCGGCAACCTCGACATCTCTTCGTACGACTCGCTCATGCGGCGCCGTGACGTGCTCGAGCCGTACGGCCCGTACCCGCTGCCGCTCTTGCTGATGAAGCCCGGTCAACCGTCGCTGATCCACGTCGAGACGTTCGGCGACATGGATGGCGAGCCGCTCGAGATGCGCAACGTCGACATCACGACCGACATCCGTCACGCCGGCGGCACGACGGTCGACCTCGGCACGCCCGGCTTCTCGCTCATCAGCCAGTGGGTCCGCAACGGCCACACTCGGACGGGATCGCCGCCGCGCGACCTACGTGTCAGCGAAGGCCCGTGCACCAGCGGCGCGGGCACTGCTCCCGGCTACGACCCGGCTTCGACGCCCGACGCCGACTTCGGCGAGTTCGTCGCGAGCGTACAGCCGGTGCTGCGCGCGACGTGCGCGGGCAACATCTGCCACGGCAACCGCGGCGCGGATCTCTTCCTCACGTGCGGCGACACCGCCGAAGAGCTCCACTGGAACCACTGGGTCGCGATGCAGTTCGTGAGCGAGTCGCCCTCGATCTCCGAGATCTTGCGGCGTCCGCTCGCCAAGGATCGCGGCGGCACGTTCCACGAAGGCGGCAGCGTACTGCCGGGCATCGACGATCCCCGCTACCAAGCGATCTTCCACTGGGCGCAGTCGCTCACGCCGACGCAGGTCGCTCCGGTGATTCCGTCGGGCTACTCCGCCGAAGGGCTTCGCTTCTTCGCGAACCGCGTGCAGCCGGTGTTGATCCGCAAGGGCTGCATGTTCCTGAACTGCCACTCGCCGTCGATGTTCCACGACCTGCGACTGCGCGGCGGATCGGGCGGTCACTTCGGTCGTCTGGCGACCATCCGAAACTACGATCTCGCGCGCGCGCTCCTAGCAGTCGATGCGGAGAATCCGAACGAGAGTCGTCTGATCGCGAAGAACCTCTTCCCGAGCTCGACGACGCCGGAGGGCACCGGCATCGCGCATCGCGGTGGCTCGCTGCTCGAGGACTTCACGAACGCCGACGGCACCGCGCACAGCGCGACGCCGGCCGACTGCGCGATGTACACGGACGATCAGCTCGACCACACGGGCGACCTCAACATGATCCCCGCGTACTGCATCTTCGTGCGGTGGCACGAGATCGAGCGCGGCATCGCGCATCCCGGGATCGACACGGCGCACTCCGTCGCGGGTCTGGTGTGGGTCAATCGGCCGAGCGGCGTGGGCCGACCGGACGACTTCGACACGTACCGACCCGGCGCGTCGCTGCGCATCGCGAACGCGACCGTCTCGCGCACCGTTCCTCTCGCGCTCTCCGGCGAACGTGACCTCGCGTCCGGCTGCGGCTTCCCCGCGGGCGCGGCCGACATCCGCGGGCCGGCGGCGACGTGGGACGGCACGGGGGTCGCTTTCGCGGCACGGACCAGCGCCACGACGGCGTATCGCCTCTACCAGGTCGCGCTCGACGGCACGGGCTGCGCGCCGATCGCCGGCATCGCGCCAGCGAGCGACGCGGCGAGCGGCATCTTGATGCACGACTTCGATCCTGCGTTCGCGCCGGATGGCCGTCTCGCGTGGGCATCGAGCCGCGGCTACTTGGACGACCACGCCGTCCATCGCGCGGGCCCGACGCGCACGCCTGCGAGCCTCCAGCCGAACGCGAACATCTTCGTGCGCGACACGGGCGGCACCGTGCGGCAGCTGACGTTCCTGCTGAACCAGGAGATGCAGCCCTCGTTCATGGGTGACGGGCGCATCATCTTCACGGCGGAGAAGCGCGAGCGCGAGTTCCACCAGTTCGCGGGACGTCGCGAGAACCTCGACGGCGGCGACTATCACCCGCTCTTCGCGCAGCGCGAGAGCGTCGGCTTCCGCAGCGCGACCGAGATCAGCGAGATGCTCGATCGCAACCTCGTCTTCGTCGCCGGGCCGCTCGACGCGGTGGATGGAGCGGGCGGCATCGCGCTCGTGAACCGTTCGATCGGTCCCGATCAGGACGATCGCGATCCCGCGGACCGGCAGTACATCCACTCGATGCGCTTCCCGGTGGCGAGCGCGCTCTCGGGCGGAACCGGCGCGTTCCGCTCGCCTGCTCCGCTTCCGAATGGGCACATCGTCGCATCGTGCGTCCTGTCTGCGACGTCGCTCACCACTGGCACGCTCGACTATCGGCTGTGCGACATCGATCTCGATCATGGGACCGCGGTCGAGATCGGCGGAGGCGCCGGCGCGAACGTCGAGGCCGTCGCGGTGTTCCCGCGCGAGCCGCACCAGGTGTTCCAGAGCAACTTCTTCGAGGCCAACGGGCACACGGAGATCCACTCGGGTGAGCAGGACGCGGTCATTCTGTACGCGGACTTCCCGATGCTCGGCACATTGCTCTTCGCGAACCGACGCACGGGCCGACCCATCGACTTCGACATCGGCGGCTTCGACGTCATGGAGTCGCTGCCGCCGCCGGACGGCGTGACGACGTTCGCCGACGCGGCGATCGCTTCGTCGGTCCAGATGGACGCGTTCGGCCAGTTCTTCGTCCAGCACTCGACGCCGAGACACGTCGATCTCGCGGCCGACGGCTCGGCCCAGGTCCAGGTCCGCGGCGGCGCGTCCATCCAAGTGCTGCCGACCGATCACGCGGGCACGCCACTGATGTTCCCGAGCGGCGGGATCTTCACCGGCGAGATGCTGCAGCGCGAAGCGGTGCAGTTCTATCCGGGCGAGCACGTCCGGCAGGCCATGCCGCGCGCCTTCTTCAACCCCCTCTGCGGCGGCTGCCACGGGTCCATCTCGGGCCGAGAGCTCGACACTGCGGTCGACATCGACGTCCTCACGCGAGCATCGCCGAGCATCCTCTCGCTCGACGAGATGCCCGTCGACACACGATGATCGCCGACGAGCAGACTGGACGCTCGAGGATGGCCGTGGCTATGTTGAGCGCGTGCCGTTGCCGACGCTGATCTGTCTCGCCTTCGCCACCGGAGTCTCCGCGGCGCTCGCCGGTCGCGGAGAGCTGCGGCTCAGCCCGCGACATGCGTTCCTCACGTCGGCGTTCGGTGCGTATCTCATCTTCGCGTCGCTCGTGCTCGTGCCGGCGAGCGTCTACTTCTACGTGTTCCACGGCGACTGGTTCCTGCTCTACCTCTTCGACGTCCAGCGCATCCCGTCGGCCATCGCGATGGTCGGGTTCATCTTGGAGGTGGGCATCGGCGCGCTGGGCTTCTCGGCCGGTGCCGCGATGCTGCGCTCGCAGCGCGAGACAGCCGCGGGCGTGACGATCGCAGCCGCCGTCATCGCCGCCGGCGTCGCCCCCGTCGTGCTCCGTCAACGTCTCGCGGTCGCCGGTACCTTCGCGCAGTTCGAGGGTCAGTTCGGTCTGACGCCGCTCTCCGACTCGCCCCTCTTCGCGGGCGGCATCGCCATGTCGCTGCTGATCCTCGCGGGCTTCACGTTCCTCGTCGTGCGTCTCAACTATGCCTCCGTCCGTGGTTGAGGGGCATCCGTCCGCGGATGAGTGAGCGCGACCGCTTCTCGCTGATCGGCCACGGCGAGATGCCGCTGATGAACGCGCTCGCCGAGCACGAGCTCACGGCGCTGCTCGATGCGGCGGCGTTGACCTCGACCGACCGCGTCCTCGATCTCGGCGGCGGGCGCGCCGACCTCGCGCGCATCTGCGCGACGCGCTTCGGCTGCGCCGCGACGAGCGTCGATCGCTCTCCTGCCGCATGTGAGAGCGCCGTCGAGCGCTGCGCGGGCGCGAGCGTCGAGGTCGTCTGCCAGGACGCGCAGGTCTACCTCGATCACGTGCGGCCCCAGCGGCTCGGGCTCGCTGCGGCGCTCGGCGCGCTGCACGCGTTCGGCAGCGGCCTACCGAGCTGTACGCGGTCGATCGACGCTCTCGCTCCGATCGCGCGCCACGTGCTCGTCGGCGACCTCGTCGCGCTGGGCGCGAGCGCGGCCACCGAGATGGACGTGGCGACGATGGCGCAGCTCGGCCCGACGCTCGCGCGCGCGAAGTGTCGCGTCGAGCTCGGACCGGATCGCGTGGTCGCGTACGAGCGCGCGTGGTGCGACGCGATCGAGCGCTTCCTCGCCGCGCATCCCGGCGATCCACGGGCCGACTGGGCACGCGAGCGCATCGCGTGGAGTCGGCATCCGAAGATCGAAGACGCCTGGCGGCAGCTCGCGTTCGTGACGCTGCTCGTCCCGGGCTCGGATCAACGCGCTAGAAACGCGTAACGACCGTCGCGCGGAGCCGCTTCGACGTGCGCGCGAGTCGATGCCACGAGCGTGACGCGCTCGTGCACGATCGGGATCATCGGTAGCTCGCGCACGAGCACCTGCTGCACCTCCGCGTAGGCGGCGGTGCGGGCTGCACGATCGAGCGTCGCCACGCCGCGCGCGAGCGCCGCGTCGAGCTCGGGAGAGCGAAAACGCCAACGGTTCGCGCCGCCGCCTTCCCCGGGGATCGAGTGCGAGTCGAAGAAGCGGCCCATGGTGTGCGGCTCGAAGAGCTCGGGCAGCGCCATCAACTCGAGATCGAATCGGCCGCCGTCGAGATCGGCGAGCAGGATTCCGGTCTCGCTCGGTCTCACCTCGATGTCGAGCCCGACGTCGCCGAGCATCGCAGCGATCGCGTTGGCGGTGGACACGCGCGTCCGATCGCTCGAGCAGCGAAGCACCATGCGAGCCCCCGTAGGGACGCCAGCCTCGTCGAGGAGCGCGCGCGCCGCGGCCGGATCGAACGACGGGATGCGGGCGCTCGGATCCGCTGCCCAGTGCCCTTCGGGGATCCAGGTCTCGGCCACGCTCGCGAGGCCCTCGTATTTCCCGTCGGCGATGGCGACGCGATCGAGCGCCATCGCGATCGCGCGGCGCACGCGTACGTCGGCGAGCACGCCGTGCTCGGTCTCGATCCCGACGTACACGGTGCCCGTGCCATCCGCCGTGCGCACGACGAAGCGGGGATCCTGGTCGAACATCGGGATCAGGAGCGGCGGGATCGACGCGAGCGCGAGATCGCCCGCGCCGCCGAGCATCCGGAGCGCGCGGGTGTTCTCGTCGTGGATCACGACGAAGCGGAGCGATGCGCGCACGGGTCGCCCTGCGTAGAAGTCGTCGCGTCCATCGAGGTCGATCACGCGCGCGCCTTGCGTCGCCAGCGCATAGGGCCCGCTGCTGGCGATCGATGCATCGCCGAGATGCAGGTGCACGCCCGCGTCTTCGGCACGCACGATCGGCATCTCGAGATCGGTGAGGAACGGCGCATGCGGTGCGCGCAGCGTGAACACGATCGTCCGCGCGTCGGGCGTGTCGATGCGTGCGATGCGCGCGTAGTTGTCGGCGAAGCGGCTGTGGCTCGTCTGGATGCTCTCGTACGTCGCGCGCACGTCGTGCGCATCGAGCGCCGAGCCATCGGAGAAGCGCAGACCTTCGCGCAGCGTCACGCGATACGTCAGCGCGTCGTCGCTGGCGTCGATGCGCTCGGCGAGCGCCGGCATCGCCTCGAGCGTCATCGGATCGATCGCCACCAGCCCCGAGAAGAGAAGCCGCGAGACCCGCAGCCCCTGGGCGTCGACGACGTGGCGCGGATCGATCTAGAGTGGCTCGGCGGGAATGAGCACCACGAGCCGATCCGTACGAGGCGGCTCGC
>CAYSCF010000392.1:0-6059 GCA_964429305.1 uncultured Sandaracinaceae bacterium | reverse complement strand
ATTGTAGAAGGCCAGGCGCATGGCCTGCTCGGCGATGGCATCGACGATCTCGCGCCGGCCGAAGCCGAGGTTGACGCACCAGAGTCCGCCGATCCCGTCCAGATAGCGCTTGCCGGAAAGGTCCTCCACATAGGCGCCGTTGCCCCGGCCCATGACCAGCGACCCATCCTTGCGGACGTACTCCCTCTCCTGAGGCTTCGCATGGCCATGCAACTTCAGCTGCGCGACGGCCGAGTCCATGCTGTGTCGCCATGGGGCCGGCGTCGCTTCGTTCCTCGGAACACTACCGTCGCCGAGGTCCGCACGGGTGCACCCGAGCATCGCGAGCAGCGTGTCGTTGGCCTCGAGGTACCCGCCCGTGTCGTCTGCGATCGCGATGCCGACCAGGCCGCTCTCCCAGAGCCGGCGAAAGCGCAGCTCGCTCTCGCGGAGCTCGTCGAGCGCGAGCTTGCGCTCCGTGATGTCGCGGATGTTGCCAGTCACCGCCGCGACCGCCGGCTCGTCGAGCCGATTGACGAGCGTCGACTCGATCCATCGCATCGCCCCGTCGCTGCGCCGGATCCGGTACTCGAGCGTCTCGCTCGATCCGGGGGCGAGCCGCAAGCGGACGCTGCAGCGCATGATCTTCGCGACGTCGTCCGGATGGACGCGCTGGATGACGAGCTCTCCGATCGGCGAGTCGCCTCCGACGATGCGCATCGCGCCTGGGCTCGCGTAGATGACGCGCGCGTCGCGGTCGCAGAGCACGATCCCGTCGTCGCTGTGCTCGATCAGTGCTCGGAAGCGAGCGGCCTGCGAGTGCAGCGCTTCCTCGGCGTGACGCTGCGCGTCGCGCGCCGCGTGCTCACGAAGCTCTCGCTCCACGGCAGGCGCGAGCCGAGCGAGCTTGTCCTTCAGCACGTAGTCGTGAGCACCGGCCCGCATCGCCTCGATGGCGGTCTCTTCTCCCACCGTGCCCGAGACGATGATGAACGGAAGATCGACTCCACTGGTCTGCAGGACGGTGAGCGCGGCGGGCGCGCTGAATTGCGGCAGCGACCAGTCGCTGATCACGACGTCGAACTTCAGACGCGCCAGCGCGTCGCGCATCGCGCCCGCCTCTTGGATGCGCTCGATTCGGAGCTCTCGGCCCGTCGCACGCAGGGCGTGAGTCACCAACTTCGCATCGCTGTCGGAGTCCTCGACGAGCAGCACGCGAAGAAGCTCGGTCATGGCGACCTCGGCCCCGCGTCCATGCCGCGCGCGGCCTCGAACACCAGCGCGATGGGCTCGGCGAGCTCGTGGCTGAGCGTCTGCGCGCGAACGATCAGCTCGCCGGCATCCGAGAGGTCCGCCGGCGTCATCTCGTTCACGACGTCGGTGGCGCCGTAGCCGAGCATGCGCTCGGCCCCGACGTTCTGCAGCGCGCCGGTCGCGAGCCAAGCCCTGTCCGTGGTCGTCATAGCAGGCTCACGACCTTCCCCCGGAGCACCCATGAGCAAGACGCACGCCGCTGCCGCTCCCCCCTAGCAAGCGGGGGCTTGAACTGGTGACTGGGACATCTCGTGGCGGGATGGGCGAGACAAACCCGGTAGCGGCGGCATCGGCATGTGGGATGTCCCCCCGGAATTCGAGCCTGGAACGTGCATGGGGCGACTCGTGTCATCCCCATTGGCGACGAGCGAGGCGCCCCCTAGAGCGCGGCTCTGGCGGTACGTCGGTGCCGTCGCGCTCGTGCTCCTCACGCTCGAGGCCCGCGTGCTCATCGGCTCTTCGATCGAAGGCCCGGCCCTGATCGTTCTCACCGTTCCGATCATCCTCAGCGCGTATCTCGGGGGGGTCGGGCCAGGGCTCGTGGCGACCGCCACCGCGTTCGTCGGGGCGAGCTACTACCTGTTGCCCCCGATCCACAGCTTCTTCGTGGCATCGGGGAGCGACCGCTGGCAACAGGCGTTCGTGGTCGGCTCCGGCGTGCTCATCAGCGCGATCTGCGAGGCACTGCGGCGAGCGCGTGCGCGGGCGAGCGCGAGCGAGGCCCGCTATCGCAAGCTCTTCGACTATGCGCCCGACGGCATCTTGATCGCGAACGCCCAGAGCGACTACCTCGACGCGAACGCCGCCATGCAGAAGATGCTCGGGTACACGCACGACGAGCTCGTCGGCATGAACGCGGTCGACATCGTGATGCCGGAGGAGGCCGATCAGGTCGCGCCTGCGCTCACTACGATCGCCGGCAAGTCGGACCACCGACGCGAGTGGACGTTCCGTCGCAAGGACGGCTCGAGCTTCGCGGCGGAGGTCATCGCGACGCAGCTCCCCGATGGCCGTCTGCTCGGGATGGTCCGCGACGTCAGTGAGCGAAAGAAAGCAGTGCACCTGCTGCGCGAGAGCGAGGCTCGCTTCTCGCAAGCGTTTCGCTCCAGCCCGGCCGCCCTCGTGATCAGCCGTCGCAGCGACGGCCTACAGCTGGAAGCCAACGACTCGTTCCTGCTGCTCTTCGAGCGAGCTCGCGACTCGGTCGTCGGTCACACGCTCCTCGAGCTGGGGATCCTGACCGAGGCCGCGCTCACGCCCATTCGCGAAGAGCTCACGGCGAGCGGGCGTGTCGATCACATGGAGGTGACCGCACGCAGTGCCACCGGCAAGGAGCTCCGCATCGACGTCTCGGTGCGTGTGACCGAGCTCGGTGGAGAGCCCTGCGCAATCGCGACGTTGGTCGACATGACCGCGCGCCGCGCCGCCGAGCAGAAGCTCGCGCAGCTCCACGCCGAGCTCGAGGAGCGGGTCGAAGAGCGCACGCTGCAGCTCCAGCACGCCAACGAGGAGCTCGAGGCGTTCTCGCACTCGGTCTCGCACGACTTGCGCGCGCCGCTGCGCGCCGTGAACGGGTTCTCGCAGATCGTCCTGGAGGACTACGGCGCGCTCTTGCCGGCGGAAGGACGAGATCAGCTCACCCCCATCCGAGACGCTGCGACGAGGATGGGCCAGCTCATCGAAGACCTGTTGAGGTTCTCGAAGCTCAGCGCACAGCCCCTGCGAAAAGAGAGGGTCGACGTCGCGGCGATGGTGAGCTCCGTGCTGGCGGAGCTCGCCCCGGATCACACCGATCGGTCGGTCACGTTCGACGTGGGTCGGCTGCCGGAGTGCCGAGGCGATTCCGCCTTGCTCAGGCAGGTCTGGCTCAACCTGATCGGCAACGCGATCAAGTACACGCGCGGCAAGACGCGAGCGCGGATCGAGATCGGCTGCGCCGAGCGAGACGGCGAGGAACGGTACTTCGTACGCGACGACGGGTGCGGCTTCGACATGCAGTATGCGAGCAAGCTCTTCGGCGTGTTCCAGCGGCTGCACCGTGCCGACGAGTACGAGGGCACCGGCGTGGGTCTCTCGATCGCCCGCCGGATCCTGCATCGTCACGGAGGCCGCATCTGGGCCGAGGCCGCGGTCGACGCGGGCGCCACGTTCTACTTCACGCTCGGGCCTCAGCGCGACGAGAACAAGCGCGCGGACTCTTCGGCGCTGAAGCGGTGGTGATCGTCGACGTGGGAGAACGTCGTGGTGGTCACGTCGCCGCTCGTCTCCGTCATCACCATGCTGAGCAGCACGTCGGCCGTGCCGTGGAACACGATGCTCGTCATGAACTGATTCAGCGGGGCCGCGCGCGGCGTGAGCGTGATCGTCCAGACCGGCGCGGCGGACGCGAACGTGACGGTGTAGCTCTGCTCGAGCGCGTGGCGATCGCCCGCGAGGAACGCGCGGAAGGAGTCGACGAAGCTGCGCACCACCGGCTGCGAGCCGAGATCGATGTGTTGCTCGTGGCCCGCATCGGTCATGCGCAGCGTGCTGCCGTCGATCACGACGACCTGCGTGCCCGCGCGACGCGCCAGGCGCCCGGGCCGTGCGTACGCGAGCGTCCCGTCGGTCGTGAGTGGCGTCGAGAGCAGCGAGATGTGCTTGTCCTCGTGATAGTCGAGCGTGAGCCCCTCGATGCGAGCGAAGCGCGCGAGCACGGACTCGAGCGTGGGGGCTTGCGCGTGCGCGAGCGACGGGAGCGCGAGCAGCGCGAAGATCAGAGCGAAGCGGGCCACGGTGCGTTCGACGTGCGTCACGAGCGATTCTTCAACGGGTGAGGGGGCCGGCGAGGATGCGATCGAGCAGCACCTTCGGCGTCTCGAAGAGCATCTCGTCGTCGCCCGCGCCGTGATGCGCGCGCCGCGTGGTGACGAGCACCGTCTTGCCTCGCGCCGCGCGCTTGCCGGTCGTGATGTTCTGGATCTCGTAGGCCACGCCGATGCGGCTCTCCCACTCGGTGAACCACGCTGCCACGCGGAAGTCGTCGCCATAGCGCAACGTCCCGACGTGCCGGGCGCGCGAGTCGACGACGTAGAGCCCGAGCTGCAGCGGGATCATGTCGGGGACGTCGATGCGATGCGCCGCGAAGAGCGCGCAGCGCGCGACCTCGAAGTACTTGAAGTACCAGCCGTGCCACGCGACGAAGAGCGGATCGCAGTCGTGGAAGGGCACTTTCAGCGTCACGCTGATCGCGCCGTCGGGCGCGCGCTCGCGCAGCTCACGCGTCACGGGCTCCGCAACTTCCCCCGGGTCGGTCATCGCGCGTCGACCTTAGCACCGGCTTCGCGATCGGACTGCGACAGTGTGACGTTCGCAGCGCCTCGCCGAGATCCGCCCGGTTCACCGCGAGGCGTGCTGCGTGCTGCTCGTGGATCGCCCGCGTGGATCGTCCTTGGTGGTCTGGTGTCGCTCACGTGGCTCGTCGCGGAGATCGCCATCGTCGGGGCCATTGCAGGCGATCGGTCTCGCGCTCGGCTCGGTGATCTCCTCACTCGGCGGTGGGTGGTTACTCCACATCCGTCGATTGCCATGAGGAGATGGGGTATTCCTGTCCGCGATCCCGATGGCCCACGACGTGCTGCGCAAACATGCCGGCACGCGCGCCAGGAGGAGAGCCATGTCGCTTCAGAAGTTCATCGTGACGAATCACACCAAGCTCGTCTCGATGACACGAGAGAAGGTCGCCAAGCGGGGCACGCACGCCCGACCCAAAGACGTCGAGACCAAGCACGGAGTCCACGTCTTTCTCGACCAGCTCGTTCAGGCGCTCGCGGCAGAAGAGAAGCGGGATCCCGCGCAGCGGGCACACCCAGATCCTCCGACGAATCCGAACATCGCGAAGACGGCCGCGTTGCACGGCGAAGATCTTCTCGGCGTCGGGTTCTCGATCGACGAGGTGGTGCACGACTATGGCGATGTCTGCCAAGCGGTGACCGAGCTGGCCGTCGAGCTCGGCGCGGCGGTGAGCGTCGCAGAGTTCCACACGTTGAACCGATGCCTCGACAACGCGATCGCCGCAGCCGTGACGGCTTGGACCAGCAATCTCGAGACGGCTGCTTCGGCGAGGGACGAGAAGCTGCGCCACCTGGTGAGCGTCGCGATCAGCGTCTCGGAGATGCTGCGCTCGGCGAAGGTCGCGCCTGCCGGAGCGACGGCGACGACCCTGATGCAGAATCTCGAGAAGATGCGTTCGCTGCTCGACCCCGCGTCGTCGAGCTGACCGACGCAGTACGAGCGGAGCGGCGCTCGCCACGGAACACGCGTGAGCAATTCGTCCGCCGGTCAATCGACGTCGCAGCGCGCACCAGTCGTTGCCCGGCGCGCGCGCGCGCGCTCAGACTCGCCGCGTGCTCGCCGCCGTGCTGCGCACACGGGACCGACGTCCGCAAGACGGAGCGCCAGTCAGCCGCGGCATGGCTCCGCGGCTGACTCGGCTCACCGCGCGCTATCGCGTGCCGACCGCGCCGCCCGTGCTCGCGGGCGAGATCACCGCGCCCGTCGTCGTGGCCGTCGTTCCGGTTCGGACGTCGATCCGGATGCGACCTGCTGCGCCGCCACCGCCGCCCGCCGAGCTCGTCGAGATCGTCGCGGCCTCGCCCGCCGTGGGCGCGCCCGTCGAGCTGCCGCCGCTGCCGCCCGATCCCGCTTCGGCGGGGCCCGCGCCACCGGCCGCTTGCGAGGTGCTCTGCTGACCATCCGAGCCCGCATCGCCCGACGTGCCTGCGCTC
>CAYSCF010000391.1:0-6067 GCA_964429305.1 uncultured Sandaracinaceae bacterium | reverse complement strand
CGCGCTCACCGTCCCGGGCGCGATCACGACGCTGCTCGGACAGCTGCTCGCAAATGAGCCGCGCGAGCGACCGTTCAGCGCGCAGCAGGTACGGCGCACGCTGGAGCCGCTCGTTCCCGAAGGTGGGCTCGCACATGCGCAAGCCCCCGCCCCTGGCGCAGGAGGCGCGGGTGGGATGAAGAAGACGTTGCTCGGTGTCCCCTCGCCCAAGCGTCCGGATGCGACCGAAGAGCTGAGCGCGCTCGATCTGCAGCAGGCAGCCGCCGTGCTGCGCCCGCCGCAGCCGCCCCATCGCAAGGACGAGACGATGCCGCTGCAGGCGCTCGATCTGCTGCCCGCGATCGCGCCGCCAGCGAATCGATCCGTTCCGCCGCCGGCGCCGGGCTCGGCGGCCCCGCGTGCGAGCGCGCCGCCTCCGCCGCCGACCAGCAAGCCGCCTCCGCCGCCCGCCGACGCCAAGATGGGCTCGGGCGAGATGAAGCGCGTGTCGCTTCCGCCGCCCGTTCCGCCGGGCGCGCGCGCGTCGTCGAGCGGGACGCTCGCGGGCGCCGGTGGCCTCTCGGTTCCGCCCGCGCCGCCCTCAAGCGCGGGCACGATTCCGTCGGCAACTGCGTCGAGCCCTGGGGGGCTGGCGATTCCGCCGGCGCCTCCATCGCCGGCGCCGCCCGCGCCCGTGATCGTCGCGCCCGCCGCGGATCTCGACTACGACGATCTCGCCGAGACGAACGCGGTGTCCCGCGAAGAGTTCGAGCAGCGCCAGGTCACGCACCAGGTAGCTGCGATCAACGATCTCGCGCCCACCGCGCTGCCTCCGATCGCGGCCCCCATCGGAGTGCCGCCCGGCGCGATGTCGCCGCAGCCCGGCTACGCGCCGCAGATGCAGACGCAGCCCGCGTACGGTCAACAGCCGGCGTACAACCAGGGCTTCGGTGGCGGACCGTCGGGCGCTCCGTCGCCGTTCGGTGGGACCCAGATGATGCCGCAGAACGGCATGCCGATGGGTCAGCAGCCCTACGGCCAGCAGCCCTACGGTCAGCAGCCCTACGGCCAGCAGGGTCAGGGCATGCCGGGCACGCAGATGATGCCGATGGGCGGCGGCATGCCGCAGCATCAGCAACAGTCGTCCGCTGGGATGTCGCAGGCGATCTCGCCGGACGACGTGCCGGGCATGCGCCGCTCGCGCTCGCCGTTCCTCATCCTCGGCGGCCTCGTGGTCGCGTGCTTCATGTTCTCGCTCGCGGGCTTCGGCGCGTACGTGCTGATCTTCGGCAACACGACGCCGCCCGCCGTCGCAGTCACGCCGACGATCGCGCCCGTGCCCCCGGTCGCGATGCAACCGATGGTGCCGACCGCGCCGGTGCCCACGGCGATGCCCGTCGCGCCTCCGCCGCCCTCGGCTCCGACGGTCGCTGCCATCCAGCCGCTTCCGCCCAGCTCGATCGCGCCGCTGCCGCCGCCGAGCGCTGCGCCGGAGCCGACGCCGCTCGTGCCCGTCGCGGAGCCCACACCGCCGCCGCAGACGACGGCCCCGCGGAGCACGCCGCGATCGAGCCATGCCGGTGCCCGCCCGATCGCCGCGCCGACACCGCCGCCTCCGTCGAGCGCGCCTCGCAGCGGCATGCTCGCGTCGCGCATCGGTCCTTCGGCGTCGCCGACGCCGTCCCCGGCGCCGGCCCCCGCGAGCGGAAGCGGTCGGCTCGCACCGCGGCTCGGCTCGGCGGCACCTCGCGTCGGCGCGGCTGCGCCGTCGTCGGCGGCGTCAGGCGGGAGCTTCGATGACCTGCGTGCTCGCGCGCGCACCGCGTTCAGCGCGCACCACTACGACGACGCGGCAAGTGCCTACGAGCAGGCATCGCGCCTACAGCCCACGAATGCGGGAATCTTCGCCGGGCTCGGCGCTGCGCGTCTCGCGGGTGGCCACGCGGCGCAGGCCGTCACGGCCTACCAGCGCGCGGTGCAGCTCCAGCCGACGTCTGCCGGTTATCACGCAGCGCTCGGCCGCGCGTACGCGACCGCCGGCGATCGCAGCCACGCCCGCTCGGAGTACGAGGCCGCGCTTCGCATCGACCCCGACAACCGCGACGCCCGCACCGGGATGGCCCACCTCTGATCGACGGGCGGGCCGTCGAGCGGGGATCCATCCCGAACATCCCCTCATCCCGGACATTCCCGCCCCCGTAGCCCATCGTCCGAAAAGAGAAGAGGCCGGCAGCTCTCGCTGTCGGCCTCTTTCGTTCTCGACGCTCGTACCGTCCGTCTTCACTCGGCGGGCGCGGGCCCCGACGAATGCTGCGTCTGCTCGAGCACGACGAAGTGGATGTGCTGGAACTCGGCTTGGCCGATCGTGTAGATGACCTCGGACAGCGTGCGGAACGGGGTCCGCGTGTCCGCGATGATCTGCACCGTGCCCGTGAACGGACGCGACGTGACGTGCTGCGCGATCAGCTTCAGGCGATCGCGATGCTGCTGCATCACCGTGAGCAGCGGCGTGATGAGGAAGCCGTTCGCGCCGCCCTGCTTCTGCGACGGATCGACGATGCCGTTGCGCAAGCCGAGCACGCGGTGACCGTCGACTACGATGTCGGAGCGCGAGATCTGGATCGGCAGCGCCTCTTCGACCTCGGCGCGCGACGTCGAGTAAGGCATCTGCATGTCTTCGGACTGGACCACGCTCGCGCTCGCCTGCGCGAACTGCATGATCAGGAAGACGAGCAGGATCGTCATCATATCCATCATCGGATAGATGTTGAGCGACTGCTCCTCGTGAGGAGGCACCTTGCGCAGCTTGCGGCGCACGATGCTCTTCACCTGCGACATCGTCGCTTCTTTTTCTTCGGCCTCGGCCATTAGCGCACGCCTGCGGACAACATGACGTCCGGGAAGAGGTCGGTGGTGCCCTGCGATCGCACCGCGTCCATCGCGGCGATGATGTTGCCGTACTCGATGTTCGGGTCGGCCGTGAGGATCACCTGGTGCTCGTCCGGGAACTGCCCGTGCACGACGACCAAGCACTGCGTGAGCGCCGCCCACTGGAACGTGGAGTCGGGGTTGCGCGCGACGGTGATGATGTTGCCGGTGCCCGTCGTGGCGCATCCGGGCTGCAGCTTGCCGCCCGAGCCCGCGACGATGATGCCGCGCTCGGTGACCGTGACGCTGAGGTTGAGCGTCGCCTGATCGGGCGAGCCGCCTCCGCCACCGCGACCGATCGTCGGAAGGTGCGCGTCGAGCTCGCACGTCGTGAGCACGTACGCCGTCGTCGCCAGCAAGAACATGATGATGTTCGTGACGATGTCGAGGAACGGAACGATGTTCAGCTCACCCGCAGCCTCCGAAGGATCCAGATCGTGGACCTTCGTACGCTTGCGGATGTACGACTGCTGACGGGCTGTGAACTTGAGCGCCATGTGAGTTGTTTCCGAGGGTCGCGTTCGTTTCTAGCGAACGCTCGACCCCAGAAGATTCAGCGCTGACCCTTATTGAGAAGGAGATTCTCGAGCTTCATCGTCGAGAGCTCCATGTCGTGCTTGATGTTCTTCGCGGCGCTGTGGAGGTACAGGTGGAAGATCATGCAGAGCACGGCGATGCCGAGACCGAGCGCCGTGTTCCACATGGCCTCGGAGATACCGGCCGAGAGGAGCTGCGCGCGCTGCGAAGCCTCGGCGTGAGCGACGGCGCCGAACGAGTGGATCAGACCGGTGATGGTCCCGAGCAGACCGATCAGCGTCGCGATGTTCGCGAGCGTCCAGAGCGCGCCGATGCGCTTCTCGAGATCGGGCGCGAGCTCGGCCCAGCGCTCTTCCATCGACGCGATGACGGCGTCGTCGCCGCGCTGCGCCTGCGTGAGGCCCGCCTTCACGACCTGCAGCAGAGGAAGCGGCGCCGCCTCGCAGAGCTTGATCGCGCGATCGATGTTGCCCGCCTGCACGAGCTTGCGGATCTGCGCCATGAACTCTCGGCTGTTCACGCGATACTTCGTCAGGATGTAGACGAAGCGCTCGGCGATGACCGCGAGCACGATCGCGAGAACGACGACGTTGAAGATCGAGAACGGCGCGCCCTGGATGAGGGCTGTGTAGACGGCTTCCATGTGCGAGTTACCCCGTAGCCTAAATCCGGTAGCCTGAATCGACCGAGGGTGGTCGGCAGAGGCCGCACGCGATGGTGCTGAGCCGGGTCGGAAGCTAATCCGCCGCGCTTCCCCTTGTCAACGATAGGCCTCGTGGAAGCGATCGATCTCTTACGGGAACTTCGCGCACGGCCGAGACACTAACGCCCGACGCGCTTCCGCTCGGAGCGTCGCGCTCACCCCGGCCGGGTGTCGCGAACGATCCGAGCGAAGCTGATCACTGTTGACTTGGAAAGTCGTGTCTGTATCATCGCGGGCCGTTCGGGGTTTCGGCTCCACGTGCCTTCGGAATCGTCCTTTTTCCTGGTCAAAACAGGCCCCATTTCCCGCCACATTTCGCGCCGTCTCGTGGCGCCTCAGCAGCAGAAGAACAAGGAGAGCAACATGGCAGGTCTCGCGCATCACTTCGAAGAGGGCAGCTGGGGCATGTACCCGATCCTCTTCTGGCAGATCATCGCGATCGGCATCATCATCGAGCGCGCGATCTTCCTCTATCGTGCGTCGATCAACCGCGACGTCTTCCTCGCGACGATGCAGAAGTGCATCCTCTCGGGTGACATCGGTCGCGCGATCAAGCTCTGCTCGGCCGCGAACGCGCCTCTCGCGCGCATCGTCAAGGCCGGCCTCATGAAGGTCAACCGCCCGGACAGCGAAGTCCAGGCCGCGATGGACGAGGCCGCGCTCCGCGAGCTTCCGAAGATCGAGTCGCGCACCCCCTATCTCGCGCTGCTTGCCAACCTGGCCATGCTCTGCGGTCTCTTCGGAACCGTCACCGGCCTCATCGCCGCGTTCGGCGCCGTCGCGAACGCCGATGCCGCCAGCCGTGCGACCATGCTCGCGCGCGGTATCTCGGAGGCCATGAACTGCACGGCCTTCGGACTTCTGGCCGCGATCATCGCGCTCATCGGCTTCGCGCTCCTCAATGGCAAGACCCAGGGTCTTCTCGACGACATCAACGGCGCGACGGTCCAGGTCATGAACCTCGTCGTGAACAACCGCTCGAAGATCAACCTCTCGGGCGTTCCGGCCGCGGGCTGATTCAGACGGGAAGGAGATCGCGTCTGCGATCTCCTTCTCACCGTTCCTTCCTCTCCGTTTTCCTGAGGTGAGCGATGGGTGGCATTAGCGTTGGCGGCGGCCACGGCGGAAAGAAGTCGGTCGACTCGGAGATCCCGCTGATCCCGTTCATCGATCTCCTCCTCTGCTGCGTGATGTTCCTTCTCGTGACGGCCGTCTGGAACCGTCTCGCTCGACTCGATGCGAACCAGCAGGTTCCGAGCACGAACGCTCCGCCGGACTCGCAGCCGCCGGAAGACACGATCCGCCTCTATCTGCAGGTGACGCAGCAGGGGTACACGATCGCGTCGAGCGCCGGTGAGCGCATCGACATCCCGAAGAACGGCGACGAGTACGACGGCGAGACCTTGCGGACGCGTCTGCAGGAGCGCCGGGCGGCCGAGCCCAACCGACACGACATCATCGTCGCCCCCGAGGATGGCGTTCGCTACGCGGACGTCATCTCCGGCATGGATACGGCGATCGGTGAGGGATACACGGAAGTTTCTCTGAGCGATGGAGCTGCGCTGTAAGCCATGCCGATCAAGAGGCCCGATAAAGAGCTCCTCCACCACATCCCGCTCAAGTTCGTCCGGTCGAAGGTGGCCGGTGGCGGTCGCAAGAGCGTCGATACGCAGATCCCGCTGATCCCGTTCATCGACTTCCTCATCACGCTCGTCGTCTTCCTCCTCTCGTCGTTCAGCGCGTCGGGTGAGCTGCTCTCGCAGCGGCCCAACCTCGTGATGCCGCAGGCGTCGAACGCGGTCGATCTCGAGCTGGCGCCGATCGTCGCGATCGATCGTCAGGTCGTGACGCTCGATGGTCGCCGCATGGCGGACACGCAGACGCTGCTCGCGACGGCCGGGCTCGAGCGCATCGACGCGC
>CAYSCF010000390.1:0-6099 GCA_964429305.1 uncultured Sandaracinaceae bacterium | reverse complement strand
AATCGAAGATCGCCGCGCAGACGCGTCTGCAAGAGAGCGAGAGCGAGAGAAAGGAGCGACAGCCGGAAACGCGAAGCCCCGCCCTCTTTCGAGAGCGGGGTTCGGTGGGCAAGTGAAGTGGGAGTAAGAACGAAGCAGCGAAACAGCCGCTGCCGAAGGCTCAGTCGTGCGTGGCCGCGCGGCGCAGGTACGCGGGGATGTCCAGCGTGGCCTCGTCGTGCAGGGCGGACGGGCCGAACGCGCGCGGCGCGTGCGATCCCATCGGGAGGTTGGTCTGCTCCGGCTGCATCGAGCGGCGGCCGTTCGCGCTGACACGGACCAGCTGCTCTTGACTCTCGCGTGCAGTGCTCTCGCGACGACCCATCTCGCGCGCGGCCGGCGGATGGCTCGCGAGCTCGCGAAGCGCGTTGCGCGGTGCGATCGAGTCGCGCTGCGCCGGGATCGACGAGCGACCGACCGTCGCCTGCGGGATCGAGAGCGGCAGCGTGGTGCTGCGCGGCCGACCCGCCTGCTGCGTCGCGACCACCTGCTGCATCGCCGCGCGCTCCACGTCGAAGCCCGTCGCGATCGCGGTGACCTTGACCACATCGCCCATGTCGGGATCCGTGAGCAGACCGAAGATGATGTTCGCGTCCTCGTGCGCCGCCTGCTGCACGAGCGAAGCCGCGTCGTTGATCTCCTTGAGCTTCACGTCCGGACCTGCGGTGAAGTTCAAGAGGATGCCCATCGCGCCGTCGATCGAGATGTCGTCGAGCAGCGGCGAGTTGATGGCCATCTCGACGGCGTCGAGCGCGCGACGCTCGCCCTTGCCGTAGCCCGTGCCCATGAGCGCGCGGCCCTGCGAGTTCATGATCGTCTTGACGTCCGCGAAGTCGACGTTGATGACGCCCGGCTGCGTGATGAGATCGCTGATGCCCTTCACGGCCTGCACGAGCACGTCGTCGGCGCGGCGGAAGGCCTCGAGGACCGAGAGGTCGTCGTCGAGCCCGAGCAGCTTCTGGTTCGGGATCGAGATGATCGTGTCGACCCGCTCGCTCAGATCCGAGATGCCGTGATCGGCGTTCTTGCTGCGGCGCTTTCCTTCGAAGAGGAAAGGACGCGTGACGACGGCCACCGTGAGCACGCCCATCTCGCGAGCGATCTCCGCGATGATCGGCGCTGCGCCCGTGCCCGTGCCGCCGCCCATGCCGGCCGTGACGAACACCATGTCCGCGCCGTCGATGGCCTCGCGGATGCGCTCGATCTCCTCGAGCGCCGCCTTCTTGCCGACGTCCGGGTTCGCGCCCGCGCCCAGACCGCGCGTGAGCGCCGGCCCGAGCTGGATCTTCGTGGTCGCCAGGCTCTTCTCGAGCGCCTGCGTGTCGGTGTTCGCCGCGATGAACTCGACCCCTTCGAGGCCGCTCTTGATCATCGTGTCGAGGGCGTTGCCGCCGCCGCCACCCACGCCGATCACCTTGATCCGCGCTGCCATTTCCACTTCGTCAGAGAACTCGATCGAAAAGCCCATGTTCGCCTCCCACACCTTTTCGTTTTCGTTCCGCGTCGAGCTCGCCCGCTCTGTTCGGAACTTCTTTCGTTCACACCCGTCGCCTTGCCCGTGCGACGTGCGTGCTCAGTCAACCAATCAGAAAACCTCTTTGAGCCACTGTCCGAGGCTCGCCCACGAGGAGCGCGGCCGCAGGACCGGCGCCGCCACCTGCACGATGCGGCTCTGCGACCGCGACGCGATGCGCGCCTTGGCGGCGCCGTACTTCACGAGACCGACCGCGGTCGCGTAGCTCGGGCTCTTCACGACGTCGCTCAGGCCGCCGATGCCGATCGGGGACGCGCGTCGCACCTGCATGCCGAGGATCTGCTCGGCGATCTCGGGCATCCCCTCGAGCTGCGTGGCGCCGCCGGTGATGACGACGCCCGAGGCGAGCATCTGCATGAAGCCGCCCTGCTCCAGCGCATGCGCGACCGACTGGAAGAGCTCTTCGACGCGCGGCTCGAGGACGCTGCACAGCTCGTGACGCGCCATCGCGCGCGGCGCACGACCGCCGACGCTCGGCACTTCGATCTCTTCGTCGGGATCGACGAGCGCGGGGCTCGCGCAGCCGTACTTGATCTTGAGGCGCTCGGCTTCGGCTATCGGCGTGCGGAAGCGGTGCGCGACGTCGTTGGTGAAGTTCAGGCCGCCGATCGGGATCACGCTCGTGTGCACGACCGCGCCGTCGACGTAGACGATGATGTCGCTCGTGCCGCCGCCGATGTCGATCAGCGCGACGCCGATCTCCTTCTCGTCGGGCTCGAGCACGGCCTCTGCCGACGCGAGCGGCTCGAGGACTACTTCCGCGACCTCGAGCGAAGAGCGCTCGCAGCAGCGGCGGATGTTCTGGACGCTCGCGCTCGCCGCCGTGACGAGGTGGACCTGCGCCTGCAGGCGCACGCCGCTCATGCCGACGGGCTCGCGGATGCCGCTCTGGTTGTCGACCGTGTAGTCCTGCGGAAGGACGTGGATGACCTCGCGATCACTCGCGAGCGGGATCGCCCGCGCCTGCTCGAGCACCCGAGCGACGTCCTCGAGCGTGACCTCGCGCGTGTTGATGGCCGCGACGCCTTCCTTGTTCAGCCCCTGCACGTGGCTGCCCGACATGCCGGCGTAGACCGAGTCGATCTGCACGCCCGCCATGGTCTGCGCCTGCTCCACCGCGCCACGGATGGCCTGCATGGTGGAGTCGATGTTCACGACCACGCCGCGCCGAAGGCCGCGCGAAGGCACGGAGCCGACACCGATGATGTCGAGACCGTCGTCGGTGACCTCGGCGACGATTGCGCAGACCTTGGTCGTCCCGAGGTCCAGCCCCGCGATGATCTCGTTCTCGCCGCTCGATTCGATCGCCATGGATCGCAGATACACGCGCCCGGCGAACGGCACCAAATTTCTGCGAGGCTTCTACGACGACCGGAGGCGTCGAAGACGCGATTATTCGGGAAAGCCCACCGTCGTGTCGGCCAGCGAGATGTAATCGACCTCGCACGCGCCCGCTCCGGACTTGTGGATGACGACGTTCGTGATGTCCGAGAACTGTTCGTTCACGTCCGTGGTGTCGTCGGGAAAGAGCGGGAACATCGATCGCGATCCGTCCCATTCGGGCGGGAACGTCGCGCTGCCGCTGACGTCGATGGGCCCCCCGGTCGAGACGCCGGTGACCGTGACGATGATCGTGAGCTCCGAGCCCGTGTCGCAGCGCGCGACGACGTGCGCGCGCAGAGAGCGGACGGTGTCGGAGCTGCCGATCGGCTCGCTGCCATCGGCCGCACGGGAGACCGCGACGCCGGAGCCGACGAGCGAGATGCCGTGCTCGCTCGGGACGGTCTCGACGTAGCTCGCCGCGCCCACCGGTCCGGCGATCTGCGTCCAGCCACAGGGGGCGCCGTTGCACTCGCTCTCGAGATCGTCGCGCCAGAGCGCGAGCGAGTCGTGACCGCCGCAGCCGGCGATGACGGAGAGGACCGCGAGCACGGCGAGAGCGCGAGTCACGATCGGATCTCCAGGCCGACTGCGGCACTGAGCCCACCGAGCTCGAGCTCGTCGCCGTAGCGATCCATCGCGAACCAGCGGCAGAAGTCGTAGCTGCCACGCAGCAGCAGACGCACGCCGCGCGTGATCCGGAAGCCGATGTGGATGCCGCCCGTCAGGCGCGGCGCGACGCCGTTCGACGCTCCGTCGTGCAGCGCGACGCCGACCACCGCGCCACCGCCTCCGACGTGCACCCCGAGATCGATGACGCGACCGAGCTGGAAGCGCGCCATGACGATGGCCTGCAGATCGACCGCGCCCGCCGAGCCGCCTGGCCCGTCGTTGCGGACGAAGGTGCGCGCGCGACCGCCGAAGCGACCGCCGACGAAGAGCCAGCTGTCGAACACCCGACCGAGCACCGTCACGTCGCCGAGATAGAGCGCGCCGGAGTTGGCGTAGTCGTGCGAGAGCAAGACCGAGTCGAACGACGAGCTGCTCAGCGTCGCGCCACCGCCGAACGAGAGCGTCACTGCGACAGGGAGATCGAGATCCGCCGGATCGGGCGCGTAATTCGGGCGGTCGAGCGGATGACCGCGCCGCGCGGCGGCCTCTCGTTGCGCCAGCGTCGGGCCGGAACGAATGTCGGGATCGAGCTCGTCCTGAGGCGGATCGCCTTCGCGGCGCGCACGCGGCGGCGAGCTCTCGGCCGCCGTCTCTGCCGCCACTTCTTGCGCGAGCACCGGCGCAGCCCACAGGGCGACGAGCGCGAGAACCATCGGCCACGCCGCCCGTCCCATCACTCGTGCCCCTTCACGCCGGGGAGAATAGCGCGAGGTCGGACGCACGCGAGCCATTCGATCTCAGACCTCGATGCCGATCGGGTCTTGCGCGTAGACCTTGTCGAAGAGGTCGGCGTACTTCGTCTCCACCTCTTTGCGCCGGATCTTCATCGTCGGCGTGAGCTCGCCCGCCGACTGGCTGAAGTCGCGATCGAGGATGACGAAGCGGCGCACGTGCTCGACCTGCGCGAGCTTGCCGTTGCCGCGCTTGACCGCCGCGCGCATCCGCTCGCGGAACTCCGGATGCACGACGACCTTCGCCATCGCGACGTTGAGCGCTTCGCTGCGGCCGAGCGGATCTTCCATCAGCTCCTTGCTGAAGCGCAACACGTCCTGCTCGGTCGCGAGGCCACGCGGGACGCCCCACTCGAGCGTCTCGATCGGGCTCGGCGCGAGGATCGCGGCGAGGTAGTTGCGACGGTCGCCGTGCGCGTGGACCTGGCTCACCAGCGGCTCCTCGTCCTTGATCGCCTTCTCGACGTTCGCGGGCGAGATGTTCTTGCCGCCCGCCGTGATGATGAGGTGCTTCTTGCGATCCGTGATCTTCAGAAAGCCGTCTTCGTCGATCGTCCCGACGTCGCCGGTGTGGAGCCAACCGCCTGCGAGCGCTTCCTCCGTCGCTTCCTTCTGCTTGAAGTAGCCCTGGAAGATCCACGGGCCGCGCAAGAGGATCTCGCCGTCATCGGCGATCTTGCACTCGGCGGGTGGGATCACCTTGCCCACGGTGCCGAGCTTGGCGGCGCCGATGCGGTTCGCATGCGTGATGACGGTCGCCTCCGTCATGCCGAACGCTTCGTAGATCGGTAGGCCCGCCGCCCAGAAGAGCTCGAGGATCATGCGCGCGGTCGGCGCGGCGCCGGTCACCATCATGCGCACGCGCCCGCCGAACACGGCGCGGATGCGCTGGAACACGAGGCGCTCGGCGATCTTGTAGCGAGCCTCGATGTGGAACGGGACCGGTCGGCCCGTCGTGAGATACGGGATCCGCTGCTTCCCGACGTCGAGCGCCCACGCGAAGACGCGGCGCACCGCGGGGCTCTGCTTCTCGATCTCGCCGAGGATCTTCGTGTACGCCTTCTCGAAGATGCGCGGGACGCTCCCGAACACCGTGGGACGCACGGTGCGCAGATCGTCGAGCACCGTCGCCGTGCTCTGCGCGTACGCGCCCGTGACGCCGTTCGCGACGCGCGCATAGAAGCCGAGGATGCGCTCGGCGGAGTGCGCCATCGGCAGGAAGTTGAGCGAGAGATCGCTCGCGAAGAAAGGCGTCGCGCGCGCGCTCGCCGAGAGCAGCGAGAGGATGTTCGCGTGCGAGATCATCGCCCCCTTCGGCGGGCCCGTCGTGCCGGACGTGTAGATGAGGATCGCCGTCTCGTTCGGATCCATCGCGGCCTGGATGCGGCGCACGTCGGCGTCCGGCAGCGCCTCGCCGGCGAAGCGCTCGAACGACACGATGCGTGGATCGCGCGCGCGATACGTCTCGAAGAGCTCCTTGGTCCACGGCACGATCGCTTGGAGCGTCGAGATACCCTTGCTCGCGGCGAGGACCGTCTCGAGCTCTTTCGGCTCGTCGACGAACACGACCTTCGCCTCGGAGTGCTCGAGCAGATAGCGCGCCTGCTCGACCGACTGCTTCGGGTAGATGCCGAAGCTCACCATGCCGGCGAGCTGCGCTCCGAGATCGAGCACGGCCCAAGGCGGCTGCGTCGGGCCGAGGATCGCGACGCGATCTCCCTTCGTGATGCCGAGATCGAGCAG
>CAYSCF010000389.1:1734-6102 GCA_964429305.1 uncultured Sandaracinaceae bacterium | reverse complement strand
CTTCTGGTACTGGCGGCGACGCGCGAGCGCCGTGAGATCGACGCAGCGGCTGAGCGTGAACGGGTTGTGATCGCCCGAGGCGAGCTGCACGACGGCCGCATGCTGCAGCCGGCCCGCGAAGAGCTCGGCGAGCGAGAGCACGAGACCGCGCGCGACCGAGTCGACGGGGACGACGTCGAGCACGTGCTCGCCGCGGAACGGCATGCGCCGATGCATCGTGCCCGTCAGCCACACGAGCGGCGCCGACGTGTTCACGCCCTCGTTCCAGCCGCTGAACGGGAACGAGCGCGCGCACTCGACGATCGACGGGCGCACGAGCAGCGCCGTCACGTCGGTGCGCGACGCGAGCAAGTGCTCGGCGAGCGCCTTGCCGTAGGTGTAGAGGTTGGGCCAGCCGAGCGAGTTCGCGCGCTGCTGACCGATCTCGATGCGCTCGCGTCGCGCGGCGGCCGCGTCCGGCTCGCGCGCGCGGCTCGCGTCGATCATCGACTGGAGCGAGTCGAGCTCGCGCGCGGGATCGAAGCGCGTGCCGTTCGGCGAGAGGCCGATCACGATCTCCTCTTCGACGCGCCCGTCGACCTTGCCGGCGACGAAGCACGTCGAGACGTGCAGCAGCTGGCGCCCGGCCGTCTTCGCCGCGACGTCGGCGGCACGCAGTGCGCCGCGCACGTTCACGCCGACTGCGTCGGCCGGATCGGGGACGAAGTCGGTGAGGCCCGCGACGTGGACGACGCAGTCGATGCGCGGCGCGAGCGTGGCGAGCACGCCCTCCGCGATGCCCAGCATCGGCTCGCGCGCATCGCCGGAAACGACCTCGATGCGCTCGGCGAGCATGTCTCCGAGCGCACGGCCGTATCGCTCGCGCAGCGGACGCCACGCGGGCGAGCGCTCGGCGATGCGACGGATGCGATCCCCCGGCGTCTGACCGCGACGGCCGCGCGAGAGCACGGTGATGCGCCCGAGATCGGGCAGGCGATCGAGCAGGAAGGCGACGAAGACCTTGCCCAGGAATCCCGTCACGCCCGTGACGAGGAGCCGCTTGCCCGCGAGCGTCGAACGAACCGATGTCATGGACGACGAGCCTTCAGGCAATTTCATGCTCCGTCTCCACCCGACAACACGATCGGCCAGCCGAGATCGCGCGCGAGGCGCGAGAGACCACGATCGGGACACACGGCGCAGGGCCGCCCGACGTGGGAGAGAAGAAACGAGTCGCCCTCGGACGCGCCGTAAGCGGACGAGCGATCGAGATCGAGGCCCCATTCGCGCGCGAGCTTCGTGAGGCGGGCCGGATCGAGCTCGGGCCCGACGACGGGCGCGATCAGCTCGCCCGTGGTGGGCTCGCCGTCGTACGCGAGGGCATTCGCGACGACGTGATCGAAGCCGAGCGCGCGGCCGACCTCGTCGGCGACGATGTCCAGACCGTCGCTCACGAGGATCGTGCGTGCGCCGTCCGATTGCGCGCGAGACAGCAGCCGCTGCGCCTCCGGCCGGATGGACCGCAGAACCTCGTCGCGCGCGAAGTCGAGCGAGAGCACCTCGATGCGGTCGCGGCTCATCCCCGCGAGCGTCGCCCACGCCAAGCGCGCCCCGGCGCGTGGGTCGGCGATGGGCGTCCGCAGCGAGAGCCCGCCGCCGAGCGCCGTGAGCGCCCTGCCGAGGAGCCGCTTCCTGATCGAGGGCGCGCTCGTCGAGAGGCGCGCCACGAGATCGAGTGCGACGAAAGGCGCCAGCGCGCCTTCCAGCCGAAAGAAGGCTGCGGAAGCCCGAAGAGAGACAGCCAACGCCGCCGTTTCGCTCACGGCGGGCTACCTAGCACATGCACTGGACTGACGTGTCAGTCCTTTTGTTGCGTACCGTGGAGTTGACCCGGCGCGTGCGATCTCGCACCCTCGCGTCTCTCTATTTCTCTTCCGACTCGTGGAGGCTCCATGCGCTGCTCCGTCTTCTTCGCCGCCGTTCTCGCCCTGGCAGGCTGCAACAACACCTCGTCCACGGACTCCGGCCCCGGCCCGGGCACCGACGGCGGCACCGACGCCTTCGTCACCCCGACGGTCGATGGCGGCCACGACACGGGCCCCGTGGGGCTGGACGGCGGCGACGACGCCGGCCACAGCACGCCGGACGCGAACGTCGACGCGAACACGGTGCCGGGATGCGGGATGGATTTCGCGGTCTGTGGCGCAGCGGGCGTGGTCGATCACACCGGCGATACCGCGGTCACGATCGGCTTCGGAACGGGCTTCACCTACGACCCACCGTGCATCCGCATTCATCCTGGCACGATGGTGACGCTCCCCGGATCGACGGTGCATCCGCTCATCAACGCATCGTGCTCGCCGACATCGAGCCCGGTGCCCACGACTGCGTCCACGACGGGAGGGGCGTACACCTTCACTGCCGTCGGCAACTACGGCTACCAGTGCATGGTCCACGCGGGATTCGGAATGAAGGGGCTGATCATCGTCGAATGATTCGTCCTCTCGCCATTGCCTGCCTCCTCGGCCTGCTCGGCGCCTGCGGCGGCTCGACTGCGCAGAACGACGGCGGACTCGGCGCCGTCGACACCGGTGTCGGGCGTCGTGACGGCGGCACGGACGCGAACGTCCGGATCGACTCCGGCCCCTCGGACTGCCTCGAGGGCTATGCGAGCTGCACGCTGGTGACGGCCACCGACGACACGATGGTGACCGAGCCGATCGCCATCTCCGTGATCGGCGGCACGCTCGCGGACCCCGCGTATCGCTACGACCGTCCGTGCATCCGTATCCGGGCCGGGACGAGCGTCACCATCGAGAACAGCGGGACGCATCCGCTCCGCGCGGCGAGCTGCTCTCCCGCCGACAGCCCCATCCTCGCGGCACCGACCGCGAGCACGTTCACCTTCGATCACGCGGGCCACTACGGCTACTACTGCCTGGCCCATGGCACGAACGCGGGCGAGCACATGGCCGGGATGATCATCGTCGACTGACTGGGGGTCGCTTGCGCGCGTTGCTCGCGTCGTTCGCTCTGCTCACCGCGTGCGGCAGCCCCGCCGCGCCACGCGACAGTGCATCTCCCGACGCGGGCAACGATGCGCCGCCGTCGATCGACGCAGCCGCCGCCGATGGAGGCGCGGTGTGCGCCGAGGGCTACGCTGGTTGCACGACCGCGAGCGCGATCGACGACACCGCGACGACGAGCGGCATCGCGATCGGCACGGCCGGAAGCGGCGCGAGCGGCGACAACTATCGCTACGCGACCCCGTGCATCCGCATCCGCGCGGGCACCACCCTCTCGATCGCCAACAGCCCACTACACCCACTGCGCGCCGCGAGCTGCTCGCCCAGCGACACGCCGATCACGAGCGGCACGCGGACCTCGTTCACGTTCGCGCACGCCGGCCGCTATGGCTACTGGTGCGAGAACCACGGCTCCGACGACGGCGCGCCACCCGGGATGGCGGGCCTGATCATCGTCGAGTGACCCTACGCAACGGTCGATCGCTCGAACCGATAGGGAAGTCATGCCGAAACGATCCGTAGCGCACCTTGCCCTCTCCGCCATGCTGCTCACCGCGTGCCATTCGAGCGTGCCGGAGGGCGTCTATCCCTGCACGAATCCCGGCCATCCTTCGGGTGCTCCGGAGTGCCCGACCGCTTGGTACTGTCGCGACGACTCACGTTGTTGGAGTAGTCCAGATCTCGACGCCGGCGCCGACGCAGGGCGACCTTCGGATGCGTTCGTGGCGGACTCTCCAATGTGCGTTCCGACCACCCCATCGAGCGAGGTGTGCGATGGCATCGACAACGACTGCGACGGCGTGATCGATGGGCCGACCGCATCGATCGCCTGCGGCCCTCAGTCCGCCTGTATCCGAGCGCGCTGCTCGCCGCGACTACGCTGGAGTCATGGGCTGCCGGGCTCGGGCGGCACCGCATTCTTCGACGTCGCGATCGGAGACCACGACAGCTTGCTCGCGTCTGGTCAGCTCGCAACGGCCGACCTGGGACATGGAACGTTCTCGTCGCGAGGAGGAATCGACTGGCTCGTGATGAGCTTCGACGCGAGTGGTGCCATCCAGTGGTCGTACACACCGGGGGGACCAATGATGGACTACGCTGGGTCGGTCGACGCGCGCGACGGACAGGTCGTCGTTGCGGGAGCGTTCGGCGGCTCGGTGGACTTTGGGGGCACGACGCTGACCGCACCGGCCGGTCACACCGGAAACGCCGTCGTCGCGCTGGACGCGCTCACCGGCGCCACTCGATGGGTGTACCAGGTTCCGTACGAGTTCGGAGTCGGCGCGATGATCGCCACGAATGGCGACGTCGTGCTCACGAGTCAGGTTCGCGGTGTCGTGAACGTGGGTGGGGTTTCCTACGG
>CAYSCF010000389.1:0-1724 GCA_964429305.1 uncultured Sandaracinaceae bacterium | reverse complement strand
CTGGCGGGGTCTCGTACCTCGTCTCGGTCCTCAACTCGAGCGGGACTCCACGTTGGACCCGGGCACTCGGCGCCGCCGCTACCACCAGGCAACCGCAGGTCGCGGTTGAGCTGGCCGACTCGAACATGGCGGTCTTCGCTTTGGCGCTCGACGCTGGACCCGTCGACTTCGGAGACGGGTCGCCGATTGCTGGCGGGGGCCTCGGGGTCGCCGTCCTCGACACGACCGACGGACACCTCGTCCGTGCCGTCCGCTTGCCTATTTCCACGTCCACACAGGTGGAGCGCATCGGCGTGACTCGGAACGCCTACTGCTTGAGCGGCTTCCAGGACCAGGCCGACTTTGGCACGGCGAGCGGGCACGCGGGCTTCGTTGCTTGCCTCGATCGCGCGACGCTTGCGCTTCGCCGAGCATCATCGTGGACGGAGTTCCGTATGTGGGCGACCTCGTCGGACGACGACAATGTCTATCTGGTCGGCGGGAACAACTCGACGATCCCGACGGCCTTCGGGAGCGTGACGATCGGTGGCACCGCCATGTTCATCGCGCAGATCGACGCGGATAGCGGCCAGCCGGTGTGGACGCGAAGCCTGGGGGGCAGCGGTACCGTACCGAGTATGGCGGCCGCGGCGCGCGCTGGCGTTCTGTCGGTAGTAGGCAGTTCCGAAGGAAGCGCCGATTGGGGCAGCGGCTCCCAGCCGACGCCCATGGAAGTCGGCCAGTTCGACCTCTGACCTCCCCTCTGCCCGACGTCGGGCCGTGGACAGCCCGACGTCGGGCCGTCATCGCTTCTTGGCGATGGCCCCGAGCTGCGCGGCGCTGATCACGATCAGCGTGTCCGAACCGCGCGTCTCGATCTTCGGTCGCGCGATGCCGAGCTTGCTCATGGCTGCGGTGATCCGGGGGCGCGCGGCGCGCAACATCGCTGCCGCAGCCCGCTCCTCTTGGCTCGGCGGCTCTTTCGCACGACGCGTCGCGCGCACTCTCTTCGTGGCGCTCGCGAGGTGCCTCACGGACGCCTGCGAGATCGGCTTGCCGCCGATCAGCACGTCCTTCTTCGCCAGCTCGGCGGGATCATCCGCCTCGGGCGTCGCCGACGTGTATGCGACCAGCGCGTAGGCGCGCTCTTGGCCGAGCTTCACGGCCTGGGCGCGCGGCATCTTCGCGACGACCGTCATCAAGCGCTTGGCCTGCGAGTAGCCCATCACGTCGTGCTTCTCGAGGAGCTCCGCGAAGCTCTTGAAGCCCAGCGCGAGATAGAGCTGCTTGTCGTTCAGCTCCGTGAGCGCCACGCCGATGTCGTAGAAGTCCTCCAGGATGCGTGTCTTGCGGCGCGCGATCATGTCGAGAAGCTCGCTCGCGCGATCCTTCTTCCGCGCAGCCGCGAGGTCCTTCTCGGCCTTCGCCTTCGCCATCCACGCGCTCGTCTTCTTCTTCACCGCCTTCATCCGTCACCCTCCGCCGCGATGGTGCCCAGAGACGTCCTCGGTCACAATCACCGTGATGTCGGCCGCTCCGCAGCTCGCGACCTACGAGGCCCTGCTCGCGCTCGCCGATGGCGTGAAGGCGGAGGTCCTCGGTGGTGTCGTCGAGGCCCTACCCGCGCCGCGACCGGCGCACTCGAAGATCCAGGGCGCGCTGCGACGCTTCGTCGGCGGTCCGTTCGACGACGACGACGGCTTCGGCGGGCCCGGCGGCTGGTACCTCTTCGTCGAGGTCGACGT
>CAYSCF010000388.1:0-6140 GCA_964429305.1 uncultured Sandaracinaceae bacterium | reverse complement strand
AGACGACGAAGAGCGAGAGGGTAGAGCGCGAGCGCGATGGATCGCATGCGCGCGATCATGTCACGCGCACGGCGTCCCTCCGGAGCCGATCGCGCGAGCGCGGGAGTCGGTGTCCTATCCCATGAGATAGAGACGATACGAATGGAGCATGATCGAACGAAGCCGCCGTGCGGATCGCGCGAGAAGTCGACTCGGCACGAGCACTGCAGTGCTTCGGTGCGAGCTCGGAGCTCGAGAGGAAGAGCACCGGAAAACGGCTGAGCCGGACTGTAAGAGGCGATGCGCGACTTGCTACCCATCGGATCTCGGTGGGGTGTGAGGTGCGGGCAGGGTTGCGGATGCACCGAATGGCACGGAGCCCCCGGGTCGCTAGGGAAGCGCGTTTCCCAATTGCTCGCTCTGTGCGCGTCGGTGCGGGTTCGAATCCCGTCGAGCTCGCGATTCGAAAGAGGAGACACCCATGACCATCGATACTCTCTACACGACGATCTCCGAGCGTCGCCGTCCCGAGGACGTCGCCGATCTCGTGCACGTCCTGCTCGCGGGCCGGCTCGATGCGGTCGAGGATGCGACGCTCGTGCGTGCGTCGGCGCGATCGTTGCGCAAGATCTGGCTCGGCTACACGTCGATGCGTCAGGACTGGGCGCAGGCCGTCGGCATGCATCGCCAGGTGGGCCGCGCGCGCGAGCTCTTCGAGTCGGCACGCGCGATCGATCCCTTCGACACGAGCGCGCCGGAGGCGATCGCGTCGTTCCTCGATCGGATCTCGGGCGAGATCGGCAAGGGCCGTCTGGAGAACGACTTCCTCGCGGATCGTCTCGATCGCGCCGAGCGTCGCGCGGTGGGCTTGCGCCTGTCGCGCCGACGTTACGACAAGCTCTGGCGTCTGCTCCGCCGCATGGAAGAGCGGCTCGCATCGCTCGTGCGCGAGATCGTCAAGACGCGGCTGACGCGGATCGGCAAGCAGCGCATGGCGCCGTATCTCTCTCGCGAGGACTTCTTCGCGAGCGAGTCGGCGGCGTGCTTCGTCGCGTACATGGTCGCGCGTCTCGGCTTGCGCTCGACGTTCACGGTGTCGGGCCAGCAGAAGGCGTTCGACGAGATCGCGCGCATGCTGCTCGCGCGCTGCATGCGCGATCCGCACGCGTCGTTCTACGCGATCGCGCACGTGCATCCTTCGGCCGACGTGCTCGCACGCCTCGACGAAGAAGCGCGTGGCCGGCTGCTCGCGCGCAGCTACGAGGTCCTGCGCGAGGCGGCGACGGTTCTGGACGCGCAGTATGCGGCGCGCCCGTTCGATCGGGATCGCATGATCGTCGCGCGCGGTGACGACTCGTCGACATGGAACCAGGTCGCCGGCGCGTTCAACGCTGCGCGCGATCACTGGATCGCGCTCCTCCACTCGCTCGGCGCGGCCGAGATCGTCGACCGGATGTGCGTGCCCAAGGCGATGCGTCTGATCGCGGGCGACGTCGCGGCGTGGCACGCGGCGGTCGGCCACACCGGCGATCCGAACGTGCGGGTCGCGGCCGTCCTGCCCGAGCCTTGGCGCGTCGTGCTCGGCCTGGAGCCGTGCGAGCGCAGCACCGTCGAGCTCGCGTGCGGTCTCGTCGGGATCGATCCGGTGCGCACCGGATGGACGGCGCCGCGCCCGCGCGATCGGGTCGAGCTGTTTCGGCCGACGCCCGAGCTCGTGCACGGGGTCTCGATCGGAAGCCCCTTCTTGGCGACGCTGTTGCGCAAGCAGGGTTGGTTCTCCGGCAAGTCGTACCGAGGTCTCTCGTAGATCACGGCTCGTGCGTCGAAGCGCGCAGCATGCAGTAGCTCAGTGGTAGAGCGGTCGGCACGTAACCGACTGGACGCCGGTTCGAGCCCGGTTTGCATGATGCGCACTTCGACGCACGAGCCCCGAGATCACCGAACGAAGAGGCGCGCGTCGTGCGGTCGCACGTCGATGTGGAAATGATCGCGGTGACCCTCGTTGTACTCGGGGGTGATCACGGTCGAGAGGCCGGCGCGGTCGGCGAGATCGCATGCGAGTGATCGCAGTGCCGCGCCCACTTCGGTCTGCGGCGCGCGATCGACGCCTTCGCAGGTCGGATGCGCGGCATCGATCACGAAGTCGCGCTCGACGTCGAGCACGGCGCCATCGTCGCGTGTGAAGCGCGCGAGATCGAGCGCGAGGCCGAACGTGTGGAAGCTGGTGCGGGGCTGCCGTCGCCACGCCGACAGAACGACGGCCTCGTGCACGTGGTGATCGCGCATGACGTGCGCGACGGCAGGCAGTCGTACGGCGAGCTCGCACGCGACGTAGAGCGGGGCGCCCGCGCGCGCCTTCGGGAACGACACGCCCTCGATCGGGCCGTCGATGCGAACGGGCGCGGGGATCGGCGTCAGATCGGTCGCGAACGGGGCGATGGGCAACATGCGGCCGGCGGCGAGGCACGCATCCGCGGTCCGGATCTCCCACGGCGCCGTCTCGCGCCACTCGCCGTGCACGGCCTCGCTGCGGAAGGCGCGGAAGGTGGCGACGCGGCGGTCGATCTCGCGCGCGATCCGAAGAGCGGGATCTCGTTCGCGTGTCCGATGCTGACCGGCGGCGGGGGCGGCGAGCCCCAGAATCGCGAGCAGGAACGCGATCCGCCTCATGCGGGAGGTCGACGTGCGGAAGGGCCCGATTCATTCCATACCCGGGCGATGCGCACGTCTCTCTCGATCGCTCTCACGTTCGCGCTCCTCGGGGCGTGTGGCTCGTCGACGTCGTCGACCTCGTCGAGCGAAGGCACGACGGCATCGACTGCGTCGACCGCGCCGGCCGGCATGCCGGCGGTCGGCAGCGAGGCGCCGGCGATCATGCTGCAGGATCAGAGCGGCCGCGTGCGCACGCTCGCCGAGTATCGCGGTCATCCGGTCGTCGTCTATTTCTATCCGCGCGATGCGACGCCGGGCTGCACGCACGAGGCGTGTGCGTTCCGCGACGCGTGGGATCGCCTGCAGGCGACGGGCACGGTCGTGCTCGGCATCTCTGCCGACGACGTGCAGTCGCATCTCTCTTTCCACGACGCGCAGCACCTGCCCTTCGATCTGCTCGCCGATCCGGAGAACACGGCGGCGACGGCGTACGGCGTGCCGGTGCACGTCGGCATCGAGTCGCGCGTCTCGTTCCTCGTCGACGCGAGCGGGCACATCGCCAACGTGTGGCCCGACGTCGATCCGGGCGTGCACTGCGACGAAGTGCTGGCCGCGATCGCCGCGCTGCCCGCGAGCTGATCTCGTTCAGCCGAGGCTGGCGCGCTTGCGCACGAGCAGCGCGCGCTCGGGCGCGGCCGTCTGGAAGCGAAGGGCACGGTCGAGGTGCTCGCGCGCGCGATCGAGACGACCGGCGGATGCGTGCAGATCCGCATAGGCGGCGAGCGCGTAGGGATAGCGCTCCACGACCTCGCGATCGGCGATGGCATCGAGAGCCGCGATGCCAGCATCCGCGCCCTGGCACATCGCGATCGCGAAGGCGCGTCCGACGGCGACCACGGGCGAAGGCACGAGCGTGAACAGCGCGTCGTAGAGCTCGGCGATCTGGGGCCAGTCCGTCGAAGCGAACGACGTCGCAGCCGCGTGCGTCGCCGCGATGCCCGCCTCGAGGTGAAAGCGCGTGACCCGATCGCCCCGTGCCGCGCGATCGAGCGCCGCGAAGCCTTCGACGATCCGGTCGCGATCCCAGCGAGCTCGATCCTGCTCGGGCAAGAGGAGCAGGCTGCCGTCGTCGGCGAGCCGCGCGGGCGCACGCGCGACGTGGAAGCAGGCGATCGCGTGGAACGCGTGCACGGTCGGGCTCGACGTGCGCGTAGCCTGGGCGAGCAAGCGCGAAAGACGGAGCGTCTCGTTCGCGAGGTCGGCATCGACCGCCAGCGTGCCTTCGGTCGGCGCCTGCGCCTCGGCGAGCGCGACGTGGAGCACGTCGAGGATCGCGTCGAGCCGCGTGGGTAGCTCGCTCTCGTCGGGCAGCTCGAATCGGACGTTCTCGTCGCGCAGCTTCTGCTTGCTGCGCACGATGCGCTGCGCGATCGCCCGCTCGCCCTTGAGGAAGGCGCGCGCGATGGCGGGCACGCTCAGGCCGAACGCGACCTTCAGCGTCAGCGCGATCTGCGCCGGGCGCGGCAGGCTCGGGTGCGCGCACAGGAACACGACCGCGAGCTCGTCGTCGACGGTGGTGGGCGCGCTCGCGATTCGATCGTGCGCGGCCGGTGACCACGCTGTCAGGCGCGCATCGCGACGCAGCTCGTCGACGATCGCGTTGTGGGCGGTGCGCACGAGCCAGCCCTCGGGATCGGTCGGTATGCCCGCTCGGGGCCAGCGCTCCATCGCGCGCAGCGAAGCCTCGGCCACGCCGTTCTCGATGCGATCGAGCTCGCGCGGGCCGAAGCGCGCGAGCAGTGCCGCGACGATCGCGCGATGGCGAGCGCCGAGGCACCGCGCGAGCACGTCTGCCGGAAGATCAGGTCGCAGGACGGTTCACTTCCTCGATGGGTCGGATCTCGATCGTTCCGTTCTGCAGGTCGAGCACCGGACAGCTGCGCGCGATGTTCGTCGCCTCGGCGAGCGAGGCCGCTTCGATCACGAAGAGGCCGCCGATCGCCTCCTTGCTCTCCACGAACGGCGCTTCGACGATTTGGCCGCCGCGAACCGAGAGCCGCGCGCCGGTCTTGTCGTGCAGCTTGTGCGAGCCGACCATCTGGCCTTTGGCTTCGACCTCGCGCATCCACGAGAAATATCGGGCGAGAATGGGACCGGCGATGTTTCCGCTGCGCTTGTCCAGATCGGCACCACCCAGGAGCAACAAGTATTTGGCCATTCGGGGCCTCCTTCGATCCGAGGACGAACGAGGATGCATCGAATCGACATTCGCGGACGCGTCCGTTCATTGAAAGGCAGGTCTGCCTCTGGTATGCGAGCCCAGCCTTTTCCGGCGGAGGAAACGAATGGCGACCGTGGTGACGATGCCCTCGCTCGGCGAGAGTGTGCTCGAGGGTACCGTTGGCAAGTGGCTCGTGCGCGAAGGCGATCGCGTCGAGCGTGAGCAGATGGTCGTCGAGATCCTCACGGACAAGACCGACAGCCCGGTGCCTGCGCCCGTGGGCGGCGTGATCACGAAGCTCTTCGCCAAGGAGAACGACGTCGTTCCCGTGGGCGGCAAGCTCTGCGAGATCGACGAGACGGCGTCGGCGTCGGTGGCCAAGCCCGCGGCTGCGTCCGCTCCGGCTGCGTCCGCTCCGGCGGCCGAAGCGCACGACGATGGAGGTCGTGCGTCACCGTCGGTCCGCAAGCTCGCGCGCGAGATGGACATCGACATCAAGCACGTGGTCGGCACGGGTCAGGGCGGCGTGGTCACGCGCGACGACGTGCTCAAGGCCGGCAGCCCCGCTGCGCATCCCGCGACGCCTCCTCCTGCGCCCGTCGCGGCCGCCCCGCGCCCGACCGCCGTGGGTGTCAGCTCGCCCGGCTTGGCCGACGCGCTGAAGCTCGTCACGCCGCAGGGCTACGGCGCGTACAAGGTGCGCCCGTACCAGCCGAAGCCGGGTGACAAGGTCATCCCGTTCGATCGCATCCGCCGCCTGACGGCGGATCACATGGTCTACAGCAAGCTCACGTCGCCTCACGTCGTGACGTTCGCCGAGTGCGATCTGCAGAAGACGCACATGCTCCGCGAAGCGAACAAGGACGCGCTGAAGAAGGACGGAGTGAGCCTCACGTTCCTCTCGTTCGTCGCGGCCGCAGTCGCGCGCGCGCTGCGCGAGTTCCCCGTGATGAACTCGCGCGTGCTCGACGACGCGTACGTGCAGCTCGCCGACGTGAACCTCGGCCTCGCGGTCGAGACGAACCGCGGCCTCGTGGTGCCGGTGATCAAGAACGCCGACAACCTCAAGGTGCGTGGCCTCGCCAAGGGCATCGACGAAGTGGCCAAGCGCGCGCGCGACGGCGTGCTCACGCCGGACGACATCACGGGCGGCACGTTCTCGGTCAGCAACCCCGGCAAGAAGGGCAACCTCGTCGGCGGCGCGATCATCAGCCAGCCGAACGTGGGCATCCTGCGCATCGGCGAGATCAAGAAGCGCGTGGTCGTGATCGAGCAGGACGGCGCGGAC
>CAYSCF010000387.1:0-6195 GCA_964429305.1 uncultured Sandaracinaceae bacterium | reverse complement strand
GGCGTCATCGAAGCCCTGCCCGCGCCGCGACCCGCGCACTCGAAGATCCAGCGAGCGCTCGGTCGATTCGTCGGCGGTCCGTTCGACGACGACGACGGCTTCGGAGGCCCGGGCGGCTGGTACCTCTTCGTCGAGGTCGACGTCGAGCTCTCGCGCCACGACGTCGTGCGCCCGGATCTCTCGGGATGGCGGCGCGAGAGGCTGCTCGATCCCCATGCGCGGCCGTTCAAGGTCGTGCCCGACTGGGTCTGCGAGATCGAGAGCCCGTCGACCGTCCGACGCGATCGCGTCGTGAAGCGCCGGCTATACGCAGAGCACGGGGTTCGGCACTACTGGCTCGTCGATCCGGATGCACGCACCCTCACCGCGCTCGAGCTGCGCGATGGTGGCTGGGTCGAGGTCGGCGTCTTCGACGACACGATGACGGCGCGCATTCCGCCGTTCGATGCAGTCGAGGTCCCGCTCGGCCGCATCTTCCTGAAGCCGCTGCCGCCGACCGAGCCGTAGACGTTCACTCCGTCGCTGGATCGAGCCGTTCTTCGATCGCCCGGACGAGATCGCGAACGGGAACGGGCTTGACGAAGAAGCGGCGCACGCCGAGGGCTCGGGCCTCGGACCACTCGGCGCCGGATCCGTGGCCCGTGACGACCATGATCGTCGCCTTCGGGGCCAGGCGTCGTGCCTGCGCCGCGACCTCGATGCCGCTCAGGCCCGGCATGCTCAGATCCAACAACACGACGTCGGGCGGGTCGTCGAGCGCGCCGAGCGCCGCGGTCCCGTCGGAGGCCGACGCGATGGACGCGCCCGGCAAGTGCATGCCCAACGAATGCGCGAGCTGATCGCGCGCGTCGCCGTCGTCGTCGACGATCAAGATCCGCAGCGCGCGACCCGCCGCGTCGGTTCCTTCGGCCGCGCGGCGCAGGAGCGCGACGAACGCCGTGCAGCTCTCGGGTCGAACCGCCGGTCGCTTGTCCAGCGCGAGCTCGAACGGCGCGTCGAACGAAGGCGCGAGCGCGCTCCTCTCGCTCACCTTCGGCGGCGGCGAGATCGCCTGCGCGACCAGCACACCCGCAGTCGACTCCGCCACGAAGGGCGGCGAGCCCGTCATCAGCTCCATCGCGCTGCATGCGAACGAGTACACGTCGCTGCGCGGGCCGAGGTGCGGCTCGAGCACGGTCCCGGTCGCGCGCTCGGGCGAGATGTACGCCGGCGTGCCCAGGATCTCGCCGGGGCACATGCGCTCGAGCAGCGGGACCAGGCCCATGTCGGCGACCTTCACGGTTCCGTCGTCCTCCACCAGGACGTTCGCGGGCTTCACGTCGCCGTGCACGAGGCCGACCGCGTGGATCGCATCGATGCCTGCGGCTGCGCGCTCGAGAAGCGTGAGCACGCCGCGGATGTCCGGTCGCCGGTCCGCGACGAAGTTGCTGAGCGTCGTCCCCGCGACGAGCTCCATCACGAAGAACGGTGCGGCCCGCCCCTCGACCTCGTTGTCCGCGTGCAGACCGTAGACGGTCACGACGTTGGGATGACGAACCGCGGCGAGCACGCGTGCCTCGCGCGTCAGGGTCGGCGCATCGAGATTCGCATCCAGCCGGAGAACCTTGAGCGCGACGTTCCGCTCGAGCAGGACGTCGAACGCGCCGTACACGATGCTCATTCCGCCCTCGCCCAGGACGCTGTGCACGCGGTAGCGACCGGCCATGATCGGGCTGACCGCGGCGGTGGCGACGGGGTCACGCGACGAGACGCCGTTGTACCAAGTGGGGCGCTCCGAGCCGAGCGGCGATGACGGGCTTTTGGACAAGGTAGGCATTTCGCGCGCGCCAACGAGCGCCGCTGGCACTGCAGAGCAACAGCCGATCCAATGCGCGTGATCAGACGCGCGTCTTCGCGCGCCGCGCCCATGCCAGCGCAGCGAGCGAGCAGGCCACGATCAACGCGAGCGCCACAGCGATGGATGCGGCGAGCGAGAGCGAGCCACCGAGCCAGTGCACGAGCCCGATTCCTGCGACGTAGAGCGTGAGCAGGTGGCTGACGTACAAGAACAGCGTCTCGCCTGCGAGCGTCGTCATCCACTTGGGCAGCTCCTGCACACGCAGCGTCGCCACGGTGAGCGCCGTCGCGAAGCCGACGACGGTCGCGATGCGCGCGAACGAGGCAGCCGGCCACGCGTAGTACGTCTCGGGCGGCGGCTCGGGGAGCGCGATCGACGAGATGCCCGCGAGGATCGCGAGCAGCACCGACGCGAGCGCGAGCATCCACGTCGGTCTCATGCCCGGATCGCGGGGTCGCGCGATCGTGCCGATGCTACCGCCGAGAAGCGCGAAGCCCGAGAACGGAAGCAACGGGAACAACGAGCCGCTACTCTTCGTGAGGTAGTCGAGCAGCGGCATCGCCCAGCCCGACGGGACGATCGGCGCCGCGAGCGGCGCGGCCGCGATCACGAGCACACCGAGCACGCCGCTCGACACGCCGAAGCCGCGCACCGAGACGCGCGCGAGGGCCTCCAGCACGAGCAGCGTCACGCCGATGCACGCGAGCACGTCGACGGCGAAGAAGTCGCGCCAAGACTGCACCGGCGGATGCAGCGCATAGCTGATCGCGATCAACGTCAGCGCGCGCTTCACGCGGGAACTGCGCCGCTCGGGGCTCTGCGCCGCGACCATCGCGAACGACACGCCGGAGGCGAACAGAAACGCGACGGCGGTCAGCCCGCGCAGGATCGTCCAGTTCGTCCACGCGAGGCCGACGCGATGCTCCGGCGCGATCAGCGCATCGATCGTGTGGCCGGAGATCATCTGCACGGCCGCGAGAAGGCGCAGCAGGTCGATGCCGTGAGCGCGGCGGCCCTTCATCGAACGGACACGAATCGCTCGAGCGGAGGGCGCGCGCCCGGGTCCTTCCGCGTCGCGGCGCGCGCGAGCGTGGTGATCGCTTCGAGCGCATCGCCGTGCGGCGCGAGCATCTCGAGCATCGTCATGCCGAGCGCGTGCACGTCCATGCTCGTCGCCGCCTGCGCGCCCTTGCGTTGCTCGGACGGCATGAAGCCGACCGAGCCCTCGCCCGGGGCGCCCGCGACACCGATCTTCGCCGCGATGCCGAAGTCGGTGAGCACGACGCGGTCGTCGTCGCGCAGCAGGATGTTCGACGGCTTCACGTCGCGATGCACCCAGCCCGCCGTCCGCACGTGGAGCAGCGCCGCCGCGATCTCGCGCGTGATCGCGGCGATGCGCTCGGGCGAGAGCGTCCCGCGCGTGATCTCGCCGCGCAGCGAGCCCCGCGGCGTCAGCTCCATCGCGATGCCCATCACGTTCTCTTCGACGTCGAGCACACGGATCACCGAAGGATGCGCGAGCAGCGTCGGCACCCGCGCCTCGTGCAGCAAGCGCGCGCGATCGGCGCGGCCGCGACGCTGGTAGATCTTGAGCGCGACCTTGCGCGCGAGCGGAACGTCCTCGGCGAGGAACACCGTGCCAGCGCCGCCACGCCCGAGCTCGTGCAGGATCCGGAAGCGCCCGCGTGCATTGCCCGCGCCCATGAGCGTCGCGCCCCCATCGACGTCGCGCTGGCCACGGGCGGCCTCCGCCAAGCGCAGCGCACGCTCTCTCGCGCGCGGATAGGCGAAGTCGCGCGCCACGACGCGCTCGTAGTGCGCGAGGGCCGTCACGTCGTCGCCGCGTCGCTCGGCGATCTCGGCCGCGAGCATCCACGCATCGAGCGGTGCCGTCGGTAGCGCGAGCAGCGGCGCGAGCACGGTCGTCGCCGCCTCTTCGTCGCCGCGCATGTCGAGCCGCTCGGCCACGCGCAGCGCGAAGGTCGGAAGCGTCACGTGCGCGAGCAGGCGCCGCGCGACGTCGAGCGCCTCGGACTCCTGGCCGTCTGCGCACACTCGCTCGAACTTGGCGATGACCACGTCCTCGTCGCGCGACGCCTTGTCCGCGAGCTCCGAGAGATCGTCGAGCGCCGTCTTCGCGCGCACCGTCGGCGGCGCGACCGGCGCGACGGGCACTGGCGCAGGCGGCGATTCTCCTCCGAGCACGCCGCGCAGGCGCGACCACACGCTCACGCGATCACCTCGACGCGCCGTCCCGCGATCGTGAGCACGTCACCGATCAGGAGCTCGACCTCGGAGACCGGACGCTCCCCGAGCACCACGCGCTCGATCCGCGATTCGACGACCGTGCGCTCTGCCTCGAAGCGTACGCCGATTCCGAGATCGGGGAGCTCCACCGCGCCCGCGCCGACGTGCACCACCTCACCGCGATCGAGCCCGCGCACGACCTCGATCTGGAGCGAGAGCCCGGACGGCGAGAGCAAGACGGCGACATCGTCGCCCAGCCCGACCTCGAGCACGCCCTCGATCGGCATCGCGCGCGAGAGCACGACGCCCGCGATCAGCGTGCCGTTGCGGCTGCCGAGATCGCGCAGCACGAATCGCCCTTCCTCGTAGGCGACTTCTGCGTGCCGACGAGAGACCGACCCACCGCGCAGCGACACGTCCGCTTCGGCGCGTCCGAGCACGACCGGGAGCTTGCCGACCACGCGCACGGTGCGATCCGGCAGCGCGAGACGCAGCACCGCGCCCTTCACCGCGCGCTCCTCGAGGCGTCGCAGCGACGCACGCAGAGACGCATCGCTCGGCGCGAGATCGCTCGCTTCCTTCAGCGCGCGTCGCGCCGCGGAGCGCTGGCCGAGCGCGAGCGCGAGATCGTGCTCGGAGAGCAGACGACGGATCCGATCCTGCGTCGCGTCGGTCGCGTTCTGCTCGGTGAGCACGCGCTCGAGGCGCTCGACCTCGCCGCCCATCTCGAGACATCGGGCGAGATCCTCGCGTCGACCGAGCAGCTCCCAGGCGTCGGCCGCATCGCGCCACTGCTCGGCGCGCTCGAGCCGCTCGGCCGCATCCGTGAGCTGACGCTTCTCCGCGTTGCCCGCGACGCCCGTCGGTCGCAGATGCTGCAGGATCGCGCGCCCGATCTTGACGTCGACCTCGCGCAGGGCCTCGATCGCGTCCTCGGGGAGCACGCGCGCCGCGTCCATCCACGCGCCGAGCCGTGATTCGAGCGTCGAGGCCTTCTCGCCCTCGTGGATCAGGCACTTGCTGGCCTCCACGAACATCGAGAGCTCGGCGTACACCGACGCTGCACCGCGGAAGTCGCCCGACGCCTCGAGCGCACGCGCCCGACGCAACCGACCGCCACCGAGATCTGTGAAGAAGCTCATGGATCCGATCACGCTGTCGTCATTGACACTGACCGGATCTTTCCACGACGATCCGGGCCTCGTCGAGCAAGGAGAAGTAGGGAATGAGCAATCGCCTGGGAGAGCTTCTCGTCCGAGAGAAGCTCATCAGCCTGACGCAGCTTCGAGCGGCCCAGGACGAGTCGCGCAAGGGGAACACCTCGCTGAGCTTCCAGCTCGCGCGCATGGGGTACATCTCCGATCAAGAGATCACCGACTTCCTCAGCCAGCAGTATCGCGTCCAGTCGATCAATCTCGAGGAGTACGAGATCGAGCCCGACGTCCGGAAGCTGGTCTCGCAAGAGGTCTGCGAGCGCCACAAGGTCATCCCCGTGTCGCGCTCGGGCTCGACGCTCATCCTCGCGATGGCCGATCCGTCGAACCTGCACGCGATCGACGACGTGAAGTTCCTGACCGGCTTCAACGTGGAGCCCGTCGTCTCGGCGGAAGGCGCGATCCAGAAGGCGATCGAGAAGTACTACAACGCTTCTCCCGAGATCTCCTACGACCAGATCATGGAGGGCTTCGAGGAGGGCGAGGTCGAGGTCGCGGGCGACGAAGAAGAGATGAACGTCGGCGATCTCGAGCGCGCCGGCTCCGATGCGCCCGTCATCCGCCTCTGCAACGCGATCCTTCTGAACGCGATCAAGAAGCGCGCGTCCGACATCCACATCGAGCCGTACGAGCGCAAGCTGCGCGTGCGCTACCGCGTCGACGGCGTGCTCATCGAAGAGATGGCGCCGCCGCTCAAGCTCAAGAACGCGATCGCGTCGCGTATGAAGATCATGAGCTCGCTCGACATCGCCGAGCGCCGCTTGCCGCAGGACGGACGCATCAAGCTCAAGCTCGGCAAGGGGCGCGAGATGGACTTCCGCGTGTCGTGCTTGCCCACGATCTGGGGCGAGAAGATCGTCATGCGACTTCTCGACAAGTCGAACCTGCAGCTCGACA
>CAYSCF010000386.1:0-6244 GCA_964429305.1 uncultured Sandaracinaceae bacterium | reverse complement strand
GCCGTCGCCATCTTCGCCGATGGGCACACCGAGACGCTCACGCCAGCGCACGCGCCGCCGGACGCTGGCGTGGCGCACCGGTAGAGACGCTTCGCTCTCTGGCTCAGCGCGATGCGCCGCAGCGACACTCGTAGGTGTCGCCGCTCCGCGCGGTCGCCGTCTCGCCGCACGAGAGAGACAGTTGGGCGTCGGTGCACGTTCGTCTGCTCTCGCCCCAGAGCCGCCATCCGGTCCGCGGCCCGCAATCGGAGTACACGGCGATGCACGATCCGCGGAACGGGACGTCGTCCACCACGTGGTGCTCGGCACACGCCGAGAGCGCGAGCGCGAGGAGCGCGACGCCGGCGCGACCAGGCATCGCTACGGCGGTGTCGAGCTACAGCAGCGGAAGCCGAGGCTCGGCAGCAGCGTGTCGCTCGTCGCTTGCGAGAGCGTCGTCTGGCACGTGAGACCATCTTCGGGGGACTCGAACGAGCCGCCGCGGACGACGTAGATCGGCGTGCCCGAGCCCGTCATGCCCTGACGATCGTTGGTCCACTCCTTCACGTTGCCGCTCATGTCGAGCGCGCCGTCGCTCGTGGTGCACGCACTGAGCGAGCCCGTCGGGAGCTGCGCGGGCGACGTCATCCGATCGCCGCCGTTGCACGTGAGCGGCGCGTAGGTCGCGCCATACGGATACGCCGTCGCCGACGCGCCCGCGCACGCAGCCTGCCACTCGGCGGCTGTGCACAAGCGATGACCGGCGGCCGTGCAGGCGGCCGTCGCCTCGGTGAACGACACGTGCGTCCATGGAACGCTCATCGCGTCCGAGCAGCTGCGTCCCGTCGCGACGCCTTGCGCCGTGCTCGTCGCGTCCGGTCGGCTCGCCTCGTAGCGATACACGTAGAAGTCGAGGCCGCCGCGCACCACGTGGACCATGTCGTCGATCACGCGCGCCGGATCGCTCGGGCTCGAGTTGTCGACGATGCCGTCGCAGTCGTCGTCGACCGCGTTGCAGAGCTCCATCGAGGGCGCGCCCGGCACCGGATCGGGCAGCACGCTCAGATCACAGGTCGTCGTCGTCGCATCGGTCGGGTCACACGCGACGTGCCCCGCATCACGACACGCGCCGTGCATGCCGTTGTCGCAGTCCGTGCCGAGCGTCGTGAACGAGTCGTCCGGCACGCCGTCGCAGTCGCCGTCGTGTCCGTCGCAGCGCGTCTCCTCGAGCGCGATGCCGTTGGGGATCGAGGGATCGAACTCGACGGTCGCCGGGTAGTCGCAGAACCACGTCGTGTGTCCCGAGCGTGTCGCGCAGATCGCGGTCACGCCGGCGCACGGAGTGCCGGGGGTCGTGCGGCAGAGACCCGTGGGCGGTGTCGGCAGACCGGCCGCCTCGTCGATCATGCCGTCGCAGTCGTCGTCGAGCCCGTTGCAGTCCTCGGCCACGACCGGGAAGACGGGGCACATGTACTCGCAGCCCGGAACGCGATCGACGTCCACGTAGCCCGGCAGACAATCGCCGACCATGCACGCTCCCATCGTGCAGGTGACGTTCGCGTTCGGGAAACGGCACTGGATGTTGCAGCTGCCGCAGTGGCTCGGATCGTTCTGCAGATCGAACGTCTCGTCGACGATGCCGTCGCAGTCGTCGTCCATCTGGTTGCAGAGCTCGACGCTTCCGTCGGGCGCGACACACGCTGCGGCGTCGGTCGCGCCGAGACGGAGAGCGCGCGCATCGAGCGCGGCATCGTGACCGGCGTCGACGGTGCTGCCGTCGGTCACGTTGTCGGTGCAGTTGAAGCAGTAGGGCTCGACCGAGCAGCCGCCGAGCAAGGCCACCGCGGCGAAGAGAACGCGCTTCATCGACGCGCTCCCCGGCGACGACGCGCGAGCGCCGCGAGCGCGACCATGGCCAACGCGACGAGGCTTCCGGGCCCGCGCGAAACGGAGCACGCGCCGCCCGCGGCGAGCCAGCGATCCGGCGTCACCACCGGCGGCGGAGGCATCGTCAGCGAGCACTGCGGGTCACCTCGATCTCCGACCACGCACGTGCGACCGGTCGGACAGTGCGTCGTGATGCACGGGCTCGCGATGCAGCCCATCTCGGCCGCACACGTCTGGCCGGCGGGACACGTCGTGCCGCGACACGGGTTCGGGCGGCAGGTGCCCTCGTCGCAGTAGGTGCCCGAGCCACACGTCACGTCCGCGCACGGATCCGCCTCGCAGGCGCCGGTGAGTGAGCAGCGCTGGCCGTCGGGGCAATCTCCCGGGCCACACGCGAGCTGGCAGCGTCCGTCGATGCACGCGTCCACGACCTGGCAGCTCACGCCTGCGCAGCGATCGGCCTGGCACATCCCGGCGACGCAGAGCTGGCCGCCGGTACAGCCGGTGCGATTGCAGTCGACGCAGTTGCCCGCGACGCAGGTCTGCGGCGCCGTGCACGAGACGCCCATGCACGGATCGACGCACGTCTCGTCGCGGCAGATCTGCGTCGCCGTGCACGTCGCGCACAGCGTCGGCACGCAGAACGTGCCCGCCACGCCGGGCTCCATCCGACACTCGAAGTCGGGCGGGCACGCGAACTCCGCGTCCGGGCTGCACTGCTGGCGACATGCGCCTCCGATGCAAGCCGAGGTCGTCGGGCAGGGCGCCATGTCGTCGCCGACACCATCGCAGTCGTTGTCTAGGCCGTTGCAGACCTCGGGCCGCGGATCGACGCCGCCGATGCAGCGCAGCATGCCCGCCACGCAGCGCATCGTGCCGGGCATGCAGATGCCCATCGTCTCGCCGCACGCGGTGCCGATGGCCGGATCGGTCTCGTCGATCAGGCCGTTGCAGTCGTTGTCCACGCCGTCGCAGACCTCGGCGCCGCTCGGCACGCAGACGACGCCAGTGCACGTGAGGCCTTCGTCGATCGCGTCGTCGCAGTCGTCGTCCATCGCGTTGCACACCTCGGTGCCGGCCGCGACGCCGGGCATGTCGAGGTTGCACTGCGTGGCGAGCTGATCGGTCGTGCACACGAAGTGACCGGTCGACTGACAGACGCCGTGCGCGGAGTCGTGGCAGGCCGTCCCGAGCGAGGGGAAGTCCTCGTCGATGCGGCCGTCGCAGTCGTCGTCGAGCCCGTTGCAGCGCTCCGTGTGGACCGAGCCCTCGATGATCGACGTGAGCGCGGGGACGAGGTCGCCCGGTGCGCGAACGAACGTCGCCGTGGTGCGGGTACCGCCGCTGCCTGCGACCGCGATCGCGTTGAGCGACGCTTCCTCCGAAGGGAGCACGCTGACCGCGATCACGTACGTCTGGATCCCGTTCACGGTGAAGAGATGACCGGCTGCCGTCGCGGGATTGCCGTTGCAGCTCTCCGCTCCGTCCGTCACGAGGATGACCGTGTAGCTGCGGCACGCCGACTGGGCGTCGGTCGTGCGGATCGGCACGACGTAGTCTTCGACGGCTTGCAGCGAGCCCGCGAGCGGCGTCGGTCCGGCCGCGCGCACTTCGCAGTCGCCGCCCTCGGCGTGCATGCAGTAGTCGCCCGGCGTCGTGGACGGATCGAAGTGCGTCTCGCGCCCGTCGAGCCAACGCACGAGATCGCGCGTGCGCGAGCCGAAGCCCATCAGGATGTCGGCGCCGCGCCGCGGACCGCCGCAGCTGCCCGCGTAGTTGATGCATGCGCGGTTGGTGTACGTGAACGGGACCGCGACGGAGGTCGTCGGGCTCGTCGGGACGTTGCACGCCGTCGCGCCCGTGTTGAACGTCGGGTCGTCGTACGTCGCGGGGATGCCTGCGCAGTCGAGCCAGACGGCGCTCTGACAGAAGCGGCCGCGGTACGTCTCGGGCGTCGTGCCGAGAGCGACCTGTCCCTCGTCCTGGTGATAGCGCGCGAGCGCGAAGTCGATCTCCGGGTAGGCGCTGATGACCTGATCGAGCGAGGTGCGCGCGAGATAGAGGCGCGAGTCGTCGGTCGCACCGTTGTGATCGAGATCGAGGCCCGGATGATCGACGGATCCGTCGCCGAACGTCGGATAGCCCGCGAGGTTCCCGAGCATCGAGCCCGATGTGTCGAGGATGACGGCGATCCGCGGTCGCGCCGAGTCGCGCGCGGCGGTGCACGTCGCGTCGGTGGTCGCCGGCATGCACGCGGTCGGCGAGCCCGAGGTGCACTCGGGGATCGACGTCGCGCACGCGCCGAGGCCGCACGTGACGTTGCCGGTGCTCTCGTCGATGCGTCCGTCGAAGTCGTTGTCGTAGCCGTCGCAGATCTCGCCGACGTACGCGCCGTCGAGCTGGAGCTCACCGGCGCCGCCGCCGGCCTCGCCGTGACAGACCGCGCAGGTGCCGCCGATCGCGCCCGACACGTCGAAGCTCGCGCCCGACGCGAAGGTCGAGCTGCGCGAGAGCACCGAGACGATGCCGCCGCCACCGCCGCCGCCGCAGTCGTCGCACGTGCCGCCGGGCGCTTGCGGGCTCCCGAGGCAGTCTTGGTAGTCAGGCTCGGCCGGGCTGGCCGCGTTCGTGTCGCCGCCGATGCCGCCGCTGGCTGCGATCACGGCCGTCGCCCCGACGCTGACTTGATCGCCGACGATGAACACCGTGCCGCCCGCGCCGCCGCCGCCGGAGTCGTTCTCGGCGCCGCAGCCACGGCGACCTCGTGCCGTCACGGTGCCGTCGATCTCGATCGTGCCCGGCGTCGTCAGGCCGGTGTTGTCCATCAGAGCGACGAGGACGATGCGCCCGCCGCCGCTGCCCGAGACGCCGACTGCGTCGAAACCGTCGCCGTCTCGGCATCCTTTGTCGCCGCCGGCTGCGCCGAACTCGGCATCGTAGATCGAGTGATAGTAGGACTGCCCTGCGGTCGTCGGCAGGCCGTCGTTGTTGCGGCAGTCGCTCGTGCTCGTGCACATGTTGCCGGAGAGCGTGTTGCCGCAGTTCTCTTCGAACGATCCGGGGAACACGCAACCACTGAGAGGACAGTCCTTCGTGCCGCGTCCGCCGTTGCCGAAGTGCGCGCCGCCGCCGCCCGAGTCGCGCACCGAGCAGCCGCCGCGGCCACCCGACATCGGGGCCGTCGCGGGCCCACGACCGTCGCCGCAGATCAGCGCGCTGTAGCCGGCGCCGCGCGCGTCGATGCGCGAAGTCGCATCCACGAGGATCGTCCGAGCGATCAGCACGAGGTTGCCCGTGTTGACGTGATCGGTCCCGTTGAAGGGCGTCACGAGGAGGACTCCGTGGTTGACGATGCGCACGTTGTCGAAGTGCTGGACGCCTCCGAGCGTCATCGTCGTGTTGTCGATCACCAAGTCGGCGGCGGACGCCGTCGCAGGAAGTGCGAGACAGAAGAACGAGGCACACGCGAGAGCCTGCAGACGACGCATGAGAGCGATGGTGCCGGACTCCTGCGCGCGTCGCACGGTCTTCCGTGGACGCTGGAACGCGGGGTCAGCCCCTCGCTGTGGCAATCTCGCGCAAGAGCTCGTCGTGGAGCGCGCCGTTGGTGGCGACCATGCGACCGACGCGAATCGAAGCGGTGCCACCTTCGTAGTCGGTGATGCGCGCGCCCGCGGCCGCAGCGATGGCGTACCCGGCGCACATGTCCCACGGCGCGAGCTTCTGCTCCCAGTACGCATCGTAGGTGCCGTCGGCGACGAGGCAGAGATCCATCGCGGCCGAGCCGCACCGACGCAGCCCCTGCACCAGCAGCACGATGCGCGAGACCTCGCGGACGTTGTTCTCGGGGCTCGTGCGGCGATCGTAGGGAAAGCCCGTCCCGACGAGCGCATGGCCGAGCGTCGTCGCCGCGGTCGAGACCTTCGCGGGCGATCGGACGCCTCGCATCTCGCGCCACGCGCCGATGCCTTCACCACCGATCCAGGTCGTGTCGATCGCCGGCGCATGGACGACGCCGGCGATGGGCACGCCACCGCGCGTGAGGCCGAGCGAGACCGAAAAGCAGAAGTGCCCGTGCGCGAAGTTGGTCGTGCCGTCGAGCGGATCACAGAACCAAGCGAGCTCGTGCTGCGCGTCGCCTCCGCCTTCCTCGCAGACGACGCCGTGATCGGGGAACGCGGCGCTCAGTCGTGCGCGGATGTGCTTCTCGCTCGCGAGGTCGTGCTCGGTCACGAGGTCGATCTCGCCCTTGTGTCGGACCGCGGGCGCCGTACGCCAGCCACGCATCAGGATCTGCCCTGCTTCACGGGCGATTTCGTGCGCGGTCGCCAGCGTCTGGATCAGATCGATCGTCATGCTCCGCGCGACCTAGCAGCCG
>CAYSCF010000385.1:0-6258 GCA_964429305.1 uncultured Sandaracinaceae bacterium | reverse complement strand
CGCGTTCGAGTGATCGACTCCGTCGCCGCAGAAGTTGTTCTCGCAGTCGTCCCAGATCCAGACGCTTCCGTCGCCCGCGATCGCGCCGCTCGTCCCCACGCTGGCCGACATCGCGACGACGCCGCCGGGAAGCACGAACGGCGAGCCATCGGCGTTCGTGAGCATGATGGGCGAGTTGTGGTTGGCGAGATCGGGGTTCGCGTCGATGTCGCCCCACTCGTACACGTGGCCGTTCGTGTCGGCGATGATCGTGAAGTGCAGGCCGCCCGCGCCCGTGACGATGCGGACGTCTCCCGGGAGATCGACCTCGCTCGGCGGATACGCGTGATCGGGAGGATGATCGCCCGCGCCGCGACGATAGAGCGGTCCCGCGCCGTCGGAGTAGACGCGACCTTCGTGCAGGAACGAGGTGACGTACTCGCCCGCGAAGACCTGATCGATCCCCGTGGCCGACGCGACGTGGGCGGCATCGGTGCCGGGTCTCGCGCCGTCGACGGAGGGAGTGAACGCATCGCTGCCGGGGGTCGCGGCGTCGACACCGGGCTGTTCGCTGCCGTTCGAGCAGGCGAGACCGAGCAAAGCGCTGGCGAGCACGAGCGTTCTTCGTGTCATGTCTGCGAGCCTTCCACGAGGTGTGACGATTGCATCCCGATAAAGTCTGCCATCGGATCGGGTCACGCGGGGCCGATCGCGTAGTCGAGCTCGAGGCAGCGCACGCCGAACACGCGGAACACGTGCAGCGCGACGAGCGTCGTCCCGGCGTCCGCGAAGTCGGGCACCGACGGAGCGTGAGCGCGCGGATGGAGCGTGAGGTGCTCGGAGAGCGGCACCGCGATCACGCCGAGCGGTGTGGAGAGAAAGAGCCCTTCGTCGAAGGGCGATTCTTCGCGCGTGATCGAGCTCAGCGTGATCGCTCCGTGCGCTCCGTGCGCGTTCATACGCAAGATGCTGGTCAGCCGCGACCACGGCAGGGGCAGCGCGATGTTCATGAGGTGCGCATGCACCGCATACGCCGCGACGTACATCGGTGCGCCGCTCGCGTACGCGCGCTCGGAGCCGCGCACGTGCCGACGCTCGCCTTCGTCGGGCAGCGCGAAGAGCGCGCTCTTCACGACGCAGACCCCGTCCTCGGGAAGCGGCAGCACCAGGTTCCCCATGCGTCGCGCGATCGGGACGAAGACGCGCGCCAGCGGAACGAACGCCGGCACCCAGCGCGCGCGCACGCGCAGCACGAACTCGCCGGTGCGCTCGTAGAAGCGTCGCACCTCCGGATCGACGCGGCTCGGATCGAGACCGGCGTGCGCGTAGCGATCGATCGAGTCGACCAGGCCCGTCGCGCTCGGATGCGCCGCGAAGAAGCCGAGGCCCACGTGCGATCGCGCGCGCGTGCGACCGAGCACCGCACGCACGTCGCGCCGTCGCGATGGCGGCATCGCGAGCGTGCGCGCGATCACGCCGGTGAGCGCGAAGCCTGCGGCGTTGAGCGGCGCGTGCGAGTGGAGCATCTCGCCGATCGTCGGGTGCGCGAAGCCGAGATAGTTCGCGAGCGAGAACGCGAGCGCGAGCAACATGCCGCCGTCGAGCGCGAGGCCCGAGACGAAGAGCAGGGCGCGCGCCGGAGACGGGACGCGCATCGCTTCGACGATCTGCAAACCGCCGACCCCGAGTGCCGCGAGCGCGAGCGCCCACGACGCCGCGACCTCGAGCGCGGGCGAGAACGTGATGCCGAGCGCCACGAGCATCGGCCCGACGATCAGCGTCCAGGCGATCGGGCGAGGGAGCGCGCGCACGCGGCCCGAGAGGCCCGCGAGCACCGAGAGAGCGAACCCCGCGTAGTGGAAGTGCGCCGCGGTCAGCGCGCACCACGTCTCGTCGAAGCCGAGCAGGTGAATGCCCAGACGCGCAGCGACGGTCCACACGCCGGCGATCGCGAGCAGCACGCAGCCCGTGTCGATCACGAGCTCTTCCAGCGGCACGCGGCCGCGCGCGAGAGCGCGACGCGCGCCCGTGATCGCGACGAGGAGCGTGACGAGTAGCCAAGGCACGGCGAGCGCCGCGGCGAGCGGGCCGCGCGGGAGCCACATCGAGATCGCGAGCGAGAGAGCGCAGGCCAGCGAGAGCACACGCGGGATCGACGCGCCGATCGCCGCGAGACCGAGCGGCACCACGACGAGCGCGGCGAGCGTGATGAGCGCCTCCGGGATGCCGAGGTGCCCGGACGCGATCAGGCCGAGCGTGACCAGCGCGCCCGCGCATGCTCGCGCGGCGAGCGATGCGTCTCTCACGCCGCCTGCAGCAGCGCGACCGTGCCGACACCGCCGTCGGCGCAGATGCTCACGATCGATCGCGAGCCACTCGGCATCGCCGCGAGCTCCTTGATCGCTTGGCTCAGGATGCGCGCGCCCGTCGCGCCGAACGGATGCCCGAGCGCGACGCTTCCGCCGTTCGGGTTGATGCGATCGCGCGGGAAGGCGCCGAGATCGACGTCGACCTTCGCCTTCTCTTTCAGGAACGCGGACGTCTCGAGCGCCTTCAGCTGGTAGAGGACCTGGCCGGTGAATGCCTCGTGGATCTCCCAGAGCGCGATGTCGTCGTAGCGGAGACCGTTCCGCGCGAGCAGCCGAGGGATGACGTAGGCGGGCGCCATCAAGAGCCCTTCGGTGAAGATGTCGACCGCACCGAGCTCGAAGTCGACCAACTTCACGTGCGGCGTGCTCGAGGGTAGACGCGACAGGCCCTCGTCGGTCGCGACCCAGATCGCGGCCGCGCCGTCGGTCAGCGGCGACGAGTTGCCTGCGGTCGCGGTGCCCCAGTCGTGGAACACCGGCTTCAGCTTCGCGAGCGCGGCGAGCGTCGAGTCTTTGCGCGGGAACGCGTCGTGATCGACGTCGCCCACCTTCACGATCAGATCGTCGAAGAAGCCCTTCGCCTGTGCTGCCGACGCTATCTGGTGCGTGGCGAGCGCCATGGCGTCCTGATCTTCGCGCGCGATGCTCCACTCCTTGGCCGTCTCGTCGGAGTGCTCGCCCATGCTCTTGTGCGTCGCGCGGTTCTTGATCGCCTGCTGGTGCAGCGCGATGTCGTGCTGCGGCAGATCCTTGGCGACCTCGACGCGCTTCTTCCAATCACGCGCCTGCGTGATCCGGCGCAGCCAGTCCGAGAGTGGCTGCGTGAGACCGACCTGCACGTGCGACATGCTCTCGGCGCCGCCCGCGAGCGCGAGCTGTCCGACGCCGCGCGACAAGCGGCCCGCGAGATCGAACGCGGCGACCATGCTCGTCGAGCACTGCATGATCACCGTGGAGGTCGGCACCGTCCTGTCGAGCTTCGCTTCGAGCCACGTCTCGCGCGCGAGGTTCGAGTAGCGCAGGCTCGGGATCACGCTGCCCCACGCGGCCGAGTCGATGCGGCCCTTCACGCGCTCGGCCATCGCCTGCAGCACCGGGACACCGAGCCCGATCGCATCGCGATCGGCCAGGCCACCGTCGACGCGCGTGAAAGGAGTACGAACGCCCTGCGCCAGCCAGATCGTCTTCGTCATGCAGGCATCATCGAGCCGCGAACGGCGACCGACAATGGGCTACTCGACGAAGGACTGCTGGTACCCGGGATCTTCGATGCCCGCCGCGGCCGGCGTGACGTCGAAGGGCTGGTAGCAGTCGAGCATCACCGCGAGCTCGTCGGTGCGCGTGCTGCCGATGCTCTTCTCGTAGCTGCCCGGATGCGGCCCGTGCGGAATGCCCGCCGGATGCAGCGAGATCGAGCCGGGGCCGACGCCGCGGCGCGAGGTGAAGTTGCCACGCACGTAGAAGAGGATCTCGTCGACGTCGACGCTCGAGTGCGGGTACGGGCACGGGATCGCTTCCGGATGGAAGTCGGTCACGCGCGGCACGAACGAGCAGATGAGCGCGCCCTTCGCCGCGAACGTGCCGTGCCACGTCGGCGGAAGGTGCACGAGCCCAGCGCGCGGCTGGAACGCGAGGATCGGAAACGCCCACGGATAGACGCTGCCGTCCCAGCCGACGACGTCGAGCGGCGAGTGCGGCTGCACGAAGTCGTGGAAGCGATCGCGCCGCTTCACGACGACGTGGCGGATGTTCTCGTCGAGCGGACCGCGGAAAGTCGGACCGACGAAGTCGCGATGGCAGTACGGCGCATCCATGCGCAGCTGCCCGCTCTCGTTCCGGAACTGCTTGGGAACGTGCATCCCGCCGCGGCACTCGAGCACGAGCCAGTGCTGCGGCTTGCCCGCCTCGAGCTCGAAGCGATGGATGAGCGCGCGCGGGACGAACACGTAGTCGTCCTGTTTGAAGGGCACATCGCCCAGCATCGTGCGCAGCGTGCCACCGCCTTCGTGCACGAAGATCAGCGTGTCGGCGTCGGCATCGGAGAAATAGACGGGATCGCTGCGATCGGGATGCGAGACCGAGACGACGAGATCGGAGTTGAAGAGCAGCGCCACGCGCGCATCGATCGGCGCGCCGCCTTTCTTCTCCGTCGTGCCCGAGCGGAAGTGACGCTTGGCGAGCCGTCCCGGCGCGGGCGGCGGATCGGCGTGCGGCGCGCGCCAGCCGTGATCGAGCTCGGCGAACGTCTGCTCGTGGGGACGATGCAGGTGATACGCGATCGTGTACGCCGCATCGAAGCCTTCGCGCGTGAAGCACTCCTCCCAGCGCAACGCGCCGTCCGCGCCGCGCAGCTGGATGTGGTGCTTCTTCGGGATGTCACCGAAGGCGAGGCGCTCGATCGTCATGGGTCCAGGGTCCGGTCCGGTGATGAGCTCACCGGCGATGAGAGGGGTGTCGCGAGAAACGAGCTCGATCGCTCGCGCCGAGCGTAGCGAGGAAGCGGCGAGGGGGGAGGCTCCCATCGGGATTCACTCCCGATGGAGGGGCCGCGTATCGGCCCCGGAAAAAGGTCAAATGCGGCCTTCGGACTGCTGCTGGCGCTCGATGCTCTCGAAGAGCGCGCGGAAGTTGCCGCCGCCGAAGCCCTCGCTGCCCTTGCGCTGGATGATCTCGTAGAAGAACGGTCCCGCGTCGCGCTCGCGATAGAGGCCGGCCGAGTCCTTCAAGAAGATCTGCAGCATGTACTCGTGCTCGTGCTCGCCATCGACGAGGATCTCGAGCTTCTGCAGCACGTCGATCGCTTCGTCGATCTTCTTCACGCCGATCTGGTTCAGGCGCGCCGGCAGCATCTCGTAGTAGCTCGCGGGCGTGGGCATGAACTCCACGCCGCGCTCGCGCAGCTTCGCGACGCTCGTGAGGATGTCGTCGACGACGAGCGCCGCGTGCTGGATGCCATCGCCCTTCTGATCCTCGTAGAAGACGTTGATCTGCGACGCCTTGAAGTGCGGGCGCAGCGGCTCGTTGTTCGCGAACTTCGCGTTCGAGACCGGATCCCACATCACGATCGAGCGCAGGCCCGAGCCCGTCTTGGCGTTCGCGTGCGACGCCGAGCCCGTTTTCCCGGTGACGTCCGTCGTGTGGAACGCGATGTCCCAGAAGCGCTCGAAGCCCATCACGTGCTCCATCCAGAGCAGCGCAGGCGCCATCGTCTCGAAGTTCGTCGTGACGTGATCGATGTGGCTGAAGCCGAACACGTTCTTGCCGCCGGTCGGCAGCGTGCAGCGTGCGATGCCGGGGTAGAGGCTCTTGTACTTGCTGCGCTCGACGAAACGGAAGGTCGCGCCGCCGAACGGCGTCGTGATCGGGAACGTGCGGTACGTGCCGAAGTCGTCGGTCGTCGTGACGATGTCCGTGATCGGCGTGCCGCCGCGGCCTTCGAGTGTCTTGAACGTGTGCTCGATGTCCTCGACCTCGAAGATCAGCGAGCCGACACCGTCGGGATGCTTCCTCAACCACCGCGCCGACCGGGAATCACCCGCCGTTCCTTCGGGCGTGCTCACGATCACGCGCGCGTCACGCGCTTCGAACACGGCGGAGCGCTGACGCCCGGCTTTCGTGAGCGCCGCGTCGCTGCCCGCGACTTCCGCGAAATCGAACTTGCCCGTGTAGAACTGCCGACTCCGCTCGAGGTCGTGCACGTAGTAGTGGAGCGCCTCGAGGCGCTTGATGCGGAGCGATTCGACCTTCGACATACCTCTTACTCCTACGGACTGGCGTCGGGCTGACGATCGGGATGGGCAGCTGCGACGCCGGGAAGCTCGGCGAGCGCCGCATCGATGCGGGTGAGCGTGGGGAACTTGCCGGCGACGTCGATCTCGAACCGACGCGCGGAGTAGAGCTGCGGGACGAG
>CAYSCF010000384.1:0-6260 GCA_964429305.1 uncultured Sandaracinaceae bacterium | reverse complement strand
GCGAGCACGCAGGCATGCTCGGAATTGCCGCCGGCCAGAGCACCTCACCTGGTCACATGTTCCCGAAGCGGCGACAGCCGCCGAGTCACGAGGCGCGCAGCGCCGACGTGAGAGGCGTCGAGCGCGTCCTCGTCCTCGTCCTCGCGCCGCGTGCTCGTGCTCGTGTCCGCGCTCAGCGAATCTCGTGCGGCCGCCTCTTCGTAAAAACGGCCTCCGCGCTCGCAATCACGTTCCCCGGATAATCCGCCGCCACCACGTCCGGCCCTATCACGCACCCCGCGCCGATCGTCGTGTCCGCCGGGATGCTCGCGCCCTTGCCGACGACCGTGAGCGCGCCGCCGACTTCGCCGATCTTCGCGTTGCCGCCGACGCGCACGCGCGCATCGAGGATCGCGCGCTCCACGACCGCGCCTGGCCCGATCACTCCGTCGTTCATCACCACCGAGTCGCGCACGATCGCGCCTGGCATCACACGCACACCGGGCGAGAGGATGCTGCGCTCGACCGTCGCGCCCGCGAGCAGCGTGCAGCCGTGCGTGATCAGCGAGTCGTTGATCGTCGCGCCCTTGGCGAAGCGCGCAGGCGAGCGGTTCTCGCTGCGCGTGTGGATCAGCCAACCGAGATCGTTGAGATCGTACGCCGGCGGATCGCTCACGAGATCCATGTGCGCATCCCAGTAGCTGTCCAGCGTGCCGACGTCGCGCCAATAGCCCTTGTAGAGCCACGAGAAGACGCGCTCGCCCTTGGCGATCATGCGCGGCAGGATGTCCTTGCCGAAGTCGTGGCTCGAGTCCGAGCGGTCGCGATCCTCGAGCAGCACACGATCGAGCACGTCGTAGTTGAAGACGTAGATGCCCATCGAGCCGAGACCCGGCACGGGGTCCTTGGGCTTCTCGACGAAGTGTGTGATGCGCCCTGCATCGTCGACCTGGCAGATGCCGAAGCGCGACTTCTCCTCGTCCTTGACGCCGATCGTGGCGATCGTCGCTTCGGCCTTGTTCGCCAGGTGGAACTCGATCAGATCCGCATAATTCATGCGGTAGATGTGATCGCCGCTCAGCAGCAGCACGAGATCCGGCTTCCGATCCTTGATGAACAAGAAGTTCTGCTGAACCGCGTCGGCCGTCCCCGCGTACCACGCCGTGTGCTCGCGCGAGGCGTACGGCGAATAGATGCGAACGCCGCCACCACGCTCGCGATCGAGCTCCCACGGGCCGCCCGCGCCGATGTGATCGATCAACGAATGAGGCCGGTACTGCGCCAAGATCATCACGTCGAAGATGTTGCTGTTCACGCAGTTCGACAGGACGAAGTCGATGATGCGGAACTTGCCGGCGAACGGGACGGCGGGCTTGGCTCGCTTGGCGGTGAGGACCGACAGGCGGGTGCCCTCGCCCCCCGCGAGGATCAGAGCGCAGACCTTCATGGCGAGCGAGCGTAACAGTCCCGTCGCGCCGGGATCGAGATCGCTGCGAGGGTTGACGAAGCACGGGCGATCTCGGGTACGCTCCAGGCCGGCCAACGTGCGTCGATCACAAACGTTTCTGACGTGCCTCCTGCTGCTCCTCTCGCTGCCGGCGATCGCCTCGGCGCAGCCTCGTCGGATCGACGCCGACGAGGACGAGACGGGAGGAGGCGGCGCGACGTCGTCCACCGCGTCCGACGCGAGCGCCGACCAAGCGCCGCCCCCGCAACCGACACCGCAGCCCCCTCCCCGCGCGACGCCGCAAGTCGACACGGGCGCGCCACCGCGCGTGTACGTCGTGTCCGTCGCGGCCGACGACACGCTCGAAGGCTACGCGCAACGCGCCGGCGCCGCCGCCCGCCACGAGCTGCGCTCGCTGACCTCGGTCGACTGGCGCGCCGCCGATCAGCTCTTTCTCGGCTACGACGACTCGGCGCTCGAGACGATCGAGCGCGCACGCGTGCGGCTCGACCAAGGCCGCCAGGCGTATCTGAACCTCGATCTGCAGCAGGCCATCGCGCTGCTCTCCGGCGCCGTCACCGACTTCGACTCGTCGGCGGCAGCGCTCGAAGATCCGGAAGACGTCGGTCAGGCGCTCCTCTTCCTCGGCGCGTCCTACGCGTTCAACGGTCAGGCGCGCGAGGCCACGCGCGCATTCGCGCGTCTGCAGGTGCAGATGCCGCACATCGTGCCCGATCCGAACGTCTTTCCGCCCGACGTGATCCAACGCTTCGACGCGGCCCGCCCCCGCGATGCGGCCAGCCCGGCGGCCTCCATCTCCATCGAGAGCGATCCACCGGGCGCGATCGCGTACGTCGACTTCGTCGCGCGCGGCGTCACGCCCATCGTCGTCAGTGGCCTCGTCGGCGGCGAGCACATCGTGCGCGTCACGCGCGCCGGCGCCACGCCGAGCGTCACGTCGGTCACCGTCCGCGCCCGTGCGACGGAGAGCACGAGCGCCTTTCTCGTCGACGGAGACCGCACGGCCGGCCTGCACGAAGCGATCGCTTCGATCCGCGACGCCGACATCGCCGCGGCGCCGGCCGGGACGCCCGTGCACACGGTCGCGGAGATCCTCGACGTCGAGCGCATCGGCGTCATCCGCGTCGCCAACTCCGACGTGGAGGGACAGGTCGACATCGAGCTGCTCGTCTACGACGTGACGAACGGTCGTCGGCTCGTGCGCGGTGCCGGCACCGCTCCCGTTGCGATCGGTGAGCTCGAGGCGGCCGTGCATCGTCTCGTGTCGGGCGCGCTCGAAGCGGCGCTCACGACGCGGCCTCAGGCCACCGAGGCAGAGCCGCCGCCGCCGGTCGACGAAGAGAGCCCGCTCACGCCGCCGCCGCCGCCGCCCGAGCATTCGGTCGTCGAAGAGTGGTGGTTCTGGACCATCCTCGGTGGCGCCGTCCTCATCGGCGCCGCGATCGCGGTCGGCGTCGTGCTGGGCACGCAGGGCTCGAGCCTGGGCCAGAACCCGAGTGGCGTCGTCGTCTTGGAGTTCTGATGCGCTCGTTCGTTTTTCTGGCTCTCGCTCTCTGTGCTCTCTCGGCCGCGCCCGCTCGCGCGCAAGATGCGACCGCGGGTACCGGCACCGAGGCCGTCGTCGCCAGCTCGCTGATGATCACCGAGGGCGGCGCGACCGACGCGCAGGCGGCGCTCGTCTCGATCGGTCTGCGTCGTGGCCTCGCCGAGGTCCAGGGCATCGACTTCGTGCACCCGGTCGACGTGCTCTCGCCACCGCAGATCAGCGAGGACCTGCAGTTCGCGATGGACGAGCTCGACTCGCGCGCCGATCAGGTCCGTGACGGCGACGCGCACGACGTGCAAGAGAGCGTCGACGTCATCATCCAGCTCTTCGAGGCCAACCTCGAGGCGGTGCGCCGCGAGCAGCTCATCGATGCCTACATGATCGGCGCGATCGCGCGCTGTCGTCTGCATCGCCAGCGCGAGTGCGAGGACATGTTCGCGCGCGTCGTCACCTTCCGCGAGCAGCACGAGTACGACCCGGTGCGCTATCCGGCCGAGTACCAGGACGTGTTCGAGCGCGTGCGTGCGCGCGTGACGGGTGGCCCGCGCGCGGCGCTCACGGTCACGAGCGATCCCGCGGGCGCCGAGGTCTACGTCGACGGTCGCAGCTACGGCCCCTCGCCAGCTCTCGTGCCCGATCTCCTCGTGGGCGATCACTACGTCACGCTCAAGCACATCGCGTCGGTCAAGACGATCCGTCGCGCGACGGTGGCCGCGCAGGGCTCGGCCGTCAGCTACACGCTCGCGCCGAACGAGCGCTCGCGCCTCGTCGCTTCGCCCGAGGCGCAGGCGGCGATCCGCGGCGAGCTCGGCGAGGAGCGCGCCGGCACGAACCTCCGCAGCCTCGGCAGCACGCTCGGCGCAGCGCAGGTCATCGTCGGCATCGTCACGCCCGAAGGCAGCGACATGGTGCACGTGCACGCGTATCTCTACGACATGCGCACGCGCTTCTTGCTCGCGCAGCAAGAGGTCTCGATGGGCTTCGACGAGGCTGGGCTCGAGGTCGCGCGCCAGCTCGGCATCGATCTCTATCGCGGCGTCGCGCTCTCCGGCGCGGTCGCGGCGCCGGACGATGCGCTGCACGACAACGTCGAGCGTCGGCCCGAGCTCTACGAAGAGTGGTGGTTCTGGACGATCATCGGTGTCGCCGTCGTCGGCATCGGTGTCGGCATCGGCGTCGGTGTCGCGACGAGCCAGCCCAGCGTGCCGGATGGCTGGACCCGATTGGACGGACAGTTCTGAGCCTGTGCGGGCGGTCGTTCTCGTCGCCCTCGCGTCGATCGCGTGTGATCCAGGTCCTCCGCGTCGTGATCCGGCGCTGCGCGACGAGCGGGTCGTCGTGGTCGAAGAAGCGCCGGAGCCGCTCGAGGGGCAGGAGCTGCCGCCTGCGATCGCGGATCCACTTCCGAGCTCGGCCACCGACGCATCGGCCTTCGAGATCTTGCCCGCGGCGGCGATCGACACCGCATTCGACTCCGACGAGGAGGTCGAGTCGCGGCGCTTCGTGTATCGCGTGCATCTCGACGTGCCGGCCGTGCTCGGCGAAGCGGGCGGCGAGGTCGAGACCGCCGCGGCCGAGCTCTTCATCGACGTGAGCGCCGAGCGCGTGCGCGCCGAGCTCGGAGGTCCGGGCTGGCCCGTGCTCGGCGAAGTGCGCCTGCGAGGCGACAGTCCGGGCGGCTACGTGTTCGACGCGCACGGTGGTCGGCCGCTCTTGCCGGGCGAGCTCGCTGCGTGGTTCGAGGGCGGCCCGCCGCGCGCCGGCCCGATCCTGGTCGTGCGACGTGATCCGGCGATGCGTGGCGCCGTCGATCCAGGGCCGGGCATGCTGCTCTGCGCGCTGCTCTCCGAGTGGGCCGGCGAGCCGCGCGACACCACCATGCGTCGCTGCGCGGCGGGCGCGCCGCTCTCGTTCCGCGTGGGCTACTGGCGGGGCGAGCGCATGGCCGATGTCACGGTGCAGACGCCGCGACGCGAGCTGCGCGCCGACCAAGACGCGCCGCCGCCGCGCATCGCGCCGGCCTCCAGCGGGACGTTCCTCGAGGCGAGCGCTCTCGCCCGCCTCTCACCGCACACCACGCGCGAGCCGCTCGAGACGCGAGACGATGGTCTCGGGCCGTTGCCCGACGAAGGGCTCGACGTGGTCAACGAGAGCGATGCACGCATCGTCGTGGTCGCGGACGGTGTCGCGATCGGCTGGGTCGATGCGGGCGCGACTGGTCACTTCGGTGACATCACGAGCGGCATCCACGACATCGCGGCGATGCGGCCGCTCGGCGCCGTCGTCATGCGCCCGCGCGAAGTGCTCTTGCCCGGTCGCACGGTGCTCCACGCACCCCGGCGACCGACGGAGTAGCTCTCAGGAGCAGGTGTGCGCGGTCGTGTTGCAGGTGCCGACCGTGCAGTCCGCGCTCGTGTTGCAGTCGACGCACGTCCCCGCGGCGATCGTCGTCGTGTCGCCACAGACGTGGCCGCCGCTGTCGCTGCATGCCGTGCCCGTGGTCGCCGGCGTGAAGGACGGCGCGAGCGGAGATCCCGTACAGGCCGGGCTGTTCTCGCACGAGGTGCTCGGCGTGGGCAGATCAGTCATGTCGTCGACCGACGTCGTGCCGCCGGAGCCGTTGCACACGGCCCGCTGACAATCGCCCGGCGTCTGCGCCGCCAGCGAGTGGCTCGTGCCGAGGTTGTTGACGCCGCACACGTGCGAGGTGCACGTGCGCACCGCGCACTCGGTGCTGGTGCCGCAGTCGGCGGGGACGTTGCACTCGACGCAGGTGCCCGCGCCGTCGCAGACCATCGAGCCACCGGTTCCGCAGTGCACGGTCGTGCCTGCGGGCGTCGTGCTGCAGCCACCGCCCGAGCAGATCGCCACCGAGCACGTGGAGGGCGCCGGGCAGTCGGTCGCGGGCGTCACGCAGCCGCCGTCCATGCCCGTGTCGGGCAGGTTCGCGTCGGTGCCGCCGTCGGTGCCGCCGTCGGTGCCGCCGTCGGTTCCCACGTCCGGCTGGTCTGCATCGACGCCGGTATCGGGCGCGGCGAACGCGTCGATGCCGACGTCGACCGCCGTGTCGGGCATGTTCGCATCGGCGCGCCCGCTGTCAGTGCCTGCGTCGTTCGTACCGCCGTCGATCGTCGCGGTGTCCGCGTTGATGCGGCTCCGATCGAAGTGCACGAAGAGCTCGCATCCCGACGTGAGCGGCGCCGTCAGCAGGGCGAGCGCGATCACTGCAGGAGTGCCCAGCAAGCTGGGCCGACGCAATTGCGTCGG
>CAYSCF010000383.1:0-6277 GCA_964429305.1 uncultured Sandaracinaceae bacterium | reverse complement strand
ATGCGGTCCGGCCGGAGCCGCGTGCTGCGCGGGCAGCACCTGCGAGCTCGGGCTGCGCTGCACGCGCGGCGAGTGTTGCTTGCAGGCGAATAGCGCGACGCACTGCACCTCGTCGAGCGACTGCTGCGCGGGCCTGACGTGCACGGCCGGTGCGTGCTGCGCAGGACGCAGCTCGACGTGCTCCGGCTCGGCCGACTGCTGCAACGGCCTCGTCTGCTCCGGCGGCGTCTGTCTCTCGCCGGACATGGGCGATTTGCCCGGCATGAGCGGCTGCGGCGGCGCCGGCGGCACGTGCTGCACGGGCTTCACGTGTCGCTCGGGCCTCGTGTGCAACGCGATGACCGGCCACTGCGAAGGCTGCGGCGAGATGGGCGGACGCTGCTGCGATGGCGCGACGTCGTGCGTGAGCCCCGGGCTCGTGTGCAACCCCGCGAGCGGCAACTGCGAGACGGCGCCCGATCCGAGCACGCGCTGCGGCCGCATCGACGGCCCGTGCTGCGCGGCCGACGGCACCTCACCCGACACGACGGGGATGGGCAACTGCGAGGGCGGTCTCGTGTGCACCGCAGGCACGTGCAGCGATGCGACGGACACGGGCGGCATGGGCCAGCCGTGCAACAGCCGCGGCGGCTGCGACATGGGCAACATCTGCGACCACACGTCGAACACGTGCACGACGACGCCGATGGACTGCGGTCACGACATGCAGATGTGCTGCGACACCGGCGCCTCGGCGCAGAGCTGCGATGGATCGGAAGGCTGTCAGTTCGGCATGTGCTCGATGTGCCAGGGACCGAGCCTGACGTGCTTGCTCGGCGGCATCCTGCCGGGCCAGACGTGCTGCAACGGTGCCGTGTGTCGCCCGGCGCCGCTCATCCCGCGCTGCTGCGTGGGCGCGGGCTCGATGTGCACGAACTCGCTCGACTGCTGCGGCACGATGCAGTGCGGTAGCGATCACACCTGTCAGGCGGGCCGCATGGGATCGCTGTGCATCAGCTCGGAAGACTGCGGCATGGGCCTGACCTGCCAGATGTTCACCTGTCAGCCGGATCCGATGGCGGGCTGCATGCCGCAGGGCCAGATGTGCACCGGCAGCGCGAGCTGCTGCGAGGGCTTCACGTGCGGCGTCTCGCATGCCGCGACGATGACGATGACGCCGACGGTGTGCTGCACGGCGCACGACGCGGCGTGCTCGACCAACGACGACTGCTGCGGCCACATGACGTGCGAGAGCGGAACGTGCACGTGTCGCGACGTGAACGAGACCTGCTTCCGCGACGCGGAGTGCTGCGCGATGGGCACGGACATGACGGGCGCGTCGGGCACGCTCGGCTGCGTGGCCGGCGAGTGTCAGATCGTGGACAGCTGCAAGCGCCCGGGCGGCACCAGCACCGACGTCACGTGCATGGGCCGCGACGACTGCTGCTACGGGCTCGAGTGCCTGCCGCGCCACGACGGTGACACGATGCTCGCGTGCTGCCAGCAGGGTGGCACGCCTTGCGAGCACGACACCGACTGCTGCGGGACGATGACGTGCACGATGGGCGTGTGTCAGTGCCAAGCCGTCGGCGCGGCATGCGCGAACACGAGCGACTGCTGCGGATCGGCGTTCTGCACCGGCGGACACTGCGGGACGTGATCTTCAGAGGGCGCTCGCGCGCCCTCTCGCGGGACCGGCAAAGCCGGATCCCGCTCACTCCCGCTCCGTCTCGTCGCTTCGCTCCTCGCGAGCGACATCGCGGATCGCGTGCGCCGGCCAATGCATCGCCGCGACCGCTCTCGCGTGATCAGCGACGGCGGATGAAGAGCTGCCAGTCGCCTTCGCGTCGCACGGCGACGAAGGACGGGCTGGCGCTCAGCGCGCCCGTGACGGGATGGCCGTCCGGCACGATGGCGACCTCGACGCTCGAGAGCGCGCGCTCGACGCATGCGCCCGTGCAGTCGCCTTCTTCGATCGCGTAGGCCGCGAGCGCCGTCTCGGCTGGGTAGCAGTCGTTGCGCGGATCGAAGAGCACGCGCGCGTCGTCCCCCGCGAGCCAGAGGAACCGCCCAGCAGCGTCGAACGGGACGTACGTCGGCTGACCTACGGCGCGCGGGTCGTTCACGAGAGACGGCAGCGCATCGCCGCCGAGCGCATCGTCCGCGTGCGCTCCGATCGCGATCACCGAGACGCTCGCGACGAGCGCGAGCGCCGCGACGGAGAGGATGGTGCTGCGCGCGACGCCTTCGCTGCGTGCTTCGATGCCCGTGCGATCGACGAGCCGATCGAGCGCCGGGAGCAGCAGCACGAGCCCGAGCGTCACCGCCTGCGGCACGTGACGCGACTGCAGCACCGCGAGCCCCGCGAGCGCGAGCGCGAAGGCCGCGTCGAATCGCTCGTTGCGCGATCCGCGCAGCAGGGTCGCGAGCGCGAGGGCCACGACGATCACGACCGCCGCGATCCGCGAGGGCCCACCGAACACGGGCCCGGCGGCCCAGAGCGGCTGGAACTCGGCGATGTGATCGTGGATCGCCTCGGCGGCCGGATCGCCGCCATGCAGATAGCGCGCGACGAGCGCGAGCAACGACGTGCCGTACGGCGTGACGAGCGTCGCCAGAGATGCGCTCGTCAGCGCGACGACGCGGGGCGCACGCTCGGACGAGCGCGTCAGCCCCAGCACGAGCAGGCCGATGCCGAGCGGGAAGCTCCCGTGCAAGTTCGCCCACGCGAGCTCGAGCGCGACGCACGCCGCCGCGCGGGCCCACGTCATCCGATCGGCGAGCGCGAGCCACGCCATCGCGAGCGGCAGACCGAGGCACACGTACGCGGGCCGAGGCTGGAACAAGCACTCGCGCGTGAGCACGAGCGCGAGCAAGCACGCGAGCGCGCCGGCGCCGAGATTCCGCGCGACGCCGACGGTTCCGGCAACGAGCAGGGCGGTCGTGATCGCCGCGGCGACGAGACCGATCACGATCGGCCCCGCGAGCCCGAGCGATTGCATCGCCACCGCGTAGAGCGGCCCGAGCGCCCACTCGTGCATCACCCACGGCATCGATGCATCGGTGATCGACCAGCCGTTGTCGTGCGGCACGTGACCGGTCGCGATCATTCGACGCCCCGCGGCCGCGATCCAGCCCGCGTCCTGATCGCCGAACGGCTCGATCACCACGCGAAGCGCGAGCACACCGAACATGCCCGCGAGCGCGACAGGCACGAAGCGCGGATCGGAGAGCGCGTTCAGCGCGAGCAGCTGAGCCCACCACGCCTCCTTCTTCGCGTCGTGCCGATTGATGGGGTCCAAGGCTTCCAACATACTCGCGAGCCCCGGTGAACGAGCGTGCGAAGACACTCGAGCAGCGCTTCGCGGCGTTCGTCGTTCCCGAGCGGGCACGTCGATACACGGCGCTGACGTCGGGCGTCGTGCTCGCCGGCTATCTCGTGTCGATCGTCGCCGGACCGATCGTGCACGGCGGCTTCGTCGATCTCGCCAGCGCGATCATCGGCGCCGACTTCTCCGCGTTCTACTGGGCCGGTCACACGGTCCTGCACGGGCGGCCCGATCTGCTCTACGACCAGGACGCGCAGACCGAGCTCACCTACGCGCTGATCGCGCCGGTGCCGGGCCACGGCGACGTGCATCTCTTCGTGAGCCCGCCGTACTGGTCGCTCTTCTTCGTCCCGTTCGCGATGCTGCCCTACCCGCTCGCGGTCGCGATGCTCTGGGCCACGAGCGCGTGCCTGCTCTTCGCGATGGCGCACGTGCTCCGCAGCGAGCTGCCGGGACTGCGCACGATCGGCAGCACGCCGCGGCTCGTCTTCCTCGCGCTCTGCTTCTTCCCGGTGCTCTTCTCGTTCCTCAACGGGCAGACGAGCATGATCGTGCTCGCGCCGATCACCGCGTTCTTCGTGCTCTTGCGAAGGCAGCGCGACTTCGCGGCGGGGATGATGATCGGGCTGCTGGCGGTGAAGCCGCAGCTCGCGTTCGGGGCCGTGATCATCCTGGTCGCGGCGCGTCGATGGCGCGCGCTCGCGGGCGCGGCGATCACCGCAGGCCTCTGGCTCGTGCTCGGCTGGCTGCTGATGCCCGATGCGATGGCGACGTACCGCGTCGTCGCGCCGGAGCTCTTCGCGTTCCTGCGGAGCGAAGACTACGAGACGTGGGGCCAGACGAGCCTCTACGGCCTCGCGACGCTGCTGATCGATCCGCTCTCGCCGACGATCGGCGGCCTGGTCGGCAACCTCTTCGTCGCAGCCGCCGCGATCACGAACGCGGCGCTCGTGTACCGAACACCGTGGACGCCCGGCAGCCGCCGCTGGGACCTCGCGATGGCGGGCTCGATCGCGCTCGGGCTGATCTCGAGCCCGCACCTCTTTCTCTACGACGCGTCGCTCTTCGTGCTGCCGCTCGCGATCGTCGTCGCGCGGCTCGACGGAGAGAAGGAAGGCGCGCTGCTCGACGGAGGCCCGGTGCTCGTCGCGTGCGCGCTGACGTGCGGCGCGCTCTTCTTCGGTCCGTATCTGACGTCGTTCGTGCAGGACTTGCTCGTGAGCGAGCACCTACCGCGCGTCGCGCTACAGATCTGCACGCTCGCGATGCTCCTCTTCGCCGTGCGCGTGCACCAGCGCGCGCAGCAAGAACCGTCCACGTGCTAATGCACGCGCGATGACCGCTTCGGCACTCGGCAAGAAGATCGCGTTCCTCGGCGCCGGCAACATGGCGGGCGCGTTGGTGAAGGGCTTGATCCACGCGGGCGCGGCGAGCGCGGGCGAGATCCTCTGCACCGACGTACGCGCCGATCGGCTCGCCGAGCTCGAGAAGAAGCACGGCGTGCGCATCTCGAAGGACAACGTCGAGAGCGCGCGCTGGGCCGACGTCGTGGTGCTCTCGACCAAGCCGCAGGTCTTCGATCGGCTGCTGCCCGACGTCGCGAAGGGTGTGCGGCCCGATGCGCTCGTCGTCTCGATCGCCGCCGGCGTTCCGATCGCGTCGATCGAGGCGAAGCTGCCCGCAGGGACGCGCGTCGTGCGCACGATGCCGAACACGCCATGCCTGGTGGACGCGGGCGCGACGGCGCTAGCCGCGGGGACGCACGCGACCGACGCCGACATCACGCTCGCGCGCGCGATCTTCGCAGCCGTCGGCGTCACGGTCGTGCTCGACGAGTCGCTGCTCGACGCAGTCACCGGTCTCTCGGGCTCGGGCCCCGCGTACATGTTCCTGATCATCGAGGCGCTCGCCGATGCGGGCGTGAAGGTCGGCCTGCATCGTGACTCCGCGCTCCTGCTCGCGGCGCAGACGGTCCTCGGGTCCGCGAAGCTCTTGCTCGAGACGGGTGAGCATCCTGGGCGGCTCAAGGACATGGTGACGAGCCCCGGCGGCACCGCGATCGCAGGCCTGCACACGCTCGAAGCGGGCGGCCTGCGCACGACGCTGATCAACGCCGTCGAGACCGCGACCGCGCGGAGCAAACAGCTCGGCGAGGACATGGCGAAGAAATTGGGTGGCTCGAAGTAACCGAAGCGGTCGTTGACACCTCTTCCTCCGCGCCGTTACATCCCGCGCATGCTCGAGATCACGTCCATCGTCGCGCGCGAGATTCTCGATTCTCGCGGCAACCCCACGGTCGAGGTCGAGGTCGAGATCGACCAGGCCATCGTCGGACGCGCCGCCGTCCCGTCCGGTGCCTCCACCGGCGAGCACGAAGCGATCGAGCTACGCGACGGCGACGCAGCTCGCTATCTCGGCAAGGGCGTGCGCAAGGCCGTCGAGAACGTGCACGAGAAGATCGCGCCCGAGGTCCTCGGCCGCGACGCGCTCGATCAAGCGGGCATCGATCAGGCGATGCTCGATCTCGACGGCACGAAGTCCAAGAGCAAGCTCGGCGCGAACGCGATCCTCGGCGTGTCGATGGCCGTCGCGCGCGCGGCGTCCGAAGCGCTCGGCCTGCCGCTCTATCGCTATCTCGGCGGCGCGCAGGCGAGCACGCTGCCGACGCCGCTCATGAACATCCTCAACGGCGGCGTGCACGCGGACAGCGGGCTCGAGGTCCAGGAGTTCATGATCGTCCCGCACGGCGCGCCGACCTTCCGCGAAGGCCTGCGCATGGGCGCCGAGATCTTCCACAACCTCAAGTCGCTTCTCAAGAAGCAGGGCCTCGCGACGAGCGTCGGCGACGAGGGCGGCTTCGCACCGCGCCTCCCGACGAACGAGTCCGCGATCACCACGATCCTCGAGGCGATCCAGAAGACCGGCTACACGGTCGGCAAGGACGTGTCGCTCGCGCTCGACTGCGCGGC
>CAYSCF010000382.1:4748-6299 GCA_964429305.1 uncultured Sandaracinaceae bacterium | reverse complement strand
ATCGGCGACGTCGAAGTACGACGCGCTGCCGTGCTGGATGTTGTCCTTCGTCGTCTCTGCGCGCAGCGTGCCTCGCGACGGCTCTTCGACCATCTGGCCCAGGCGCGCGTAGACGAATCGGAACGCGGGCGGCGCGCCCTCGAACAACCAGCGCACCCACGCCTCGGCCTCGGCCCATGCTTTTCGCGCGGCGACGTTCCGGATGACCCACGCCATCGCGGCCACCGACCACTTCTCGATGGTGCCGCCCGGCTCGGGCAAGAGCTGGCCCCCGACGATGACCAGCACGCAGCTCTCGAGCCGGCCCTCGGCCTGGAGCGCTTCCGCCGTGGCCTTCGTGAAGATCGAACGGTCGGCGCTGTTGGCGGGCTGCCCCTTCGCGTGACCGAACGGCAGCATGCTGGACGCGTCGACGATGGCGTCGGGCCGCGACGATCGGACGGCCGCCGACACGGCCGCCGCATCGCAGAGGTCTCCCTTCACGAGCGTCACCTTCGCGCGCACGGCCTCGGGCACCTTGTCGGGATTGCGCACGAACGCGGTGACGGCCCAGCCCTCCGCGAGCGCGCGCGCGACCACGAGGCTGCCAGCCTTGCCCGTGGCGCCGTAGACCAACATCGTCCTCATCGAAGTCTCCTGCCCGATCGCGTCAGACCCACTCGAGCTTCTCGAGGTCGGCGATCAAGCCGGGGCCGGTGGGCTGCCACCCTAGCGCCGCGCGCGTCTTGTCGCTCGACGAGCGAACGTCCGCGCTCGCGAGGTGCCCCATCCAACCGAAGTAGCCGGGCGCTTCCTCTTGCGTGATGGAGCGAACGGGCATGCGAAGCCCCTTGCCGATCACGTCCGCGATGGCGCGCAGCTGCACCCCTCCTTCTCCGACGGCGTGGTAGCGCGCGGCCACGTTCTTCTCGAGCGCGAGCCGATACAGACGCGCCACGTCGTCGACGTGCGCTGCCGACCAGTGATTCGTGCCCTCGCCGACATACGCGACGAAGCCCTTCTGCCGCGCGAGCTCGATCACGTACGAGACCAGGCCCGCCTTCAACGCGTCGTGCACCTGCGGCAGGCGCACGATCGCCACGCGCACGCCGCGCTCCGCGATCGCATCGGCCGCCTTCTCGGGCGAGCGCGGGACTACGCTCGATGAAGGCGGCGCGTCGTCCTCGGTCGACGGCCGACCGGCGCCGCTGATCATGCCCACGCCGGAGGTCACGATCAGCAGCTTCTGCGTATTCACCAGCGCATCGCCGAGCGCCGCGATCGCGCGCTGTTCGTTCGCGCCGTTCTCGGCGAACTTCGAGAAGTCGTGATCGAACGCGAGGTGGATCACCGCGTCCGCCTGCTTCGCAGGAGCGACGAGCGTCTCCGGCTTGGTGAGATCACCGAGCACCACCTCCACGCCCGCCTTCTTCAGCGCCGCAGCCGACGCGTCGGAGCGCGCGAGCCCGACGACCGTGTGCCCCGTCGATCGAAGATCGCGAACGACCGCGGAACCGATGAAACCAGACGCACCCGTGACGAATACACGCATGGAGACCTCCCTGATGTCAG
>CAYSCF010000382.1:0-4648 GCA_964429305.1 uncultured Sandaracinaceae bacterium | reverse complement strand
TGATGTCAGTGGCTGCAATCATTCATGGCAGCTCATGTCATCGCTGCCCGGATCGCCTACACTCGACCTCGCATGGCTCGTTGGGAACCCAATGCTCTCGATCGACTGCGCGTCGCAGCCTTCGAGCTCTTCGAAGAGCGGGGCTACGACCGCACGACCGTCGGCGACATCGCGGCCCGCGCGGATCTCACGGAGCGCACGTTCTTTCGGTACTTCACGGACAAGCGCGAGGTGCTGGTCTCGGGCAGCGAGGACCTCGAGAAGCTGATCGTCGCCGGCGTGGCGCGCGCGCCCAAGACGATGGCGCCGCTCGACGTCGTCGTGGAGGCGCTCGCGGCATCGTCGCCGATGTTCGAGCCTCGCCGCGCGATCGCCCGCAAGCGCCACGCGCTCATCGTCGCGCACGCCGAGCTGCGCGAGCGCGAGCTGATCAAGTCCACCAAGCTCGCCGCCGCCATGCTCGCGAGCCTGCGCGAGCGCGGCGTGCCCGAGCTCACGGCCGCGCTGCTCGCGCAGACCGGCACGACGCTCTTCTACGCCGCGTTCCAGCGGTGGATCGACGATGCGAAGAAGCGCGACCTCGCCCACCACCTCCGCGCCGTGCTCGCCGAGCTCCGCGGGCTGACCGCCGAGACGGGGAAGGGCGATCGCGGGCGCAAGATCTCGGTGACTCGAGGCCGTCGCGCTTCGTAGGGACTCGGCGAGGCGCGTCAGTGCATTCGTGATCGAAACGCAGCGTTGCGCTCTTCGATCGAGCGACGCAGCGAGCGCTCGTCGTGCAGGGTGCCGTCCTCCGGATCGAAGATCACCCACCGTGGATCGAGCGCGAGCAGATGCCCGTACACCGCGCAGATCGCATCGAGCCCCGCGTGATTGTCGAGGTGTACCCAGCTATCGGCCGTCACGGTGATCCTCGACGCGCACACGGTGCTCGTGAACGGACTGAATGACGCTGGCCCCTGGCTCCGCCGCTTCACGCTCGGCGGCGCGCCCACCGACGTGTGCGTGGGTTGCCACCCGACGCTGGTGGGCCACGAGGCGCGCATCGACGGAACGGAGTCCACTCACACGCTCGTCCGTGCCGACGGCGAGCGACCCCTGCCGAGCGCGAGCGTGTACGGCCTCTCGCCGAGGGGCACCGTGTGGGCGTTCGTCGCGATGATCGAGGTCCGCCCCTACGAGTACGAGCGCCATCTCCACATCGAGGGAGTCACTCCGCCGATCGATCAGACACTCTCGAGCACGCTCGGAGACATCGGGCAGCTCGTGCTCGCCGACGATGGCACCGCCGTCGTCGAGGCCGCCGTGCACGTCGCCGATGCCCTGCAGAGCTGCGTCGTGATCTTGCGACCGACGACTCGCGTGGTCGCATGCGAGCCATGCGACTCGACCGCCGAGCACTGCCGCTGACGCCGCCGCGGCGTACTGCGAGCGAGTCGAGGCAGCGTAGCCTTCAGCAGGCCCGGCGCTGGAAGCACTGGTTCTCGGTGCACGACGGACTCTGCGGGTCGCCGCAGTCCGCATCCGTCCGACACGGGGTCACCCCGACACCGACGCACTTGCGCGTGCCGTCGGCGTCGGAGCACATCTCGCCGACGCTGCAGTCGGCGTTCGCCGTGCACGATGCGCTCGAGCCGATCGCCACGATCATCGGCACCTGACACTGGAACACCGCTCGATTGCAGAACTGATTGATGGGGCAGTCGGTGTCGGAGACGCACATCGCGGGCGGCGTGTCCCCGATCGCGAGGCAGAGGCTGGACGAGCAGTAGTAGTCGCACGGACACGGCGCGCTCAGGTCGCACGCGCCGCCCGGCGGGAAGATGCACGTTTGGTTGCACGTCTGGCAGATCTGCCCGGCCACGCAGTCCGAGTCGGCTTCGCACGCGTGCGCGGGCGGCGCGTGACAGACGCCGTCGAGCGAGCACTCGTTGCTACAGCAGTCGAGGCCGACGAGGCAAGGCGCGCCGAGCGCCGCACACGCCGCGCCATCTCGGTCCACGTAGGCATCGCGCCTCGCGACGAAGGCGTCGCGCACGGCCACCGGCCCCGCGTCGCTCTCCGGCTCGTGCGAGACCGGTGGAACGCAGGCGAGCATTGCGAGGGCCAGAGTACCGACCGCCCAGAGTCGTTGCATGATCGAAGCTCCGCCAAGAGTAAGAAGCGAGCTCAGCCGCACGAGCCACCCGTGCAGACGTTCGAGCAACAGTCCGCGGGGCCCGTGCAGCCCGCCCCGGGCAGTGCACAGCATACGCCGCCAGTGCAGGAGCCGCCGCAACAGTCCTCCGGATCGATGCACGTGCGACCCGCCGGCTGGCAGCATCGCCCGTCCGTGCACGACCCGCCGCAGCAGTCGAGCTCCGACGCGCACGCGCTGCCGTGGGGTGCGCAGCAGCCGTGGCTGCTGCAGATGTCGCCCGCGGTGCAGCAGTCGGCCGCGCTCGCGCATCCCGCCCGATGCGCACCGCAGCATCGACCGCCGCTGCACCCACCGCCGCAGCACACCGCGCCATCCGAGCATGCCGTGCCGGTCGCTGCGCATGCGCAGAAGCCACCGACGCAAGCGCCGCCGCAGCAGTCGCCGTTCGCGCCGCACGGGGAGTTGACGGCGGCGCAACACCGTCCACCGGTGCACGTACCTCCGAAGCAGCAGTCGTGATCACCTGCGCACGACGCGCCTGGGCTCGCGCACGCGCACGTACCGCTCGCGCACGTCCCGATGCAGCAGTCGCTCGTCGCGCTGCACCCATGCCCGGGCTGCCCGCAGCTCTCGCACGTCCCGGCGATGCACGTCAGCCCGGCGATGCACTGCGACGAAGCGGTGCACACGCCGCCCGAGCCGAGACCGCAGCGTCGCGGCGTGTCGGTGCCGTCGCCGCCGCAGTACGTCCCGTCGCAGCAGTCTCCCGTGTCGCGCGCGCAGGCCGCGCCGAGCGGCGCGCAGTCGCACATGCCTGCGTTGCACAGACCGGAGCAGCAGTCCGACGCGCTGCTGCAGTGCTCGCCCGCGGCCGAGCAGCAGCGGTTCGACTCGCACATCTGACCGGTGCAGCACCCGAAGTCGCCGACCGCCGAGTCGCATGGCTCGCCCGCGCGCGAGCAACACACACCGCCGTTGCAGGAGCCCTCGCAGCAATCGGAAGTGCCGCTGCACGCGAACTGCGGCGCGATGCAGCAGTGCCCATTCACGCACTCACCGATCTCCCCGCACACCCACGGGGTGGGCTCACACGCTGCGCCGACCGGGAGCCCTGCGCAGACGCCTGCCGTGCACACGCCAGAGCAGCATTGGCTTCCGCTCCCGCACGCGCGATTCGGATACGAGCAGCATCGCCCGTCCATGCACAGCCCGTCGCAGCAGGATCCCTCGACGCACACTGCGCCCGTGGGCGCGCAGCCCGCGCACGCGCCGCCCTCGCATCGCCCCGAGCAACACTCGCCCGCTGATGTGCAGGCTCGGTCGTCGGGCACGCACGCGCAGAAGCCGGCGGTGCACGTCCCCGAGCAACAGTCGGCGCCGGCGATGCAGCGCGCATTCGCACCGGAGCACCCGCAACGGCCATCCACGCAGCTCGCGCTGCAGCACTCCGCGTCGCCCGAGCACGTCGCGCTCGTAGGCGCGCAGCAGCGGCCATCCGTGCAAGGGCCCGCGCAGCACTCCGCATCGGCATGGCACGTGAAGCCGTGGGGACCGCAGCAAGCACCCGCCGCGCACGTCGCAGAGCAGCACTCGGAGCCGTGCTCACACGCGCCCCGCGCCGACGTGCAGCAGCGGCCGGCCGCGCACACCGCGTCGGGACAGCATTGGCCCGGGCCCGTGCACGTCGCGCCCGTCATCGCGCATCCCGTCGCGTCGTAGCCTCCGTCGCCGCTCGGGTTCGTCGCGGTACACGCGAGCGCGCCGAGCACGACCAGCCCGGCGAGCACAAGCGCTCTCGGTCCCCCCGTGCGTCGTCGATGCACGAGAGAAGAGTAGCGCGCCGCGCACCGCGAGCGCGACCGCCCGCGCGCGTCTCGCTCATCGCCGCCGAGATTCATTGCGGGCTCGGACATCGATACGGCGCCGAGGGACGCGCCCATCGTCCAGCGAGCCCATCGATTCGAGGGCGCTCGAAGCAGACGTAGTACTGAGCGATGCATCGCGCGGCTCGCTTCGCCGTCGCGGGCAGCCCGGACGGGGATTCGCGTCCTCGTCGGAGGCGCCCACGCTGGAACACCCACTCTCGGCAGCGCGACGCTCCTGGTGCCGCACCGCGAGTCTCCGTACTTCACGCCGTGGGGCGTGCTCGTCCTCGCTATCGACTGACGCGATGCGCATGGGGCCCTCTGGAGGAACATGCTCGCGCATGACGGCTTTCGTGCGCTCGTTCCGGCTTCGCCGCGCACGGTAGCGTCGCGACATGCGAACGAACGCTTCTCTCGCGGGTCGCGCGCCGACGGCACCCTGCACGACGGCACAGCCGACGAGCTCCGCATCGATCTCGACGGCCGGGTCCACGGAACGAACGCGGATGCGCCCGAGCTACGCGTGACACCGCTCGTTCCGGGAGCCCGCCGCGCCGCGATGTTCGCGATCGTGATCGGCCTGCTCGCTCCTCGCGCATCATCGGCAGAGCCCGAGGCCGAGGCCCGGCACGAGGATCTCGCA
>CAYSCF010000381.1:0-6354 GCA_964429305.1 uncultured Sandaracinaceae bacterium | reverse complement strand
GAGCGCACCGGTGAGGCTCGACGTCCGGGCGTTGGCGGCGCTCTACACCGGGTTCGCGCACCCTACGACCTTGCGAGCGGCCGGTTTGATCGAAGGCGACGAGGGACAAGCGGCGGCATTCGCGAGGCTTTTCGTAGGCCACGAGCCCTGGCTCTGCGACTGGTTCTGAGCGTCGTCGACGTCCCTCGAAGCGTCGGGTCGAGCCCACGTCGGACGACGTCTGCAGATCGAGAATGGCGCGGATTCCGAGATGGCACGACGTCTGCCTATGTCGGTGCGCTGGCTCTCGGGTCGGCGGGAGACGGGGGAACATGGGAACCATCGAGGAATCGGTGCAGGCGCTCTTGGTCGAGTCGCTCGGCGCGACGCTCACGCGACGCACAGCCGAGCGGATCGTCGCCGACGTTCGTCGCAACCGCGCGGGCGTAGCGCTGCCGACCGACGTCGACGGCTTGCTCGCGATGGTGCGGGGCGATCTCGCGAAGGCGGCGTTTCTCCGTGTCGGCAGTCGCGCGCCGCTCGCGCTGAGCGATCTCGAGGAGCGCTTGCTCGCGTTGGACGTCGTTCCGCTCGACGCGTGGAGCGCGCCGCGGGTGCGTCTCGTGCTGGTGGGTCGCAGCGCGGAGGACGCCTGCCACCTCGCTCGCGAGATCGGCGCGCATCACGTCGCGCGCGTCAGCGAGCTGCACGAGCTCTTGATCGCGCTCGACAGCGACGAGCGGACGGTGGTCGTCGTCGACACCGACGCTCTTCGTGGCAGCCTCGATGCCGCCACGCTGGCGCGCTTCGTCCCCGACTTTCCCAGCCACGTCCTCACGTTCGTCGCGTCCTCCTCCCCCGCGACACGTGAGGCGTACCTCTCTACGGGTGCTGCGTTCCGCGCGACCCTTCGTACCGAGCCGCTCGATCACCCGGACGTGCCTCAGCTCTTGCGCGACCTCGTGCGCGGCGAGTGCCGCACCAAGCCGCGCCGAACGCGCGGCGGCAGTACGTCGACGACGACGGGCCCGGCGCGCGCCGCGTGAGAGCTGTTCAGTCGTAGCCGAGAAGGTCGTCGATCGAGATCTCGAGCTCGGCGAACGGCTCGGCACGCACGATGTCCCCTCGGCCCGCCGTGAGCACCGACAGATACGCTTCCTCGTGCCAGCGCAGCACGGCCAACGTCTCGTGCTCGGGATCGATCACCCAATAGTGACGAACACGGTGCGTGTGCAGCGTGCGCTGCTTCTTCACGAGATCGATGCGCGCGGTCGTGGGCGACAAGATCTCGCAGGCCCACTCCGGGACGGCGTCGACCGGAAATCCGCTCGGCCGCTCGGCGTGAACGTCGCGTCGATAGCCTTGCGCGTCGTGTCGGAAGACCTCGCCCGTGAGCCGATAGAGCGTGTCGACCTCCGTCATGATCCACCAGCCGCCGGGGCCGCGCGGGCCACCGGGCTTGCGGTTGATCGGGTCGAGCAGGGCGCCGAGCTTCGCCTGGCTCCCTCCGTGCGCGGGGGTGGGCGATGCCTTCTGCACGATCTCGCCATCGACCAGCTCGAACGGCTCCTCGCGCTCGATGAGCGGCATCAAGTCCTCGATCGTCGCTCGACGCCGCGCCGGCTCACCCATGGTGCAAGCGTACCGGACTCGCGTTGGGCTCGCATGCCGAGCGGAGGTCAGGGCACGCAGGCCGCCATGTCGGCGAGCCTCGGCGACGAGGCCGGCGCGCTCTGCGGCCGGCACGTGGCCGCGCAGAGGCCGGGGCATGCGTCGGTCGCGCTGAACGTCACGATGCAGATCTCGGCGGGCGCGGCCGGCTGGCACGCGGGGCACGAGAGGTCTCTCGCTTCGAGACGCGTCGTGCCGCAGAACGCGTCGTTCGAGAGCGTCCCCTGCTCGATCACGACGTCGCCCGCGATGGCCGTGTGCGCGATCGTCGCGCCTGATCCGCCGACGTCGCCGTGGATCGCCGAGCCTTCGATGTCCGCGCCCTGCACATCGATCGCCTCGAGACAGCGCTCGAACGTCGTCGCGCGGACATCCATGGCAGCGAGCGTGAGCGACCCGCATCGCTCGACGTACGAGCCATCGATGATGCCGCCCGTCGCGATCATGCGGTCGGAGACGAACGTCGTGGCGACGCTGTTCGCATCCAGCAGCTCGACCAGCTCGGCCTGCAGGAGGCTCTCGCGCACTTCCCCTCGCTCGAGGGCGATCGAGCGCATCTGCACCGACGCATGCCGGAACGACGTGTCGCGGAAACGAATCGGCGCACGCGGTCCCGTCGCCGAGAACGACACGAGCGTGCAGTCCCTGAGCAGCGCCTCGGGCGGCTCGATCGGATCGGCGCCGCCCAGATCCAGCTCGACCCGTTGCGCTTCGACGTGATCGAGCGAGAGCCGCACCGCGCCTTCGAGATGGAGCTCGACGTCCTCGAGCTGTGTCGCGGTGATCGAGAGCGACGCGAGCGCGCTCGTGCTCCGCACGTGCAGATCGAGCTCCGAGAGACCCGTGCCCACGATCTGCAGCGCGATCGGCGCCTCCGCGGTGCGTGACGCCGCGGGCTCGAACGTCACGTCGAGCGACACGCAGTGCAGCGTCGAGGCGTCCAGCGTCGCGTCGTCGGTGAGCGTCATCGTCGTCGCCGCATGCGCGCAGGCGCGTCGCGGCGCTTCGAGCATCGCGGAATCGAGCGTGATCGGCGGCGGATCGTCGAGACGCGAGCAAGAGACGACGTCGCAGGTGCGGCTCGGCACCGTCGACGGCGGCGGTGGCGCGCGGTCGACCACCGGCGCGAGCACCACACAGCCGCTCGCGAGCGCGAGCGACGATGCGAGGAGCGCGGCGCGCATCAACGCGCTCCTTCGCGCATCGCCCCGTCGTGCTCGATGCGGATCGTGACGCGTCGGTTGGGCGCGAGCGCCTCGTCGGTCTCGCCGTCGACCAGGGGCGCGCGGTCGCCGTGCCCCGTCTCGCGCAGGCTCTCGTGCGCGACGCCGTGCGCGATCAGCCACGAGCCCACGGTGTGCGCCCGCGCGAGCGCGAGTCGTTCGTTGTGCTCGCTCGTGCCCGTCGCATCGGCATGACCCTCGACGACGATTCGCGAGCCGTCTGCCGCGGCGAGCACGCGTGTGAGCACGTCGTGCATCGCGACCTCGCCCGGGTCGGTCAGCTCCGAGGCGTCGTGATCGAAGAGCACCGGCGGCAGCAGTGTGACGACGTCGACGCCGGCACCGCACACGGCGGCGTCCACCAGGAACTCGAGCTCTTCGTAGTGCGTGGGCTCGGCCGGTGGCGCGGGATCGAACGCGGTCTGCGGCGGGCGCTCGCGCACCGTCTCGCGCTCGATGACCTCGACGATCACCTCTGGCTCCGCCGGCGGATGTGGGACCGGGCGATAGGTGATCGCGGCGCCAACCGAGAGGAACACCGCATCGCTCGTGTAGCCGCGGCCGTCCCATTGGATGACGTGTTGCAAGCCGAGCTCGGGGCCGACGGCGATCTCCTCGCCGACCTGGAACGCGACACCGAGCGCGGCGTTGCCGACCGGCCGCACGTACGGGCCGGTGAAAGCGACGCCGACGCCGACCGACAGGTACGGGCGCGCATCGCCGAAGCGCGGCGCGATCCGAGCACCGACGTCGAAGTCGAGCACGCCGCCGACGTTCCCCCCGATCCCCGGCCCGACGAGCGTGAACGCGCCGCCGAGCTGCGTCTCGATCCAGTCGATCCCGAGCTCGTCGAAGGGCCGCGCGCGCAGCTCGATGCGCGCCATGCCACCGCCGCCGCCGAAGCCCAGCGTCTCGCGCTGATCGTCGGTGACCATCGCGCCGCCCGCGCCGACGACGCCGAGCGCCCAGGGGGACGCGTGAATCACGGACGCCGCCTGCTGTGCCTCGGCGCGGCCGACCACGGCCAGCACGAGCACGAGAACGATGGCACGCACAGGCACGGCGAGGAGTGGCCGAGCAACCTCCGGGCCGTCGCGAAAAAAGCGCGCTACAACGCGCGGCCCAGAAGAGAAGGCCCATGCAGTCCGAGCACGAGCGGCGACGAACGTTCGCCATCATCGCCCACCCCGATGCGGGCAAGACGACCCTGACCGAGAAGCTCCTCCTCTACGGAGGCGCGATCCACTCGGCCGGCGCCGTGAAGGCGCGCCGCGCGCAGAAGGCCGCGACCAGCGACTGGATGGAGCTCGAGAAGAAGCGCGGCATCTCGATCACGAGCTCCGTGCTGCAGTTCGACTACGGCGGCATCCGCTACAACCTGCTCGACACGCCGGGCCACCAGGACTTCAGCGAGGACACGTACCGCACGCTGACCGCGGCCGACTGCGCGATCATGCTCATCGATGCGGCCAAGGGCGTCGAAGAGCAGACCAAGAAGCTCTTCCACGTCTGCAAAATGCGCGGCACGCCGATCGTCACGTTCGTGAACAAGCTCGATCGTCCGGCTCGCGATCCCTTCGAGCTGATGAGCGAGATCGAGGAAGTCCTCGGCATGAAGACCGTGCCGCGCACGTGGCCGATCGGCAGCGGCGATCGCTTCAAGGGCGTCTACGACATGGACCACGCGTCCGTGCTCACGTTCGATCGCACCTCGAAGAACGCCTCGCGCGTCCCGATGCAGACGAGCGGCCTGCTCGACCCGAAGATCGACGAGCTCGCGGGCGAGGAGCTCAGCAAGAACCTGCGCGACGAGGTCGAGCTGCTGAGCGGCGCGGGCGACACGTTCGATCTGCAGACCTTCCTGAAGGGCGATGCGTCGCCCGTGTTCTTCGGCAGCGCGCTCACGAACTTCGGCGTCGAGCCGTTCCTGGAAGCGTTCGAGAAGATCTGTCCGGCGCCGCAGCCGCGCGCGACGACGGTCGGAGTCGTGCAACCGGGCGACGATCGCTTCACGGCGTTCGTCTTCAAGGTCCAAGCGAACATGGATCCGAACCACCGCGATCGGATCGCCTTCGTGCGCATCTGCTCGGGCAAGTTCGAGAGCGGCATGCGCGTGTGGCACTACCGACTGAACAAGGAGATCCGCCTCGCGCGCGCCGAGCAGCTCTTCGCGAGCGAGCGCCAGACGATCCACGAGGCGTGGGCGGGCGACGTCGTCGGCCTCCACGATCCGGGCATCTTCCGCATCGGCGACACGATCAGCACGGGCTCGCCGCCGGTCACGTTCGACTCGGTGCCGCGCTTCTCGCCCGAGTTCTTCGCGCGCGGGCTCCTCATGGATCCGATGAAGCGAAAGCAGATGCAGAAGGGCATCGACGAGCTGGCCGAAGAAGGCACGCTGCAGCTCTTCTTCCAGCCGGGGCGCGAGAAGGATCCGATCCTCGGCGTCGTGGGTCAGCTGCAGTTCGAGGTGCTCGCGTACCGGCTCGAGCACGAGTACGGCGCGAAGGTGACGATGGAGCGTCTACCGTACGCGTTCGCGCGCTGGGTGCGGGCGAACGACGGCACCAAGGTCAGCCCGGGCGCGCTCGAGGCGCGTCGCGTGCCGCTCGGCGTGACGGACGTGGACGGCCACGCAGTCGCGCTCTTGCGCGATCAGTGGGAGCTCTTGCGCATCAAGCGGGACAACGAGGCCTGGACGTTCCTCGAGACCGCGCCGATGGGCCCTCAGGCGTTGTGACGGATCGCTTCGTGCTCGTCCACGGCGCATGGCTGCGATGAACATTCCGCGCGCGCTCGAGCGCTATCCGCTCGGCAGCAAGATCGATGGGGCCGGCGATCGCTGGAGCGCGACCGACAAGGATCGCGGACGCGACGTCACGGTCACACGTGTGGCTTTCGGCCCCGAGCGTCGCGAACAACGCGATGCGCTCGTGGAGCGCGTGCGCGCTCTCTTCGGGGTCAACAGCCCCGCGCTGATCGCCGCGCTCGATGCAGGCGCATGGGAGGACGACGCGTTCGTCGTCGAGGAGCGCGTGGTCGAGCCGCAGCCGATCGGCACGGCCGATCTCGATGGGCGCGAGAAGGCGCTCGCGGCGCGGAGCATCGCTGAAGCGGTCGCGGTCCTCGATGGCGCCGGATGGACGCTTCCTTCGCTCCAGGTCGTCGTCGATGCCTACCGTCAGCCCCGCATCGCGATGGCGCTCGATGCCGAGCGCGCGACGGAGAGCGCGCGCGCGACGGAGCTCGAGCGACTGCAGTCGATCGTGCGAGAGCTCGTGCCTGCCGCGCCGAGCGCTTCGAGCGCCGCCGCGCTGGCGCGGGCGATCGACGTTCCGGTCGCCGGCCCGTCCACGCCGCTCGTGCATGCGACGAAGCCGAGCGGCTCGCACATGCTCTGGGTCGTGCTCGCCGTCGGCGTGATCGCGGTCGGCGCGCTCGCGCTGATGCTCGGGCACTGACCGACCTGCGATCGAGCCTG
>CAYSCF010000380.1:0-6357 GCA_964429305.1 uncultured Sandaracinaceae bacterium | reverse complement strand
GGTTTCGGCGAAGCGTCGTGCTTCTTCGATCGCGCCGGTCGTGGCGATGTCCTTGGCGAGTCGAGCGCCGGCGTCTTCGTCGAGGCCGCCCTCGGCCACTGCGCGCAAGGAGCGCTCCAGCTCGGGCCGGACGCGCAGTGCCAAGACGATCGGCAGTGATGCTTTGCCTTCGCGGAGGTCGGCGAAGAGCGCCTTGCCCGTCACGCTCGCGTTGCCGGCGAGATCGAGCACGTCGTCGATCGCCTGGAAGGCGAGCCCGAGGTGTTGTCCGAACTGCTCGAGGGCGACGGCTTGTGCCTCGCTCGAGCCACCGGCACGGGCACCGGCGTACATCGCCCACCGGAAGAGCGCTGCGGTCTTGCCAGCGGCGACGGAAGTCCAGTCTTCGATGGCGGTCGAGAGCTGGCCTCGATGTTCGAGCTGTTTCGACTCGGCGACGATCATCTCGTCGATCACGTCCAGCAGCCTTTCCAACACGTCGGCACTGGACGAGCGACGAACCCGACGAAGCGCGTCGATCAGGAGCCAGTCGCCGGCGAAGATGCTGATCGCGTTTCCGTACACGACGCGCGCGGTGGGTGCGCCGCGCCGTGACGCACCGAGGTCCACGACGTCGTCGTGCAGGAGCGTCGCGTTGTGAACGAGCTCTGCTGCGACGGCGAGATCGAGCGCACGCGGCCCGAATCCGGTGCCCAGCTTCGAAGCGAGCGCGACGCAGATCGGTCGAAGTCGCTTGCCACCGCGGGCGAGGAGATGCGCGGCGCTGAGATGAATGGCTCTCTCACCGTCAGGAATGGCGAGCGCGGCCTCGACCGCGGCGAGATCGTCGGCCAGCAGGGGCCGGACGTGGTCCAGCCGTTCCGCCACCTTGAGGTTTCGCGCTCGAGACATCGTCCCGAGTTGGTCCAAGACGCCGGACTCTCCGAGCATGGCCGCTCCTCTATATACGAATGTTCAATACATATTGAACGATCGTTCTGGGGAGTCAATCAGCGTCGGGCGGATCGTCGTCTGCAGTCCGGTGTGGCCCGCACTCTCGGTCGTGCTCCGCGCAGGCAAACCGGACATGCAGATGATCCTGATGTCCGTGCGCGTGCCGTATGACGCCGACGTGTCGCTCGGCATCGCCTGGCCACTGGAACCAGCGAGCAAGCTCGCTCGAGGTCGCACCGCTCGCTCGCGCGGCTCGATAGAGTGGCTCTTGAAGGGCGTGATCGATGAAGACGTACTCGACCACATCGGCGCGAAGCCATGTCTCGAGCACGGCCCACTGGCGCTCCGCGTCGAGGTCGTCCGGAGCCACGCGATGGTGAATGCAGGTTCCTGCGCATGCTCGACGGTAGTACGCGAGGTCGACGTCGCGGCCACTCTGGTGACTGTGGTGCCCATGGAGCGGACCGCCGTGCTCGACGCTGGCATCGCGGACCTCGATGCGAGGAGAGCCGGGCCACCGTGTGCTGACGACTTCGAACCCGCGCTGGAGTGCCGCGACGGCATCACGCGTCATGAAGGCGCGACTGCGATCATGCACTTCCCAGAATCGCGTCGTGCGCAGCTGGACACCGTTCTGGAGCGAGCCGTGGCTCGGGCGCCCGATGGAGGACGACGGGGGGATGTGCGGGAAAGCGAAGATGACGAGGAGCGTTCCATCTCGCATCCGACGGGGATCGCCAAGCTCGTTCCATCGTGCGATGTCGATCGCGGTCACACCGTAGCGGCGAGCGATCCGGAGCAGAGTCTCTCCGCGAGCGACGCGATGTTCGGTGCGCTCGCCGTATCCCACTGCGATCTCCGCGCCCGGACCGACGTTCGCCAGATCCGTACCCTCGTTCAGCTCGGCCAGATCGGTCAGGCTGACGCCGAAGCGTCGGGCGATGCTGGCCACAGTTTCGCCTTCGACGAGGGTACACGGGACAGGCACGAGCTGCGCGTCTGCTCCGTTGGTCCACGCGAGCGCGAGAGCAAAGAAACCTGTCGTGAGCCACCACCGCACGGCCCGAAACTAGGGGCAGCCGAGCAGAACACCAAAAAGTCGGCAGCCGGTCAGTGGGGATCGATGGACAACGTCGCACAAGAAGTGTCGACCGCTGGCGGGTCGGCGCAGAACAGAAGCTCGGGCGCCACTCGGTGGCGGCCCGATGTTCGGCCTACGAACACCAACGTGTAGTTGCCTCCGACGGCGGGGGTAAACCCGTGCGCCGTGCCAAGGACGCGGCCGTGGCACGGGGTCGCGTGTTGCGCGCGGAGCTGGAACAGAAGCTCGGTGCCGCCGGGTACGGACACGTAACCGCCATCCGCAGCGCTCGCCGAGCCAGCAGCGATGTTCGCGAGAATGGCGGTTCCATCACCTCGCGGCATCGCGGGCGGGGTGCACAGATCGATCGCGCCTTGCCCCACGATCGCATGAAAGGCTCGAATTTGAGCCATTTCCGAGGGGGGTGTCGAGGCGGAATCGGAAGCCAGTGCGAGGGCGACTGGAAAGTCGCCGGTCGAGTAGGCCACGACGGTGTACAACCCCTCCGCTAGCTCGAACGCGGCGCCGATGAGCTCGGCGTCATTCGCGCGTGCTGAGACCTCGTGATGGCCCGGTGCGAGCGCGATGTACGTGCTGGCGAACTGGTACGTCGTCGGGGGAGTCGAAGCGCCATCGGACACGAGCGCGACCTGTTGCTCGCTCGATTCGACCGCGGCGTGGATCAAGCGAACGCGGGATTCTGGCGCGGCAGTCACTGGCGGTGCCGGCTCTGGGTCCGGCGTGCTCGGAGTCTGTTGCGTTGTCGACGTTGCCGGTGGCGGGCGGCTTCCGCCGCAGGCGACCAGCGAGAGCGCGAGTAGGGCGCGGACCGAAAAGCGCATCAACAGCCGATACCTAAGTGAGCCAGGGGATTCAAGCCCGTTGCGTTGCAGGAACGGAGCGCTACGCACCGTGGTGACCGAAGCCCGACGTGAGCTCGTCGACCGGATGTTCCGCGCGCGCTTGTCGTGGACTCTGCTCGGTGGGCTCGGCCTCATTGGTTTCACGCGCGACCTCGGAGTAGGACTGCGCGGGGCGTTGATCGGAATCGGCATCGCGGCTTTCGTTTGGCTCAATCGCCCGCTCTTGATCTGGATCCGCACCGCTCGTTCGACCGGCGACGTTTCATGGCAGCCGATGGCTATCGGAATGTTGTTGAGGGTGGTCGCGCTCGTGCTCGTGGTGGTGGTCGCCTGGTGAGCCCAGCACCTGCCGCAGGGCGGTGCACAGCATCGAGATCTCTTCCTCAGAGTGCCTCGCGGTCGGGGTGATTCGGAGGCGGGCGGTGCGATCGGGCACCGTGGGCGGGCGCATGGCGGGGACCAAGAGCCCGAGAGAGCGGAGTGCAGCGGACGCTTGAACCGCATCGTCGGCCGAGCCGATGACGATAGGGACGATGGCCGCCGGTGCGGCGCCGAGAACGGTGCATCCGAGATCGCAGGCCACATCGCGCAAACGGCCGGCATGGCGCGCGAGCCGCGCGCGATCGTCGTTCGCGTCACGCAGCAGGCTCACGGATACGGGGATCGCATGGGCGATCGGCGGGAGGATCGCGGTCGAGAACACGTAGGTGCGTACGAAGTTGTCGATGGCTCGCCCAAGCGTCGCGCTGCCGGCCAGGAAGCCTCCGGCGAGCCCGAAGGATTTTCCGAGCCCCCCCACGAGAACGTCGGGCCGTACGTCCGCGAGGGCACAGATGCCGCTGCCCGACGGGCCGACGACACCGAGTGCGCGCGCCTCGTCGGCAACGAGTGCCGCACCGTGATCGCGCGCCAGCCGTTCGAGAACAGCGACGTCCGCGATGTCCCCGTCCATGGAGAAGACCGTTTCGGTGATGATCGCGGTAACCCGCGCTGTCCGTGCGTGTTTGCGCAACAGGTAGGAGAGGTGATCGACGTCGCGATGTCGAAAGACCTCCACGCGAGCGCGGGAAAGACGGCAGCCGTCGATGAGGCTCGCGTGATTGAGTGAGTCACTGAGCAGGACGTCGTCAGAGCCGAAGAGGCTCCCGAGCAGTCCGACGTTCGCCGCGTACGCCGACGAGAACACCCGCGCCGTGGGCAAGCCGACGAGCTCCGCCAGAGTCGCTTCGGCGGCGCGATGAGCGCTCGAGGTACCGACGACGACCCGGCTCGAGGTTCCGCCGGCACGCAGCAAGGCGGCATCTGCAATCGCGCCCTGCAGGGCAGGCGCATCCGCTAGACCGAGGTAGTCGTTCGACGCGAAAGACACCAGGACGTGCCCATCGCTTACGACGCGAGAGCCGAGAGGCTCGTATGCACCGGGGACGCGCAGCAGCTCGCGTGAGGCTGCCAGGTCCAACGATTCGCGGAGGCTGGTCTCGAAGTCCACGAGTGAGGGCTAGCGCGTTTCACGTGAACCGGTGGCTTCCCGTTTCACGTGAAACTCGCCGTTCGCCCCCATGTCGCGACCGTCCGCCACCCCTTCATTGAAGCCGAGATAGCGGCGTGGTAGCCCGCGATGTGACCGTGACCACGACCGCGCCGCTCGTTCCGGGGCACGTCGCCATCATCATGGATGGCAATGGGCGTTGGGCTGAACGCCGAGGGCTTCCTCGCCCGCTTGGGCATCGTGAAGGCAGTGAGGCCGTTCGCCGCGTGACTCGTGCGTGTCGCCGCGCAGGCGTTCGTGCACTGACCCTCTTCGCGTTCAGCGAGCAGAACTGGCAGCGGTCGAGGCCAGAGGTCGACGCGCTGATGGAGCTTCTTTGCGAGTTCCTCCTTTCGGAGCGAGACGAGCTGATCCAAAACGACATCAAGCTCCGCGCGGTCGGTCGTGTTCACCGGATGCCGGAGCGAGTCCAGCGCGTGCTGGCCGAGATCGAGCGCGACACATCCGACCTCTCGCAAATGACGCTTACTCTCGCGCTGTCGTATGGCGGGCGCGAGGAGCTCGTGGACGCGGCGCGCGCACTGGCGAGGCGCGTCGCTGCGGGCGAGCTCGACCCCGATCAGATCGACGAGCAGGCGCTGCGCCGGGAAATCCCGTCCATCGATCTCGGTGATGTGGATCTGCTCATCCGAACCGGAGGCGAGCAGCGCATCTCGAACTTCATGCTCTTCGGTGCTGCCTACGCCGAGCTGTACTTCTCCGATCAACTTTGGCCCGACTTCGGCGATGACGACCTGGTGGCAGCGTTCACGTCCTTCCGTGCTCGCGATCGCAGATTCGGCAAGACGGTGCCTATCGTACCGCTCGAAGAGTCGCCCGTTCCCATGATCCATGTCTGAGCCCGCAGCGACCCCGCCCAAGCCCGGATTCGTTCGGAATACGTTGACCCGCTTCGCGACTGCGGCGGTCGGCATACCGATCCTTCTGTACTTCATGTTCGTCGCGCCGGACTGGGCCTACCAGCTGGTTGTGCTCGTCGCGATCGCGCGTGCAGCTCACGAGCTCATGCGGATGACGATGCAGGATGCTCGCGAAGCATACATCTTCGGCGTCGTTTCGACGATCCAGCTGTCAGCGACTCTCATTCTCACGAGCAACGCCGTCTGGCACTGGCTCTCCGTGCTTTTCGTCATCGTCGGCGGCGTGCTCCTGCCTCTTGCGCGGCCCGAGCCGCTCGATCGATCGGGCCAACGACTCGCGTGGCTGATCGCGGGCCCACTCTACGTTGGCGGGCTACTCGGCTCGCTCGGTCGCATTCACGAAGGTCCTCACGGAGGAGCGTGGGTGTTGCTCGCGATGTGGATTGCGTGGTCGAGCGACACAGGCGCTTACTTCGCCGGCCGCTTCTTCGGCAAGCACAAGCTCGCGCCTCGCGTGTCGCCTGCCAAGACCGTCGAAGGCGCGGTCGGCGGCTGGGTCGCGAGCCTGACCGGGGCCATCGCCGCGCACTACTGGTTCATGAGGTCGCTCCCGCTCGTCGATGCACTGGTCCTCGCCGCGATCGCGAACGTGCTCGGGCAGGCCGGCGATCTCGTCGAGTCCCTGGTCAAACGGTCGACCGGCGTGAAAGACAGCGGCAACATCCTGCCGGGACACGGCGGGATGCTCGATCGTGTCGACGCGCTCATGTTCACGGCGAGCGCATGCTGGGTCTACATCCAGCTCTTCGGCGGCTGAGCCTCAGAAGCGACCGAACGCCGTGATCGCCGCGCCGTACGGCGTGACGACGGGAAGCACCGCCACGCGCTCGTCGCTGCTCGGCGCGTTGGTCTGATCCAGAATGAACAACGTCGTCGTGGCCGCCGCGCCCAGGATGGTCGTCACGATCATCACGTCCGTGACGGCTGCGAGCGTGCGGGCCGTCGACGCTTGGGATTCACCATCGGCGCGCGCATTGGCTGCCGTCGTCGGGTCGGGATCGTGAGCGTGGG
>CAYSCF010000379.1:0-6363 GCA_964429305.1 uncultured Sandaracinaceae bacterium | reverse complement strand
AGAAGGCGCGGTCCCGAACGGACGCCCCATGGAAGAGCGCGCACTCGGTGTCATCGGAGGCAGTGGCCTCTACGATCTGCCTGCGCTCACGCAGCGCCGGGAGCACCGCATCGACACGACCTTCGGCGCGCCGTCGGACGCGGTCATGGAAGGCTGGCTCGGCAGCACACGCCTCTTGTTCCTTCCGCGCCACGGCCGCGGCCACCGCCTCGCGCCGCACGAGATCAACTACCGGGCGAACGTGCTCGCGCTCAAGCAGCTCGGCGCCGAGCAGATCGTCAGCGTCTCGGCCGTCGGCTCGCTCCGCGAGGACGTGCACCCGGGCGACGTCGTCGTCGTCGATCAGTTCCTCGATCGCACGCGCATGCGGCCGAGCACGTTCTTCGAAGGCCTCGGCGTCGTCGCGCACGTCGCGTTCGCCGACCCGACCGACGCCGCGCTCTCGTCCGCGTTGGAAGGGGCCGCGACCGAAGCGGGCGCGCGCGTGCACCACGGCGGCACGTACGTCTGCATCGAAGGCCCGCAGTTCTCGACGCGGGCCGAGTCGCGCCTCTACCAGAGCTGGGGCGCCACGGTGATCGGCATGACGAACCTGCCCGAGGCGCGGCTCGCGCGCGAGGCGCAGCTCCCGTACGCGACGATGGCGATGGTCACCGACTACGACGCGTGGCGCGCCGAAGAGGCGGGCGTCAGCGTCGCCGACGTCGTCGCCATGCTGCATCGCAACGTCGATCTGGCCCGGCGCACGATCACCGCGCTGGCGCCGAAGCTTCCCGATCCCGCCGCGAGCCCCGCGGTCCACGCGCTCGATCACGCGATCATGAGCACCACGGTCTCGGCCGAGGCGCGCGCCAAGCTCGGGCACCTGATTCCGCCCGCTCTTCCCTGATCCCCTCGTTCTCTGGTTCGAGACTTCCGTCTGCTTCGAGGAATGCCATGTCGTCCATGCTCGTCGTCGGTTCCGTCGCCCAAGACACGATCCACAACCACCTCGGCTCGCACCCGTACGTCCTCGGTGGCTCGGCCGTGTTCGCGTCGCTCGCGGCCTCGCTCTTCACGAAGGTCCAGCTCGTCGGCGTCGTCGGCAGCGACTTCCCGAAGGATGCGGTCGCGCTCCTGCAGAAGAAGGGCATCGACACGAGCGGCCTCGAGGTCGTCGAGGGCGGCAAGACGTTCCACTGGGAGGGCCGCTACTCCACGGACCTCACGAGCCGTGAGACGCTGAAGACCGAGCTCAACTGCTTCGCGGACTTCCACCCGAAGATCCCGGCCTCGCAGCGCACGACGCCGTACGTGATGCTCGGCAACATCCACCCGAGCCTGCAGGTCGAGGTGCTCGATCAGATCGAGAAGCCGAAGCTCGTCATCGCCGACACGATGAACTTCTGGATCAGCGGCACGCCGAAGGAGCTGGCGCGCATGCTCGCGCGCATCGATCTGCTCGTGATCAACGAGGAAGAAGCGCGGCAGCTCGCGAACGTCCACAACATCAGCAAGGCCGCGAGCGTTCTCCGCGCGATGGGCCCGCGCCTCGTGGTGATCAAGCGCGGCGAGTACGGCGCGCTCTTGTTCGACGGCGAGAGCGTCTTCTCGGCGCCCGCGTTCCCGATCGAAGAGGTCTCGGATCCGACGGGCGCGGGCGACACGTTCGCCGGCGGCCTGCTCGGCTACCTCGCGCGTCAGGATCGGATCGACAGCCAGTCGCTGCGTCGCGCGGTGATCTACGGATCGGTGGTCGCGTCCTTCTCGGTCGAGGGCGTCTCGGTCGATCGTCTCGTGCAGGTGACCAGCGCGGAGGTCGCATCTCGCTACGGCGCGTTCGCGCGTCTCGCGCACTTCGCCGGTGACAGCGAGCTCGGATGACGGGCGAGGGGGAGGTTGCGATCGCAATCGATCCCGGCATGGGCTTCGTGCGAGGATGCGGCATCAGAAAGGTGAAACACTGATGCGAGCGAGTCTTTCCGCTTCCCTTCTCGGCGTTCTCGCGCTCAGCGCGTGCAACAACCCGCAGCCGGCCAACGACACCGGACCGACGACGACGCCCGACACCGGCGTTCCGACGGACATGGGCCCGGTGGTCGTGACGTGTCCGAGCGGGGGCACGCCGCCGATCCCCGACTCCGCCAACCAGATGGGCCCGTGCTGCTATCGCGTTTCGCAAGCGGCGCACGAGTCGATGCCGGAGCTTCGCCTCCGGTATCTGCACATCGCGGCTCCGATGGGCTCCGCGCTCGCGAGCTCGACGACGGCGACGCTGCTGAACGCGTCACTCGCCAACGAGACCTTCAACTGGCTCGTCCGCGGCAGCGGCAACGGCAGCGACGGCCCCTTCACCATCCAGACGGGCTACGGCACGCGCGACAGCACGGCGGGCACCTACGCGTTCAGCACGATGACGCGCTACGCGCCGGTCACGCTGAACGGGACGCTGACGGGCGAGGTCGTCACGACGGGCGCCGATCCGGGAACGCTGGTCGTTCCGATCTTCGATCCGGCCGGCACGACGCTCGAGCTCGAGCTGCAGCTCCACAACCCCGAGGTCGTGATGAGCACGTTCAGCGAGAACCGCAGCTGCATCGGCACGTACATGGGCCGCAGCGTCTTCTCGACGCCCGGCCAGCTCTCGGGCTACCTGCTCGTCACCGAGTCGCAGTCCTCGCTCATCAACGTGCCGCCGATCATGGCGCAGCTCTGCACGCTCATCGCGAGCTCGGGCTTCACCGAGCCGACGACCGGGCACTACTGTGACGCCGCGCAGTCGACGTGGACCGTCAAGCCCGACTCGCTCTGCGCGACCGGCGCGGCGTGCGTGCACGACGACGGCACGGGCTCGACCTGCAGCCACGACGGTACGGGCGCGACGCCGTGCAACGCCTGGCAGCTCGTGGGCGACTTCGCTGCCGTCGGCGTCGAGATCACCCCGTAAGCGGCCCGCTCCGCGGACCACTCCTGCGGAGGCGCGGATTTCTTGGTGAGGCGCATGCGCTGAGCGAGGCTCGGCCCATGCGCCTTCTCCTTTCCGTCGCTGCGATCTCCACCGTCGCGCTCGCGCCCGTCGCACACGCGCAGATCGCGGGGTGCACGGACGACGCGCGGCTGTCGGAAGCGGCTGCAGCGCTCGCGCTCGACGGTGAGCCGAACGAAGAGACGCTGATGCAGCTCGTGCGCGCCGCGGGCTCCGAGTCGCCGCGCGCGCATGCGCTCTCGGTGACCGAAGCCGAGACCACCCGCGTGACCGAGTGGATCGCGCTCTTGACCGAGCGTGGCGAGACACCGCTCGCCTGTGGAGAAGCGCGCGTCGGCGATCGACGCGTCATCGTCGCGGCGCCGGCGGCGGCGACGCTCGCGGTCGACGGGTCGCACGTGAGCGGGCACATCGCGGACGGCTGGCACGAGCCGCTGCTCTACGCCGAGGACGCGGACGGCGAAGTACACGTGATGGAGCTGACGTCGCCGTCGTTCTCGACGTCGATGCCCGACGGGATCGATGCCGTACGCGTGCAGATCGTGGCCCGCGGGCCCGATGGTCCGCGGCCGGTCGCCGAGCGCATCCTCGGTGCGCGCGAGGCCGACGGTCTCGCTTCGCACGATCCGCGAGGTCTCGTGACCGAGCTGCGGCACGCATCGCACGCGCCAGTGCTGCGCGCGAGCCGCCTCTTCGATCGCATCGCGGGCGCGCACGCCGACGCCATCTGCGCGGCCGGAGAGGCCGCCCACGAGCTGCAGCCAGGTCGCGACCCCAGCGCGCGCTTGCGTGAAGAGGGCGTCGTCGCGCGCCACGTCGGCGAGGTGGCATCGCGTGGTGTCGATGTCGCGCACGCGCTCGATGCGCTCGCGCTGAGCCCTTCCCATCGCGCGGCCCTCGTCGATCGCCGCTTCACCGACGTCGGCATCGGCACCGCCACGGGCGAGGACGGCTACGAGTGTGTCGTCGTGATCCTGACCGCGTGGCCCCGCATTCTGGCTAGGACGAGCGCGGCGGACTGAGAGTTCCCTCTCCCGTGAGGGGGTCGGCGCACGTCGCGGCGCTGCTAACCTTCGCCACGCGAGGTGTTCATGTCCGGCTCCGGTTCCTTTCGGCTCGATGGACGCGTTCTCTTTCTCACCGAAGACACGGAGCTCCTGAAGCGTCAGCTCGCGGGCGAGAGCCTCGAGCCCGCGATGATCGCGGACATCGTGGCGGGCAAGGGCCCCAAGCTCATCGACAACATCTCGACCGACGAGATCACGCCCGGCTGGGTCTGCTTCTATTACGACGAGACGCTCGGCGAGTACTCGCTCAACGGCCTGCGCGGCGGCCTCTTCTCGGAGCGTGGCACGCTCAAGCGCGGCAAGTTCCGCGTCGTCGTCAGCGGCCAGTCGAAGGGCTGCGGCAGCTCGCGCGAACAGGCGCCGTACAGCGAGGTCGCGGCGGGCGTGCAGCTCGTCATCGCGCGCTCGATCGAGAAGATCTACGGACAGAACTGCCAGAACATCGGCCTCTTCACGTCGAGCGACTTCGGCTTGATCCCGAAGCTGCTCGCGGGTGAGGCCATCGACAAATCGGCCTTCACCGAGGGCCTCGATCCGATCAGCAGAGACATCGTCGAGGCCGGCGGTCTGTTCGCGTACAACCAGCGCCGCATGGCCGGCGAGATCGCGCCGCCGGCGATCACGACGGCCCCGCGTCCGATGACGATCGTCGAGAAGATCATCGCCTCGCATGCGATCCGCGACGCGAAGACGGGCGCGATGGGCGTGCCCGCAGTCGCGCCGGGCGATGCGCTCTTCATCCGCACGGACGTGCGCTTCAGCCACGAGTACGTCACGCCGATGGCCGACGCGCTCTTCGTCGCCGCGCTCGGCGAGGGCGCGAAGGTCGTCGAGCCCGAGAGCGTCTTCACCTTCCGCGATCACCTCACGTTCCTCGGCAGCGTGATGCCGAAGGACAAGATCGAGATGGGCCTCTTGAACAAGGCCAATGGCCTGGCGACCTCGCAGGAGAAGTTCGCGAAGAAGCACGCGCTCAAGCTCTACGGTGAGGTCCCACCGAAGAACGGCGTCGGCGGCGGCAGCGAAGCCATCTGCCACAACGCGGTGATCGAAGACCTCGGCTGGCCCGGTCAGGTGATCGCGGGCACGGACAGCCACACGTGCATGGGTGGCGCGCTCGGCGCGTTCGCGTTCGGCGTGGGCTCGACCGACATGGCCAACGCGTGGTTCACGCGGGACGTGCGCGTGAAGGTGCCCGAGAGCGTGCGCTTCGTCCTGAAGGGTGCGCTGCGCACGGGCGTGAGCGCGAAGGACGTGATGCTCCACATCCTCTCGCAGCCCTTCTTCCGCACGAGCCGCGGCATCGGCAAAGTGCTCGAGTTCACGGGCGAGGGCCTCGCCACGATGCCGATGGACGAGCAGGCGACGCTCACGAACATGGCGGTCGAAGCTGGCGGCTTCACCGGCATCCTCGAGCCGAGCGCGCGCATCGTCGAGTATCTCTGCGAGCTCCGCTCCGTCCCGGCGAGCGAGATCGAGAAGCGCATCGTGCGCAGCGATCCGGGCGCGCAGTACCTCGACACGTTCGAGATCGATCTCGGCGCGGTGCCCGTGATGCTGGCGACGCCCGGCGATCCGCGCAACGGCATCTCGATGGAGACGTTCCACGGTGACGTGAAGATCGACATCGCCTACGGCGGCAGCTGCACCGGCGGCAAGAAGGTCGACATGGACATGTACGCGCTCGTCATGCGCAAGGCGCTCGCGCGCGGTCAGCGCGTCAAGGATGGCGTGCACTGCTACATCCAGTTCGGCAGTCAGCGCATCCGCAAGTACGCCGAGGAGCAGGGCTACATCGAGCTCTTCGCGAAGGTCGGCGTCGAGATGATCGACCCGAGCTGCGGCGCATGCATCAACGCGGGCCCCGGCGCGAGCGACAAGCGCGAGCAAGTCACGGTGAGCGCGATCAACCGCAACTTCCCGGGCCGCAGCGGGCCCGGGCAGGTCTATCTCGCGAGCCCTCTCACGGTCGCCGCCAGCGCGATCGCAGGCCGCATCGTGGACCCCAGCGACTACCTGGCCTGAGCGCCGCTTGACCGCATCTCGCCCTGGTGGCCAGATCTGGCCATGAAGGCCATGAAGATCGCGGAGCTCAAAGACGGGCTCTCCGCCACGCTGCGGAGCGTGCAGAAGGGCGTGCGCGTTCTCGTCACCGATCGGGACCGGCCCATCGCGATGCTCGTTCCGATCGAGGACGAAGAAGGCTTCGCCTCCACACTGCCCAAGCGGCCGTTCTCGTCCATCCGCGACAAGAAGTACAAGGCCCCGAAGAAGCGAATCGATCCGCTCGCGGCCTTGTTGATCGAGCGCGGTGAGCGTTGAGGTGAGCGT
>CAYSCF010000378.1:0-6366 GCA_964429305.1 uncultured Sandaracinaceae bacterium | reverse complement strand
GTCTTCAGCGGCGTGCAGGATGCGCTGGTCCAGTGGTGGTACGGGCACAACGCCGTCGCGTTCTTCCTGACCACGCCGATCCTCGGCATCATGTACTACTTCGTTCCGAAGGCCGCGGAACGCCCCGTCTTCAGCTACCGCCTCTCGATCGTCCACTTCTGGTCGCTGGTCTTCCTCTACATCTGGGCCGGCCCGCACCATCTGCTGAACACGGCGCTGCCCGAGTGGGCGCAGACCCTCGGCATGGTGTTCAGCCTGATGCTCTGGGCACCGAGCTGGGGCGGCATGCTCAACGGCCTGCTCACGCTGCGCGGCGCGTGGGATCGGCTCCGCGTCGACCCGGTGCTCAAGTTCTTCGCGGCCGGCGTGACGTTCTACGGCATGGCGACGTTCGAGGGCCCGATGCTCTCGATCCGCTCGGTCAGCGCGCTCGCGCACTACACGGACTGGATCATCGGACACGTCCACGCCGGCGCGCTCGGCTGGAACGGAATGATGGCGGCCGGCATGTTCTACTGGCTCGTCCCGAAGCTCTACGGTCGTGAGATCCACTCGCGCGCCGCGGCGAACGCGCACTTCTGGACCGCGACGTTCGGAATCCTGATCTACGTCGTCGCGATGTACATCTCGGGCGTCACGCAGGGCCTGATGTGGCGCGCGGAGGCACCCGGCGGCGGTCTGCTCTACCCGACGTTCGTCGAGACCGTGCAGGCGATTCGCCCGCTCTACTGGCTCCGTCTCGGTGGCGGCACCGTGTACCTGCTCGGCTTCATCGTGATGGCGTGGAACCTCGCGATGACCGTCCGCGGCGGCAAGCTCGTCGAGACGAAGATCGAGGTCGTCGTCGAGCCGAAGGTTGCGGAGCCCTCGATTCGCGAGCTCATCTTCTCGCCGCCGATCTTCCTCGTGCTGATGTTCGGCACGCTCATCACGATCGCGGCGCTCGCCGACGGCATGACGAGCATGGCGTTCGTCGTGTTGCTGATCGAGATCGCGCTCGTCGTCGCGCTCGTCTCCGAGGCGAGTCGTCGCCGCGGCGTCCCGGGCTGGCACCGCATCGTCGAAGGACGCGCGCTGCCTTTCACCGCGCTCACGGGTCTCGTGGTGCTCATCGGCGGCATCGCCGAGATCGTACCGACGGTCATCATCGGCGCGAACGACGCGGCCACCACCTCGCAGGAGCCCTACACGGCGCTCGAGGTCGAGGGACGCGACGTGTACGTGAGCGAGGGTTGCTACACGTGCCACTCGCAGATGATCCGGCCGTTCACGTGGGAGACGGCACGCTACGGCGCGCCGTCCGAGACGACGGACTCGGTCTGGGATCATCCCTTCCAGTGGGGATCGAAGCGCACGGGTCCCGATCTCGCACGTGAGGGCGGTCGCTATCCGGACGTCTGGCACGCGCGTCACATGGAGGATCCGCGATCGACGTCGCCGGGCTCCATCATGCCGTCCTACGCGCACCTCGCGACCACGCACATCGACTACGGCGGCACGCGCGGAAAGCTGACGGCGCTCCAGACGCTCGGCGTGCCGTACGAAGACGAAGAGGTCGCGCACGCCGCGGACGACGCGCACGAGCAGGCGCACGCGATCACCGCCGGCCTCGCGGCCGACGAGACGCTCGACCCCGACTCGCAGCTCGTCGCGCTCATCGCGTATCTCCAGCGCCTCGGCCACGAGCGGAGCGGGTTCACGCCCGCGCGCTCGGTGACGATGCCGGTCGCCACGGCCGCGGCGGTGACGCCATGAGAGACCTCGCCCACGGCTTCTTCATGCAGAGCCCCGCGATGGCCGGACCGATCATCGCACTGCTCATCTTCTTCATCGTGTTCGTGGTCATCGCACGACGCGTCGCGCGAACCCGCGCCGCCGACTGGACCGAGGATGCGGCGCTGCCGCTCTCCGACGGAACGGTCTCTCGCACCGACTCCAACCAGGGAACAGCACCATGAGCGAGCAGCCTCTCAAGCGCGATCCGATCCAGGGCGACATCGTCCACGAGTACGACGGCATCGAAGAAGCCGACAACGCTCTGCCGGTCTGGTGGCTCGCGACGTTCTTCATCACGGTGGTGTTCGGGCTGGCCTACTGGCGCGTCTCTCCGAGCACGCGACAGGAGTACGTCGCCGAGATGGCCGCGCACCTCTCCGAAGGTGGCGAGGTGACCGAAGAGGGTCTCGTCATGCTCTCGGAAGATCCGGCGACGGTGGAGCTCGGTCAGCAGACCTTCCACACGAACTGCGTCGTCTGTCACGGCGAGCACGCGGAAGGCAACATCGGCCCGAACCTCACCGACGATCACTGGATCCACGGCGGCGCGGCGACGAACATCTACTCGACCGTGACCAGCGGCGTCGCGACTGCCGGCATGCCGCAGTGGGGCCCCGTCCTCGGGGATCGCACCGTGCGCGCGCTCGTCGCGTACGTGCTCACGCTGCGCGACACCAACGTCCCTGGCCGCCCGCCGCAAGGCGAGCTCTACGTGCCGTCGACCGCGCCGACGCCGGCAGCCACCGACGCTCCGACGCCGGCAGCCGCCGAGGCTCCGACGCCGGCAGCCGTCGAGGCTCCGACGACTGCGGCCGCCGAGGCTCCGACGCCGGCAGCCGCCGAAGCTCCGACCGCCGTGGCTGCCGCTCCGACGGCCGCGACCATCACTCCGTCTCCTTGAGGCGCATGATGAGCGACAAGCGGCACCTGCCCGTCCTCGCGACGCCCGCTTCGTCGCTGCGCGCGGACGGGCACCGCAACATCGTTCATCCCGCGGACGTCCACGGTCGCTTCACGCGCGCGCGCCACGTCGGCTTCGCGCTGCTCGGTGCCATCTTCCTCGCGGTGCCCTGGATCCGGATCGCCGGTCGTCCCGCGCTCTTCCTCGACGTGCCGGCGCGACGCTTCTTTCTCTTCGGCACGTCGTACAACGCGCAGGACTTCTGGCTCGCGTTCTTCCTCGCGAGCGGGATGCTCTTCTCGCTGCTCTTCGTCACGAGCGTGCTCGGCCGCGTGTGGTGCGCGTGGGCATGCCCGCAGACGGTGTTCCTCGAGGGCGTGTTCCGCCCGATCGAGCGCCTGCTCGAGGGCCCGCGCAACGAGCGGATGCGGCGCAACGCCGGCCCGCGTGGTCTGTCGTTCTGGGCGCGCAAGATCACCAAGCACGCGCTCTTCATCGTCGCAGCGGCGCTCATCGCACACGCGTTTCTCGCGTATTTCGTGTCGATTCCGTCGCTCTTCATGATGGTGCAGCGGAGCCCGAGCGAGCACGCGACGGCCTTCGCGTGGATGGTCGTCGTCACGGCGCTGCTCTACGGCAACTTCGCGTGGTTCCGCGAGCAGCTCTGTCTCGTCATCTGCCCGTACGGCCGTCTGCAGTCGATCCTCACCGACGACGACACGATGGTCGTCGGATACGACGCCAAGCGCGGCGAGCCGCGCGGCAAGGGCAAGAGCCGCGAGGGTCACGGCTCCTGCGTCGACTGCGATCGCTGCGTAACCGTGTGTCCGACCGGCATCGACATCCGCAACGGTCTGCAGCTCGACTGCATCGGCTGCACGCAGTGCATCGACGCGTGCGACGAGGTGATGGACAAGCTGAAGCAGCCGCGCGGTCTCGTGCGCTGGGACTCGCTCCGCTCGCTGCGCGGCGAAGGCCGACGCTGGCTTCGGCCGCGCGTCGCGGTCTACGTCGCTCTCGGTGCGCTCGGCGCGACCGTCGCGTTCTTCGCGATGCGATCACGATCGCCCTTCGAAGCGAACCTCGTGCGCATGCAGGGCTTGCCGTACGTCGTGACGGGCGACGTCGTCCGCAACACGTTCGAGCTGCACGTGATCAACAAGCAAGATCACGCGATCACGCTCGATCTGCGCGCCGAAGCGCCGGCGGACGTCGAGGTGAGCATGCCGAGCGAGGTCGTGCTCGCGCCGCTCGAGAACCATCCGCTCGTCGTCGTCGCGCGCGGCCCGCGCTCGGCGTTCGGAGCCGGCGCCCATCTGACGGTGGTCTCCACGAGCTCGGGCGCCGAGCCTTCCGACGTCCACACGACGCGAACCGTCGCCGATCTGCTCGGCCCGCGCTGACGCGCTCGCCGAGCGCTCAGCGGTCGCGGCTCTTCACGCCGTAGTCGGCGAGCCGGTACTGGATGGTGCGCACGCTGATGTCGAGCGCCGCGGCCGCCTTGGACGTGGACCAGTCGTTGGCCTCCAGCGTGCGCAGGATCGCGTGCCGCTCGATCTCGGCCATCGTCGAGCCCGGGATCGCGATGCCGACCTGCGGAGAGGTGTCGACCATCTCGTTCGGTAGATCGCTGGCATCGATGCGCTCGCCGGCGGCGAGCACGGCAGCGCGCTCCATCGCGTTCTCGAGCTCGCGCACGTTGCCCGGCCATCGATGCGAGAGCAGCCGCGTGCGGGCCGCATCGGTGAAGCCGACGATGCGCTTGTGGTTCTCTTCGGCGAAGCGCGTGAGGAAGTGGTGCGCGAGCGCCATCACGTCCGCCCCGCGCTCGCGCAAGGGCGGCATGTCCACCTGGATGACGCGCAGGCGGTAGTAGAGGTCCTCGCGGAAGCGTCCCGACTTCACGTCGGCCACCAGATCACGATTGGTCGCCGCGACCAGACGCACGTCCACGCGGATCGTCTCGTTGCCGCCAACGCGCTCGAAGGCGCGCTCCTGCAGCACGCGCAGCAGCTTCACCTGCAGCGCGAGCGGGATCTCGCCGACCTCGTCGAGGAAGAGCGTGCCGCCGTTCGCCTGCTCGAAGCGACCGATCCGCATCTTGTCGGCACCCGTGAACGCGCCCCGCTCGTGGCCGAAGAGCTCGCTCTCGAGCAGCGATTCGGCGAGCGCTGCGCACTGGAGCATCACGAACGGCTTCTTCGCGCGAGGGCTCGCTGCGTGGATCGCGCGCGCGACCTCGCCCTTGCCCGTCCCGCTCTCGCCGGTGACCAGCACGGTCGCACGGCTCGGCGCGACCTGCCGGATGGTGCGGTAGATCTGCTGCATCGATGTGCTCGATCCGACCAGACCGTCGAGGCCGACCTCGTCGCGCGTGCGGATCTGTCGACGCAGGCTCTCGGCCTCCATCCGCAGATCGCGATGCGCGAGCGCTTGATCGATCGACACCAGGAGCGCGTCGATGTCGACGGGCTTGAGCAGATAATCGCTCGCGCCAGCACGCACCGCGGCCAGCGCCGTCGGCACGTCGTCGTCGGCCGTGACGACGATCACCGGCAGGGCGGGCTCGAGCTCGTGCAGGCGCCTCGTCAGCTCGACGCCGTCCATCCCCGGCATTCGGCGGTCGGTGACCACCAGATCGGCGGGCGCCTCGGCGAAGAGCTCCAGCGCTTCTTCGCCACCATCGGCAGTACGGACCTCGAGCCCGTGCCGCCCGAGCATGGTTGCGAGCCCGTTCCGCATGGCGGGCTCGTCGTCGACGACCAGGATCTTGGATGCGTTCTTCTTCGGCTCGCTCATGGCGAGCGAACTATCGCACGACGAGGAAGGGTGTCGTCGAGCGATGCGCGAGCGATTCGGCCGTGCTCCCCAGCACCCAGCGCTCGACGCCCCGACGCCCATGCGTTCCGACGACGAGCATGCACGCGCCCACCCGCCGCGCGTGGTCCGCGAGCGTCGACGCGATCGATCCTTCGACCCGCATCACGCTCAGCGTCGCGGTCGCCGAGACCGAGGGCGCGACCGATCGCACGTGCTCGGTGACGCGCAGCATCGTGGACTCGTCGCCGTTCGTGCGGACGTGAACGATCCCCATCCGCCGCTGCAACCTCGCCGCGATCGCTTCGGAGATCTTGAGCACGAGGGCATCGAGCTCGCCGGCATCGATGCCCGTGAGCACCGTGCCCTTCGTGCGCCACGTGCACCCGTCGGGGACGACCAGCACCGGCCCCTTCGCGTTGCGAAGCGTCTGATCGACGGTGTGCGCGAGCAGCGTCCGAGCACGGCGCGCTCCCACGACGAGCCAAGAGCCCGCCGGCTCGGCCGCCGTTCGGAGCGCTTCGAAAGGTCGGCCTTCGACGAGCCGCGAACGGACCTCGATCTCCGCGTTCACGCGCGCAGTCATGGCTTGCGCCAGGTGCTCGAGCTGTTCTCGCGCCTCGCGCGCTCGCTCGGCCACGCGTTGCGCCATCCCGGCGTGGACGATGCGGCTCGGCCCATCGTCGGGCAGATCGCCGGAGGCCATGTCCATGGCGCGTACGATCTCCACGCGTGCCCCGAGAGCGTGCGCGAGATCGACCGCGAGCGTGGCGAGCTGCCGATCCTCGTCGCTTCCGTCGAAGCCGACGACCAGCGCAGTCGGCAGCGGGACCGGCAGCGTCACGCCGCGAGCCCTTCGAGCGCCAACGCGT
>CAYSCF010000377.1:0-6369 GCA_964429305.1 uncultured Sandaracinaceae bacterium | reverse complement strand
GACCGGCGCCCGCGTCGTGCACCTGCGAGCCCCAGAGCCCGTGGTACTCGCCCCAGAAGCGAACGAGATCGTCGGCGCCGATCGCGCAAGACAGCTGCTCGTCGACACCGAGCGCACGCGCATGGGCGCCAGCGACGGTGGGTGACACGTCTCCCGGCGGCCGCTCGTGATCCAGGCACGCCACGGTACCGAGGCCGAGGGTCGTGAGGGCGAGCGAGCGCAGCAAGTGACCGGCGTGCATCGCGCTCACCTCCCACGCGCGCGGCGGTCCCGTCGCGTTAAGCGGCGTTAATCCGAGGCCAGGCCCTCGAGCTCATTTTCAAAACGGCGCGCGGGGCGCTAGCCTGCGCACCAAATGGACGGCTCAACGAAAAGCGGCCTCAAGACCGAGATCATCCAGAGGGTGTTCGACACGATTGAGTACGGACCTGCCCCCGAGAGCGATGCGCCCGCCATCGCGTGGCTCGAGAAGCACCACCGCAAGATCGGCAACTTCATCGACGGCGCGTTCGTCCCGCCCGAAGGCGGCAAGTACTTCGGGACGCTGAACCCCGGGCGCAACACCGAGCTCGCGCAGGTCGCGCAGGGCTCCGCCAAGGACGTCGACGATGCGGTGAAGGCCGCGACCAAGGCGCTGCCCGGCTGGCAGAAGCTCGGTGCGCACGGACGCGCGAAGTATCTCTATGCGCTCGCGCGGCACATCCAGAAGCACTCGCGCCTCTTCGCGGTGCTCGAGTCGCTCGACAACGGCAAGCCGATCCGCGAGTCGCGCGACCTCGACATCCCGCTCGTCGCTCGGCACTTCTATCACCACGCCGGCTGGGCCCAGCTGATGGAGAAGGAGATGCCCGGGTACGCGCCGGTCGGCGTCGTCGGGCAGATCATCCCGTGGAACTTCCCGCTGCTGATGCTGAGCTGGAAGATCGCGCCCGCGCTCGCGATGGGCAACACGCTCGTGCTCAAGCCGGCGGAGTTCACGCCGCTCACGGCGCTCCTGTTCGCCGAGATCTGCGCCGAGGTCGGGCTGCCGCGCGGAGTGGTCAACATCGTCAACGGCGATGGGCGCACAGGCGCTGCATTGGTCGCGCATCCGGGCGTCGGCAAGATCGCGTTCACGGGCTCGACGGAAGTCGGCCGCATCATCCGCGAGCAGACGGCGGGCAGCGGCAAGAAGCTGTCTCTCGAGCTCGGCGGCAAGTCGCCCTTCATCGTGTACGAGGACGCGGATCTCGACAGCGTGGTCGAGGGCGTGGTCGACGCGATCTGGTTCAACCAGGGTCAGGTCTGCTGCGCGGGCTCGCGCATCCTGGCGCAGGAGTCGATCGCCGAGAAGCTGCTGCTCAAGCTCCGGCATCGGATGGAGTCGCTGCGCACGGGCGATCCGCTCGACAAGTCGATCGACATCGGCGCCATCGTCGCGCCGGTGCAGCTCGAGCGCATCCAGGAGCTCGTCGCGCAGGGAGAGAAGGAAGGCGCGCAGAAGTGGCAGCCCTCGTGGGTGTGCCCGAAGGACGGCTTCTATCACCCGCCGACGATCCTCTCGAACGTGTCGCCCGCTTCGACGGTCGCGCAGGTCGAGATCTTCGGGCCGGTCGTGGTGTTCATGACGTTCCGCACGCCGGAAGAGTCGGTGCAGCTCGGGAACAACACCGCGTACGGCCTGGCGGCGAGCGTGTGGACCGAGAACATCAACCTCGCGCTCGACATCGCGCCGAAGATCAAAGCCGGCACGATCTGGATCAACTGCACGAACCACTTCGATGCGGCGGCGGGCTTCGGTGGCTATCGCGAGATCGGCTACGGCCGCGAGGGCGGGCGCGAAGGCTTGTACGAGTACGCGATGCCGGCATGGATGAAGGCGGCCGGCAAAGCAGCGAAGAAGAAGGCGCTGGCCAAGGCGATCGACGTGCCGGCGCCCGAGGGCGTGGCGCACATCGATCGGACCGCGAAGCTCTACATCGGCGGCAAGCAGGCGCGGCCGGACTCGGGCTACTCGCTGCCGGTCCGTGATTCGAAGGGCCGCGTGCTCGACCACGTCGCGTTCGGCAACCGCAAGGACATCCGCAACGCGGTGGAGGCGGCGGCCGCGGCGGCGAAGTGGGGCAGCAACACGGGGCACGCGCGCGCGCAGGTGCTGTATTTCCTCGCAGAGAACCTCGAGGCACGCGGCGAAGAGATCGCGGCGCGCATCGCGCAGATGACGGGCGACAAGAAGAGCGCGGCGAACGAGGTGCGGCTCTCGATCGATCGCCTCTTCACGTACGCGGCGTGGGCCGACAAGTACGACGGCCTGGTGCACTCGACGAACTTCCGGAACGTGACGGTCGCGATGAACGAGCCGATCTGCGTCATCGGCATCGTGTGCGGCGACGAGCTACCGCTGCTGCAGCTCGTGTCGTTGGTCGCGCCGGCGATCGCGATGGGCAACACGGTCGTGGTCGTGCCGTCGCAGGCGCACCCGCTGGCGGCGACGGACCTCTATCAGGTGCTCGACACGAGCGATGTCCCGGGCGGCGTCGTGAACATCGTCACGGGCGTCGCGAGCGAGCTCGCGCCGGTGCTGGCCGCGCACGACGGCGTGGATGCCATCTGGTACTTCGCCGACCCGAGCGGCGAGGCCGCGGTCGAGCGCGCGAGCGGCGGCAACATGAAGCGGACGTTCAGCTCGCACGGCCACGCGCGCGACTGGGAGAGCGTGGAACAAGGCGAAGGCCGCGAGCTGCTCCGCGAGGCCACGCAGGTGAAGAACATCTGGGTGCCGTACGGCGAGATGATCGCGAAGGAGAGCTCGTACTAGGAACGAGGCTGCGGGCGGGGGATATCCGGGATGAGCGGGATGCCCGGGATGAGCTTCATCCCAGAAATCCTCTCCATCCCCGACATCCCTAGCCCGTTCCCGTTGTTCTGCCGGCAGCTCTTCAGGGCACCGTGATCCGGAACGCGACGTGGCCGTGCGGTGAGTCTTCGGGCACATCCGAGCACGTCTCGAAGACGTGGAAGCGCACGATCCACTCCGCGGCGCGGTCGAACACGACGGGGCCCGAATAGGTACCGCTCGGTCCCTCGCGCAGGTGCACGAAGCTGTTCGGGCCCGTGCGCGACGGGATCGCATCGCAAGCAGGCCCGCCGGGCACGAACGTCTCGGCGCGCATGTCGGCGCCCGTCACGGCCGAGCCATCGGACTTGTTCGTCACGGTGACCGTGAAGAACGTCCCGGCCGCGCCCTCGCAGATCGGCGTCGAGGTCCAGGTGAAGTGGTACTTGCAGTCGTCGTCGTCGCCCTCCATCCCGAAGAGCGGATCGCCGTACTCGCAGACGACGACGCCTGCATCGACGTCGCTCGTGCCCGCGTCGTCAACGACGCCGCTGTCCGGATCCCCCGCGCAGCTGGCCGGATCGACCGTCTGCACGATGCCCGGATCACAGTGCGTGTCGGCTGCGCCCACCGAGGCCATGCCGGGCGAGGCGCACGTCGCCGGGCCGGCGTCCGCCCGCCCCGCATCCGCATCGGAGGAGTTGCCGCAGGCCGTGAGCAGCGTGAGCGAGAGGAGGAACGAGCGTGCCGACATCCTCGAGCGCTTAGCACGCCGGCGCGGGCTCACTCGACGTCGGAAGATTCCGTGACGTCGCTCGCGGGCTCGTCCTCGGCGCCCGAGGGCGGCGGCTCGACCTCGGCCGGCGCGGGCTCGGGCTCGGCCGTGCTCGCGTGCGGCACGTGATCGGGCGTCGTGTAGACGATGATCTCTTGTCCGAGGTGCAGCACCGCGTCGCGCGGCACCATGTTGATGCGGCAGAGCGAGGCGACGGCGATGCCGAAGCGCGCGCCGATCTCGCTGAGCGTGTCGCCCTCGCGCACGTGGTAGCGCAGGCGCACGCGGCCTTCTTGCTCGACCTGGTACTGGAAGAACTCTTCGCTGCCGACGACGAGCACCCTCGCCTCTTCGGGCGTGAGCACGACGGCCTGCGTGAGATCGACGCTGGGCGGCACGAAGAGCTGCAAGAACATCCCGTCCTGGAACGTCGCGCTCGGATCGATCGTGTTCCAGCGGCGCAGCTCGTCCACGGTGACGCCGAAGAAGCGCGCGACGTCGCTCGCGCGATCGCTGCGTGACGGGCGATAGAACACACGGCGGCGATCGGGGTACGAGAACGTCGCGTCGGGCACCGCGATCACGGTGTCGGGCGGCGTGGGCTCGTCGCGCGGCTCGACGGCCGGGACCATGAGCGAGAAGCCCGAGTGCACCTCGTCGGCCTCGTTCAGCTCGTTGAGCTCGCGCAGCGCGCGCTCGGTCGTCTGGAAGCGATGCGCGACCTGCGCGAACGTCTCGCCGAAGCGCACGACGTACGCGCGATGCGCGGGATGGCGCGGTCGGAAGCGCTCCCAGCGCTGCGCGAAGCCGGCCGAGCCGCTCGCGGGGATGCGGATCTCGACGTCCTGCGGCCCCGGGTGCACGCGGTCGCGGCGCAGCTCTGGGTTGAGCGCGCGGATCTGCTCCATCGTCGCGCCGGACGCGCGCGCGACGAGCGAGAGCTGGGTGCCGCCGGGCACCTCGATCGTCTCCCACGCGAGCGCGCTCTCGTGCTGCAGGTCGCCGAGGCCGAAGCGCTCGAGGTTGCGGCCGACGATGGCGCACGCGGTGACCTTCGCGACGTAGAGCGAGGTCTCGAACGGCAGCGCCGCTTCCAGATGCGAGAGCGCCCAGTAGTCGTTGGTGTCGTACTTGCGGATCGATCGGAGCAGCGCGCCGTAGCCCATGTTGTAGGCGGCGAAGGCGAGCTCCCAGGTGCCGAAGCGCGCGTGCAGCGCCTCCAGGTAGTGCGCGCCCGCGACGGTCGAGGCCTCGGGATCCATGCGCTCGTCGATCCAGTGATCCTGCGCGAGGCCGTACTCCTCGCCGGTGCGCGAGACGAACTGCCAGAGACCGACGGCGCCGGCGTCGCTGCGCGCGCGCGGATCGAAGCCGCTCTCGATCATGGCGAGGTAGAGCAGGTCCTCGGGCATGCCCTGCGAGCGGAGGGCGTCGCGGATCATCGGGCCGTAGCGCTCGACGCGCGCCATCCAGCCACGGATGAGCGAGCGACCGCGCGGATCGTCGCGGAAGAACTCGAGGTAGCGGATGACGCGCTCGTCCCAGCGCACGGGGATGTCGGGGAGCGTCAGGCCGCTGAGCCACGAGAGATCGCGACCGCTCGCGCTCGCGCCGACGACGCCCTGGAGCTCGGGGCCTTCCGTGGTGAGCGACTGCGGGACGACGCCGTGCGAGGTGATCGCGCCGAGGTCGAGCGTGGGCTCGGCGCCCTGGAAGAGCTCGACCTCGGCCAGGCGCAGCGCGCGGAGCTCCTCGGTCTCGTCGCCGACGACGAGCGCGTCTTGCGCGTGCGCCCATGCGGGAGCCCACAGGGCCCCGCCGAGGGTGAGCGCACATGCCAGCAGGATCCGCCGTCGCACGGCCGGACCGTACGCTCGGGCGATGGGATGGGCCAGAAAACGAGGTAGGATGCGCCGGCCATGCATCGGGGCGTTCGCGACTACATCCGTTGGCTCGAGGACAACCGCACGCGCGCGGACGTGACGCTGCAGCCACCCGCCACGGCGCGGGATCTGACGGGGATCGAGCACGAGACGGGCTCGCCCATCCCGCTCGATCTGCGGCTGGTGCTGGGGCGCTTCAACGGGGCGGTGACGCCGGCCGGTGTGCTGCTCACGGCGGCGCCCGGGCCGGGCTCGACCATCGAGGCGGCGCTCAAGGAAGTGGCCGCGCAGCGGAACTGCTCGTGGCTGGATCCGGACATCCTGCTCCCGTTCGCGCGCACCGAGCACGGCGCGATCCTCGCGTTCGATCGCAGCGCCGCGCCCATCGCGGACACGTGGCCGATCGTCGACTACGACCCCGAGTCGGGCGAGGTGCGGATCGTCCATCGCACGTTCGACGGCTGGTGCCGCACGTGCGTCGGCGAGTGGAACCATCCCGACTTCGATCAGCCCTTCACGCTCGACCGCTACATCGCGGCGGGGCGACGGCACGCGGAGGCGGAGCCCGACGTCTCGATCGCGCACGTCACGGTCGGTCACGGGCTGCGGCGCGCGGGTGAGCCCGAGGATGCGCTCGCGTCGTACCTGCGCGGCGCGCGCTGCGTGCCGGCGGTGCCGTGGGCCGACTGGGAAGCGCTGAAGCTCGCGACGACGCTGCACGACTCGCGCGCGGTGCTGGAGACGGCGTCGCGGCTGGCCAAGCGCACGCCGGAGAAGACGTGGGAGATGCGCGGCACCTCGCCCTCACGTGTGGTGTATCTGGTCGCGCGCACGCTGCGATCGGAGTCGCCCGAGCCGCGCACGCAGTACCTGCGCGCGATGGATCACCTCGCGAC
>CAYSCF010000376.1:0-6369 GCA_964429305.1 uncultured Sandaracinaceae bacterium | reverse complement strand
GGTCTCAGCGGGTGATCGTGCCGTCGAGCGACGCCGAGCCGGTGGCTGCGCCATCGCACGTGCCCAGCAGCGTCGTCGTCGCCGGCAGCGTGATGGTCGTGTCCGTGGCCGAGCCCGAGTCGAACAGATAGATGTCCGTCGTCGATCCGGAGCCGATCTGGAGGATGCCGAGCATGATGGTGTCGACGTATCTCACCAACGTCAGCGAGAGCGGCGTGGTGCCGATCTGCAGCGTCATGTACGCGCCGTTCTCGTCGTAGACGCCGAACGGGATCGCGGTCGCGGAGGCGAAGTGATGCGTGCCGATGTCGCCGTCGAACACGGCCGACGTCGCGCCCATCGTGATCACGAGCCCGCCCGCCACGCTCGTGCCCGCGGTGTGCACGGTCGTCGCGTGGCGTAACGAGAATCCGGTCACGAGCCCGGCGTCGTCGACGTCGAGCGTGCTCGAGCTGCCGGAGCACACGATCGCCACCGGCGCGGGGACGGTGGCTCTCGGAAGAACGTACGTGCCCACGAAGGCTTGCCCCGCGGACCCCGCCGCGATGCTCGGCGCGCGGAAGAACGCGATGCCTCCGGCGCCGTTGATCATGTCGTAGGTCCAGCTCGCGGCGCTCCCGGGCGCATCGGAGCCACCGCAGTCCGTCCAATCGTAGGGCGTACCGAGGGGACTGCCGGTGAGATGCGCCATCGGCGCGCACGCGATGGCGCCCGCGTCATGCATCACCACGGCGTTGGTGTCGTCGTACGCGTCGAGGTCGTGAGCTGCGTCGATGCTCGCGGCATCGGCTGCGTCGAGGACCGCGCCGGCGTCGCCCCCGTCGAGACCGGGCTCGTCCTGGCCTGCATCGCCGATGCGAGCGTCGCTCGTGCCTGCATCCCGCTCGCCCGTGTCACTCGCATCGAGCCCCGGCAGCTCGGCGGGGCTGCACGCGGTGCACAACAGCGCGCAGCAAGCGAAGAACGAGAGTCGGCGCATGTCGATCGATCATACGGCGCGCTGCGCAGAGCGGCGAGCGCGCTCAGCTCGCGGGCTGCGGTGGCTTCACGAAGTTGCTCGGCGTCGTCGTCGACACGGGCTCGACGGGGTCGTGCTTGCTGCTCTTGCGCGCCGGCTTCACGCGGGCCGCGAGCTCGTGGTGTCCGGCGAGCGCGCAGAGACCGGTGAAGATCTCGGAGACGGCGTCGTAGCGCTGCTCCCACGCGGCCGCGGCGCTTTCGCGCTTCTGGAACGTGCCCTGTGCCGCGCGCTCCTCGCGCACCACGCTCGCGAGCGCCGTCTCGAGCGCATCGCACGCGTCGTCGATCTCCGAGGCGACCGCTTCGAGATCGACCTTCACGCCTGCAGCGACAGGCTTGCCCGGCTCGCCGCCCTTCACGAGCGCCACTGCGTTGCGCGCCTGACCGAGCAGCAGATCGGGACGCGCCGCCCACGCGATCTCGAGGCCCATCGCCGTCGAGGCCGCGACCCCGAACGCGCCACGCACGAGGCTCTCGGTGCGCAGCAACCGTTCGTGCAGCGTCGCCGCTGCTTCGTCCCGCGCGCTCCGCGAGGCACCGTCGCTCGACGTCTCGCTCGTATGTGCGGCGTCCGCCTCGCGATACGCCGCCGAGCCGCGACCGAGCAGCTGGCCGAGCAGCGAGATCATCTCGGCGACCGTGACCTTCCGAGCGCTCTCGCCCTCGAAGATCATGGGAGGGGCTGCAACGTTACTCCGCGGGTCAGGCCGACCCACGCAAGATGCGGAGCCAAGCGATTCGGGAAATTCAGTACGGACCGTCGAGGTCGATGACCGTCGCGGGGTGAACGTTGCTCGTGAGCAGCAAGCACTGCGGTCCGTCGGGGGTCGCGCGCCAGCGCAGCGACGGGTTCGCAAACGGTGCTGGGAACGTGATCTCGCCGCCCGAGCACGTGAACACCACGACCTCCCCCGCGCTCGTGATGAGCACGTTGTCCGCGAACGTCCAGCGGTCACCGATCGATGCGTGGATCTCCTCGCCACGGCCCGGGCCCGCCAGGACCTGGTACTCGCCGGCCACGTTGCAGTGCGATCCTGATTCCGACGGCACCGACGCATCGGGCGCGATCTGCCCGGTGCCGCTCGAGGACGTTCCGGCGGCCATGATCCCGTTGTGCTGGCTCACGTCCGTCGAGTCGACGATCACGAAGCCGCCGTCGCCGCGCGGGCCCGCGTCGTAACCCGAGGCCTGACCCGCGTACGGGATCGGACTGGAACAAGCCGTCAGCGCCCCCAGCGCCATGAGTGTCGCCCACTTCACGGACGAGGCTCACAGCAGCTCGCGTGCCGCCGCGATTGCGCCGGGTTTCCGAGATCCGCGCCGGCCGTGCGCGTGGCGATTGGGGTCGACCGCACGTGGAGCGTCCCGAGCTGTACATCCGCGCGTGGATCGCTCGTCGCCACGGGCGCTTGCCACGCCTCACATCGACAGCGTGACGCTCGCGAACCCGCCGTCGCTGCGGGGCGTCACTTCGAATGCCAGGCGCGGCGTCGTCGGGTCGCTCGGATCGCCGAGCGCGTACACGGGCACCTCGGCGTCGTGCGTCGAGGTCAGGCCCATCACGAACATCACCAGACCCGTGATCTGCATGATGCCGAACGTCAGCGGCAGCGCCGGGTGCGGCGCGCCGACGACGAGCTGGGCAATCGGGCCGCCGAGCGGCATCACCGACCACGCTTGCGCGTTGTTCTCGTCGGTGCTCGACCGATCCGACATCGCGTTCGCGATGGCGGTGCCCACGATGTCGAGCACCCAGCCGCCGAGGAAGAGGCCGAGCCCCGCGCCCCAGAGGCCGCGATCGCTCTGCTGCTCGTGCCGTGTGCCGATCACGATGCGGCCGCCGCGGCCGCGAGGCATGGAGGCGTAGCTCGGGTCGTACGGAGGCGCGTAGACGGGCGCGTACGCCGGCGCGGTCGCGCTCGCTGGCGCAGGCGTGACGTAGACCGTGCCCGCCGCGCCATCGCTCGTCTGAGCGAGCGCGGGTGAAGCGATCACGAAGAGCAGAGTGGAAACGACCAACACACGAGACATGGGCGACATGGATTCCTCCGTTCGAGACGAAGCCCCCCCATCGCAACGTCGATGCCCACCGCGATCGCGGCGGTTCCGTGGCGAGCGTGCAGCGCGCTGCACGTTCGGGTGCACGACTGGTGCATCGAACTGCACGCAGGGGAGCCCGCGTCCCCCGAGGAGCGCTTGCGTGCTGGCAGATCGGCGCGCTCGTCGAGGAGATCGCGGCGGCGCGCACGACAGTGGGACGCGCAGCTCTCTCTGCGGGCGCGGCGTCCACCCGGCTATGCTCGCTGCGTGGTCGCCAAGCTCCGGACGAATCGGCGGCGCATCGCCGAGCTCGCATACGTACTGCGCGCCATCCTGGACGAGATCGCGACCGGCACGCGCGTCACGCTCGATGCACATCGCGCCGGGCTCGATCTCGCCGATGCGTTCGTTCGTGGCGAGAGGACGAGCGCCACGCGCATCCGCGAGGCCTCCGCCGCCGTGCGCGCGGAGAAGAAGGACTACGGCGTGCAGAGCCCGCCCTCGCTGAAAGCCATCTCCTGGCTTCCGGTCGAGTCGCTGCTGGGGATGGTGGGGAGCGGTGACGACGCGAGCGCACACGTGCTCACGCACGCGGACTACGCGGTCCCGAACGGCGACTGGCGCGTGCGCGCCGCGCGCATCCAGGCGCTCGTGCTGGAGGCGCGCGCGCACGCGGCCACGATCGACGACACGCCGTTCCCACCGAAGAAGAAGCAGGTGAACGCGCGGGCGGCGGCGGCAGAAGCCGCGCTGCTCGAGCGCTCGCGCGCGGCGCTGAGCACCGGCGCGATCGCGCTCTTCGACTCGATTCGGCCGGCACGCGATCGCAAGCGCACGGCCGATCGCAAGAAGCTGACTGCGCTGCTTCGGCAGCGCGCGCTGCCCGCGACGGAGCCGATCCTCGCGTTCGAGGAGGCGTTCGGAGGCCTGCTCCTGCCGACGAGCGACCTCGACGACTGGCGCGAGGACGGTCTCTGGCTGCTCGTCGGTCCGTACGCGGCGATGACGTCGCACCACGCGGGGTCGCCTCGCGGCGGAGCGCTCGGCGCGACGACTCCGCTCGTGCCCGTCGCGCTCGGCCCGAACGACGACGTGTACTTCCTCGATGCCGAGGGGCGCGCCTACTACCACGAGACGATCGGCGAGCCGAGCGCGGTGCCCTTCGGCGCGAACGGCGCCGAGCTCGTCACGCGTCTGCTGATGGGCGTCCTCAGCTACGGGGGCAACGCGTGGGGCGGGACGTACTTCGAGGTCGCTGCCGACGAGGTCGAGGCAGTCGCGGCGCGTCTCGGCCTGAGCTCGATCGCGACGGGCCCGGACTTCGCCGGGCATGCGAGCGGCGACGCCGTGATCGTCGCCTTCCGCGGGATGACGTTCGCGGTCGCGCGAACGCCGGAGCTCGCCGCGCGCGCGAAGGGTTGAGCGCGGCTACTCGATCTCGAGCGTGCGAGGGCGGCCGCATCGCGTCGGCCGGTCGCGCGAAGGTGCGCCGCGATCTGCAGAGGCAACCAGCGTGGGTGCTGCCCCAGTAGGTGAGATCCAGATTCCAGGTCCGCTACGATGAACGGTCGCGTCCGGTCCGGCATCCGAGGTTCACCGTGAGGCTCGCCCTGTCATGCGTGCTCGTCGTCGTTGCCGGCTGCAGCACGGGCGCGCACGACGCCTCGACCGACGCGAGCGACGCGAGCGAGCGCGCCGACGCGGGCATGCACGTCACGCGGTCGGACGCGAGCCAGCCCGTCGCGCGCCACGACGCCGGCACCGACGCGGCGCCAATCGCGGAGCCATTCGACGCGGGCAGCGACGCGGCACCGACGGATGGCGGTCCGCCGATCATCCCGCCCAACGGCCCACTGACGTTGAGCAGCCGCGGCGGCCCGGTGATGGGCTCGACGCAGCTCGTGACCATCGATTGGAGCGACTTCCCGCTGGACGACGACGTGCGCCGTCTCGGCGACTTCTTTCCGACGTCTTCCTGGATCGATTCGGTCGGCAGCGAGTACGGCGTCGGGCTCCGAGGCCACTCGCACTTCACCATCGCCGGGCCGACGCCGGATTCGCTTCACTGGGCCGATATGGATGCCGTCGTGGACGACGGCATCGCCAGCGGGCGCTGGCCTGCGAGCCCCGGTGGCGACGGGGTCGATACCATCTGGATGTTCTTCGTTCCGCCCGACACGAGCACCGACTGGGACGCGGCGCACAGCGTCGTCATGCACGGTGCCACGCCGCGCGTGCTCGCGGTCGTGGTGGCGCTCCCGCCCGACAATGCGAGCATGGAGTGGGCGGCTTCGCACGAGACCATCGAGGCACTCACCGACCCGCTGTTCGCCACGGCGCCGGCTTACATGGGCGGCACGCCATTCGAGGTGACCACTTTCTTCGGTCCGCTCGAGACGGAGGTTGCGGACGTGTGTCCGGGTAGCGTGATGGAGCGTGGGTTCACGCTCACGCGCTCTTGGTCGAACGCCGCATCGCTCGCGGGCCGCTCGCCCTGCCAGCCGTGGCCCAACGGATCGTACGTCGGCGTAGAAGGCCCGACGGATGCGGTGTACGTGCCGCAGGAGTCCACGGTGACGATCATGCTCGATGCGGTCGGTGATGATCCGACGGCGGAGTTCGACATCGCCATCACGGAGGGCTCCGACGGCCCGCTCGCGCCGTCGCTCGGCGCGTTTCACCTGCACGTCGGAGACATCGTGCGACTCACGCTGCACGTGCCCACCACGATGACGCCGGGCCCCTGGGGCATCCGCATCGACTCGAGGGTCGGCACGACGACGGTGAGCGTATGCCCCATTCGCGTGATCCCGTTCGGACCGTGACGGGCGCGAGCGTGCGGGCCGGGGGCTGGCGCAGGACGCGCGGTGCGCAACGACACGTTCGTCGATGGTGACCGCGTCGATGGTCGTGCTCGATCGCGTGAGCGTCGGCGCTGCGAGCGATCAGTGGAAGCGGAGACGAACCGGCGAGCTGGGCGTCGTGCGCGCGGCGAGCGCTCGAGCGAGATCGTCGACGGTGCCGTGCACGCGGAGCACGGGACCGGTCGTGCCTGCGGGGATCACCAGCGCCGCCAGCGAGTCCGTCGGCGTGCTCATGTTCGACACGATGGCTTCGACGGCGTCGACGTCTACCCCGCCGCATCGGCACATCTGCAGCGCGTCTCGCACGACGCCGCGCCTCAGCCCGGGCTGCGCGGAGAGCGCGGTGTCGACGATCGCGTGGAGCGCGGTGACGGCGGCCGGACAGCCCGCGACCGCATGGGTCCATGCGCGGTCAATGCCTCAGTGCAATGCCTCCGTGCTCCCG
>CAYSCF010000375.1:0-6400 GCA_964429305.1 uncultured Sandaracinaceae bacterium | reverse complement strand
AGTTCTTCGACAAGAAGACGCAGACGTACACGTGGGACAAGAAGCCGTACGACGGCGCCGCGCTCGTCGCGCTCTACGCGGACCTCGCGAAGAAGTATCCGATCGTCTCGATCGAGGACGGCTGCGCGGAGGACGACTGGGCCACGTGGAAGAAGCTCACCGACACGCTGGGCGCGAAGGTGCAGCTCGTGGGTGACGATCTCTTCGTGACCAACGTCGAGCGATTGCAGAAGGGCATCGACGAGGGCATCGCCAACGCGATCCTCGTGAAGGTGAACCAGATCGGCACCATCACCGAGACGCTGGCCGCCATCCGTCTCGGCGCACTGAACGGCTACGCGTCGATCATCTCCCACCGCAGCGGCGAGACCGAGGACACGTTCATCGCCGACCTCGCAGTCGCGACGGGAGCCGGACAGATCAAGACGGGCTCTGCGTCTCGCTCCGATCGCATCGCGAAGTACAACCAGCTGCTGCGGATCGAAGAGATGCTCGGCGCCGGCGCGCGATACGCAGGAAAGACCACGCTGAAGGCGCATTGAGCGCCGTCCGGAGCCACTGACGCGTCGCGGCACCCACATTGGCGCCGAGAATGCTCGTTGCCCTGCGGATCGGTCGCCGATTACTCTCTCAGTCGCGGCGGCCAGCGCGCGATGCGCACGCGTGTGCCGTGGACGTGGAGGCGCAGATGCATCGCTTGGCTCGTTTTTGGGGACGCACTTGGAAGCCAATCGTTGCTTCCGCATTGGTCATGCTCGTCTTCGCCTGCGGAGGCGGTGGCTGCTCCGGATGTGCTGGATGCGGTATCTCGCCGATTCCAGGCGCGTTCCCGATCGCACAGCGCATCCCGAACTCCGCGCAGGTTCGCCTGACATCGGGTGGCATCGGCTTCCTGCAGTCGAACATCACGCCGATCATCACGAACGTGCTCGGCACCGGGCTCGACTTCCCGGTCCACACGATCTCGCAGAGCATCACGGTCGGCACGATCACCATCTGCAACGATGATCACTGCACGGCGCACATCGACATCGAGAGCGTCGACATCACGCCGACGACGCCGAACGAGCTCGTGATCCACCTGCGCGCCATCCTCCACAGCCGCCACGGCTCGTGCGTGCCGGGCTCGGCGGGCTGCGACCTGACCACGTTCACCAACGCCCATTGGCCTGGAACGGTGCACGTTCTCTTCGACACCTCGTGCAACGTCGGGATCGACACCACGGCGGGCTCGCGCGACTTCGTCGGCCTGACGGCGACGCTGCGGCTGAGCAACATCACCGGGCATCCGGCGCGTGACGGATACACGCAGCTCGAGGTCGTGAGCGTCGCTCTGACGACCGGCGAAGAGGTCGAGGACGCGGATCTGGACCTCACCGGCGGCGTCTGCGGCGTCGCGAGCGGCATCAGCTTCGTGAAGAACCTGATCGTCAGCCAGATCACGGGCCAGCTCTCGGGCCTGATCAACGGCGCCATCGGCGACAATCTCTGCACGCGCGTCGGCACGACGGGCTGCCCGACGGGCACGTTCCCCGATCCGACGAACCCGACCGACCCGATGACGGTCTGTCGCTACGGCGCGGCGCATACGGACGCATGCGTCCCGACGTTGCTCGGCATCGACGGTCGCGGCGATCTCGGCGGCTCGTTCCTCGGCGGCTTCTCGCCGGGCACGCACGCGCCCATCGAGCTCGTCCTCGCGGCGGGCGGTGACGGCATCGCGATGAACGGCGGCATGACCATCGACATGGTCGGCGGCTTCATGTCGATGGATCGCACGTTCACGACCTCTCCCGGTCACAACTCGTGCGTCCCGCGGATCGATCCGCCCACGCCCTTCCCGCCGGTCATCGCGCAGGCGCCCGCGTTCGAGGCGAACACGATCCCCGGCACGACGACGAGCGCGCACCTCGGCATCGGCATCGCCGAGGACTACTTGAACTACGCCGGCTACGGCATGTTCGACAGCGGCATGCTCTGCATCGGCACGGGCACGCGGCTCTCGCAGCAGCTCTCGACGGGCCTGCTCTCGGCGCTCGTCCGCTCGCTCAACGCGCTGACGTTCCCCGAGACGAACTCGGCCGTCGCCATCTCGGTGCGCCCGCAGCTGCCGCCGACGTTCACGATCGGCACGGACCCGGGCTCGACGCTGCTCACGATCACGCTGCCGCACGCGATGATCGACTTCTACGTGTGGAGCACCGAGCGCTACATCCGCTTCATGACGTACCAGACCGATCTCGTGATCGCGATGAACCTCGAGGCGAGCGCTGGCCACATCACGCCGATGATCGTGTCCGTCACCCCGATGCACTCGGTCGTGACGAACTCGGAGCTCCTCTCCGAGTCGCCTGCGATGCTGGCGAGCACGCTCGAGACCGTCATCCACTCGTTCGCCGGCATGCTCACGAGCGGCATCGGCCCCGTGTCGCTGCCGGCCATCATGGGCTTCAACCTCGACATCCCCGCGGGCGGCATCGTGGGCGTCGCGAACGGCGACGACCGCTTCCTCTCGATCTGGGCGAACCTCGCGCTCGCGCACGACACTCGCGCGCTCGACACGCACGTCGAGCTCTCGGATCTCGTGCTCTCGCCGGAGAGCATGGAGGTCGAGCACTGGGGTCAGACCCGCAACACGCTCTGGGTCCACTTCGCCAGCGAAGGCGCGGAGACGAGCGAACAGGTCGAGTACCAGTACCGCGTGGATCAGGGCCCGTGGTCGGCGTGGACGCGTGATCAGCGCATCCAGATCGACGACGACGTCCTGCTGCTCCAGGCGCGCCACCAGGTCGAGGCGCGCAGCCGCATCGTCGGCTCGGAGCACACCGTCGACGCGACGCCCGCGAGCGCGACGATCATCGTCGACACCATTGCGCCGACGGTCGAGCTCGCACGTAGCCCGAACGGCATGGCGGCGACCGCCGACGACATCATCAGCGAGGGCGACCTCACCTATCGCTTCCGTGTCGATGGCGGCGCGTGGAGCGCGTGGTCGACGCAGGACGAGATCGCGCTGGGCGCCGATGCGCTCGCGCAGGCGCGCCTGACGGTCGAGGTCGAGGCGCGGGACGAGGCGGGCAACGTCGGAACGGCGCAGCAGGCGCTCATCCGTGGCCTGCCGAACCCGGCGGCCACGGGCGGCTGCGCGTGTCGCGCGACCGGCACCGATCGAGGTCACGAGGGCCTCGGCTTCGTCGCGTCGTTGCTCGTCGTCGGTCTCTTCGTCTCGCGCCGTCGTCGCAAGGAGAGCGTCTGATGCGTTCGCTCGGTGTCTCGAACGTCGGTGTGGTCGTGGCGGTGCTCCTCGCGAGCGGCGCGGTGATGGGCTGCAGCTGCTCCGAAGGAAACCCGCCGCCCACGATGGAGGGCGGTGCGGCCCACTGCGGAGATCAGTGTCTGCCGGCGATGCCACCCGCGGCGACGATGGGCCAGATGTGCTGCGAGTCGACCAACATGTGCGTCGACTACGACGTCAACGCGCTCTGCATGCCGGGCTTCACGTGCCCGATCGCCAACCTCGTGCTGGATGCGCACTGCGCGATCACGTGCTCGATGTGCATGGAGCGCCCGCCGCTCAATCCCGGCTATCTCGCGACGGATCTCGACTTCGTCGTCACTTCGAGCGGCGCGCAGCTCGTGTCGGGCTACAGCCCGGGCAATCCGCCCGGGGTTCTCTACGGCGATCTCGTGGTGGGCACGGTACCGACCGAGACCGGCGGGACGATCTCGTGGGCGATCGTCGACGGCGCACCGACGATGCCCGTCACGGCGTCCCCCAGCGGATGGCGTCACGGAGTCGCGGCGCCCGGTGACGACGTCGGTCGTTGGACCTCGATCGCCGCGACGAGCACTCAGTTCTACATCGCGTACTACGACGAGACGCACGGCGCGCTGAAGCTCGCGATCGGCACGCCGGGCATGTGGCACGTACAGACGGTCGACGACACCGGCGATGCCGGTCGCTACGCCTCGATCGTGCTGACCTCCACGGGCGCCCCGGCCATCGCATATCTCGGCTTCGAGACGAACGCGATGGGCGTCGTCCACAGCCAAGTCCGCGTCGCCGTCGCGCACAGCCCGATGCCTGCCGCCGCGGCCGACTGGACCGTCACGCGCATCGGCGACGGCACCAGCCCGTGCCGCCCTGCCATGTGCATGACCGGACAGCGCTGTCTGACCGCAGGCACCTGTGCGATGCCGAGCGGCACGTGCACGCCGGCGTGCACGACGGATCAGGCGTGCATCGCCGGGATGTGCCAGGCGGCGTTGGCCGCGAGCTACGTCGAGGACCTCACGCCGGCGCACGGCCTCTTCACGCAGCTCGCAGTCACGCCGACGGGCCTCGCGCTCGTCTACTACGACCGCACCGAGGGCAACATCTACGGCGTGGCCGCGACCGGCACGACGTGGGGCATGCCCTTCTTGATCGACGGCTACGGGCGCAACGATCCGAACACCGGTGACTCGGGCATCGGCGCGTCGCTCTTCATCGACGGCACGGGCGTCTGGCACGTCAGCTACGTCGACGGCGCCGAAGAGGTCCTCCGCTACGCGACGGTCTCGACGGCGACGCCTCCCGCGATCACCCACGAAGTGATCGACGACGGCAGCACCACGAACGGCACGATGATGCAGACCGATGGCCGTCACATCGTCGGCGACGACAGCTCGATCGTCGTCATGATGAGCGGCGAAGTGCGCGTCGCGTATCAGGACTCGACGTCGGAGCGCACGATGATCGCGCGTCGCAGCCCGGGCGCGACGGGCACGTGGTCGCACGCGATCCTCGACATGGAGATGCACAACGGCTTCTGGGTCGAGCAGCAGCTGAACGCGGCGGGCGATCAGTCGTACGTCGCGTCGTGGTGGATCGATCGCATGGCGACGACCGTGACGAACGGCGTCCACGTCACGCAAGTACCCGCACACTGATCGTGACTGGCTTGACGGCGACTGGCTCGTGACGAGAAGCCCGCTACCTCACGGTGGCGGGCTTCTTCGTTTCCTCAATGGAGCGTGCGTGCGCCGCGCGCGGCGAGCGAGCGCAGCGGCAGCGAGAGCTCGGGGGAGCTGGCGAGCTCGGCCAGCTCGGTCGACGTCGCGAGCGGGACCAGCGGGAGCACCAGCTCGAGCGGCGCATAAGGGTTCTTGAGCAGCGCGGCGCGTACGTGGCTGCGCGCGATCCAGCGGACGCACGAGGCGACCTCGCGCAACACATCCGCGGGGATCGGACGACGGGCGACGAGCCGCACGACATCGTCCTGGGTGATCGCCGGGTTCTCGAGCAGCACACGGATGACGTCGGGGTGAGGATCGCGCAGCACGCGCGCGAGCAGCTGGCGATCACGCCCGCGGGCCAGCGACTTGCGCTCGCCGAGCGCGAGCGGGCGGCCCTTGCCGAAGTCCGGGATGCGCTCGAGCTCGTCGTCGCCCGCCGACTGCACGGCGCCGCGAGCGCCTAGGATCTCTCCCACGTGGAGGTAGCCGGCCTCGGTCGCGGCCTCCGCCAGCTGAGCCCGCAGCTCCGCCATCTCGGCAGGCGCCAGTGCGACGCTGAGCGCGATCAGGAGACCTTGCGTGGCCCGATCCCGCGCGGTCGCGTCCGCGAGGACGACCTCGAGCGCCCCGGCCACGAGGTCGGGGGGCGCTACCAGCTCGGTGCGGAGATACGCCACGGCCAAGGCAGGATCTCGCGCGGCCTCCACCACCCGCGCCCAGCGCCGTGCCAACAGGGCGGCGTTCTCGGGGCCCATCCGTCCAGTATGCACGCGTTCGGCGTCGACACACGCTTGACGCGTCGCGTCGCTTCTGGCAGTGCGATCCGTAGTGACTTCCACGAGCCAGCATCCCGAGCGTCCGCGCGAAAAAGACGGCAATCGCGCGACCCGCATCATCAAGCGCTACGCGAACCGCAAGCTCTACGACACGCGCGACAGCCGCTACGTCACACTGCTGCAGATCGCCGAGTACGTCCGTCAGGGCGAAGACGTCTCCATCATCGACAACACGACGAAGGAAGACCTCACCAACATCACGCTCGCGCAGATCGTCTACGAAGAAGAGCGGAAGTCGGGCGAAGAGGCGCGCAAGACGTCGCCGACGATGTCCACGCTCCGCGGGCTCATCCAGCAGAGCGGCGAGCGCATCATGACGACGCTGCGCGACGGCCCGGTAGGCAAGCTCATCGCGCGGCGCGAGGACGAGCCGGCCGAGGCCGTCCAGGCGGTCGTGGAAGCCCCGCAGGTCGCCGACACGAAGGAAGCCAAGGACGCGACCGGGCGCCGGATCATGAGCCCCAAGGAGGCATTCGACGAGCTGCAGCGCATCGCGGACGACCGCTTCCGGAGCGTCCTGGGCGTCGCGATCGGGCACGTCCACGGCCTTCAGAGCGAAGTGAAGC
>CAYSCF010000374.1:0-6438 GCA_964429305.1 uncultured Sandaracinaceae bacterium | reverse complement strand
CGATGGTGCCGAGCCGTACGTCGCGTGGATCGACGCACTGCCCGGCACGCGACCACCGCTGAGCGTCACGCTCTCGCCGACCGAGCTCGTCAGCGCCGTGCGTGCGGCGCACGAGGCGGTCTCTGCGGACGATCTCGACTCGCTGCCGGCGCACGTCCGCGCGATCACGAGCGCCTCGGGAGAGCCGACCGTGATCTGGGTGGTGGAGGCCGTCAACGGCCCGCTCGATCGCGCGATCGTGACGCCTTGCGATGCCGAGCGTTGTCACGTTCCGGCGCGGCTCGACACGGGCTCGCTCGCGTCGCCGACCGCGGCGCTCTCGAGCGAGGCCGTCTCGAGCCCGACGCGGCGCCAAGCCCTCGCATGGCGCGACGAACCGATCCCGCTCGAGCCGCCGCTGCCGCCGCCGACCGATCCGTGGAGCGAGCCGTGGCCGTGGGCGCTCGTGGGGACGGGCGCGGCTCTCGTGCTCGGCGGCATCATCACGGGCATCGTCTTCGCGACGCAGCCACCACCGGATCACGTGTTCCAAGTCGACCCCATGTTCATGCCGTGAATCACGGCGCAGAATCGAGGCCATGCGCGCCCTCGTTCTCGCTCTCGCCCTCGCTCTCACGCCCTCGCTCGCGTTCGCGCAGAACACGCTCGCGATCGACTCGGTCGTCCCCGATCCGTCGACGGTGATCACGCTCGGCGTGCAGGTCCTCATCCACGGTGACGCGAACCACGACGCATCGATCTCCGTTCGCTACCGCCCGATGGGACAGACCGCGTTCCACGACGCGATGCCTCTCTATCGTGTGCGTCCCGAGACGAGCGACATGAGCGTGCCCGAGCAGTTCGCGGGCAGCATCTTCGAGCTCGCGCCTGCGACGACGTACGAGATCGAGCTGCACGCGGTCGATCCCGACGGGCTCGACGACACGCGCATGACCACGATCGCGACGCGCCCGGTGCCGGGCGATCCGGCGACGCCGCACGTCGTGAACGTGACCGATGCTTCGACGCTGCAGCACGCGCTCGACGCCGCCGCGGCCGGTGACGTGATCACGCTCGCCGCCGGCACCTACCACGGCGAATTCGCGATCCACGCGAGCGGCACCGAGGACAATCCCATCGTGATCCGCGGCGTCGATCAGGACACCGTGATCCTCGACGGCGACGCGACCGGCGCGAACGTGCTCGAGGTCTACGGCAGCGACACGCACGTCGAGTCGCTCACGATCCAGCACGACAACCGCGCGATCCGCTTCCAGGGCGTGGGCGCGACGCGCAACGTCGTGCGCCGCGTGCACATCCGCGACGTCGTGCTCGGTATCGGCTCGCGCGAGATGCAGTCGTCGTTCTATCTCTGCGACAACGAGCTCGAAGGCCGCTTGAGCTGGCCCGCCGTCTATCGCGACGACGGGGGCATGCACGCGAACGACGACGGCATCCACGTCGAAGGCAACGCTCACGTCGTCTGCCACAACCGCATCGTCGGCTTCGGTGACGCGATGAAGGTCGAGACCGATCTCGCGCGGGCGGTCGACTTCTACGGGAACGACGTGCTCTCGGCCTACGACAACGGCGTCGAGCTCGACACGACGAGCGGCAACGCCCGCGCGTTCCGCAATCGCTTCACCAACACGTACGCCACGATCAGCGTGCAGCCGATCTACGGCGGGCCTGCGTACATCCTGCGGAACATCGTGGTGAACGTCGCCGACGAGCAGATCAAGTGGCACGGCCTCGGCACGGGCTCGGGCCCGACGGGCGTGATCGTGATGCACAACACGTTCGTCACGGCGGGCCACGCGATCCAGACGAGCACGAGCGCGACGAGCCACTACATGATCCTGCGCAACAACCTGTGGATCGGCACCACGCAGACGGATGGCCGCACGATCCAGTGGGACGCGCCGATCGATCACGGCGATCTCGACTACGACGGCTTCGCGCCCGACGGCGTGATGCACTTCCTCGGGCTCACGAACTACGCGTCGTTCGCGGCGATGCAGAGTGCCGGCACGTACGAAGCGCACGGCGTGCTCTTGAGCGGGACGGTGTTCGCGTCGCTCACGACGCCGACCGACTACCACACGATGCTGCCGTCGCCCGACGCGACGCTCGGCGCGTCGTCGTCCGCGATCGATCGGGGCACGCCCATCTCCGGCATGGCGTTCATGGGCGCGGCGCCCGATCTCGGCGCGCTCGAGCTCGGATGCGCGACGCCGATCTACGGCGTGCGCCCGGCCGGCATGGACGAGACGAGCGAGGTCCATGGCTGTGGATCGATCGCGCCGCCGATGGACGATGCGGGAACGATCGGCCTCGACAGCGGAACGCCGGGAGTGGACGCGGGCCGCGTGGGCATCGACGCCTCGACGCGTGCCGATGCAGGAGCGAGCGCGCCGACGACGGGGGGCTGTGGGTGTCGCGTCGGCGATCGATCGAGCCCGATGCTCACGCTCTCGGTGCTCGCTCTGCTCGCGACGATGCTTCGGCGTCGCTCGCGCTGACCTAGAGCGAGCGTTCTTCGGTCGTGAAGTTGTCGCGCACCCACTTCTGCAGCTCGGGCAGTCCGAAGCGCTCGAGCAGCGGCAGGAACGCGCGCTCGACGCGGTCCTCGCGCACGATCTGATCGAAGGGCCGTACGCCGACGTCGTGGCCCGCGAGCACGTACGGCATGATCTGCGTGCGACCGTTCGCGAACGCGTCGAAGAGCAGAGACACCTTGAGGTAGGCGCTCGACACGTCCGAGAAACCGGGTCGCACGCCGCGCAGATAGCGACTGAAGGGCTCGGCGATCACGCGCCGCGTCGGCAGATCGCGCAGGCCGTACTGCTCGAGCTGCATCTTCAGGTACGCGCTCGCGGAGAGCTCGATGCCTTGTTTCTTCCGTCGCTCGCTCTCGTAGCCCTCCGCGACGACGACCAGCGCGTGCTCGGCGCGGCTCAGCGCCTCGGCCGTCTCGCGGATCACGTGATCGGGAAACTTGAAGAACGGCAGCACGATCAGATGCGCGCGCGACGCGACGCCGCAGTGCAGCGCGTGTCGCCCGCTGCGGTTGCCCATCATCTCGAGCAAGTAGATGCGCTTGTGTGTGTAGCTGTCCTCGTAGAGACCGCGCGCGATCGTCGCGCCCGCTTCCACGCCGGTGAAGAAGCCGACCGCGCGATCGCCGCCGACGTCGTTGTCGACCGAGACGTTCACGAACGCGGTCGGTGGCGCGCCCTCACCGGACGGAAGACCGTCGAACGCCTCGATCCACGCTTTGGTCCCGTCGAGCGTGCCGTTGCCGCCGATCGTGACGAGATGCGTGAAGCCCTGCGCGTAGAACGTGTGCGCTGCGACGTCGCGCTTCTCGCGCACGTGGAAGTCCGTGTAGCGTTCGCTGCGGAAGTCACTGCCGGGATCGAGCACGCGACGGCCCATCGATCGCGTGGGGATGCCCTGGCCGAGCAGCGCGTAGCGCTCGCCCCGCGAGACGACCAATCGCTCGAAGCGCAGCTCGGTCCTCGTGTCGCCGGTGAGCGAGCGGAAGCCTTCGGTCGCGGCCCACACCTCGAAGCCGCGGCGTGAGCCTTCTTCGGTGAGCGCGACCGCGATCGACGAATAGCCGGGCGCATCGCCGCCATCGAAGACGCAGAGCACGCGCGGCGCGCCGCTGGCGTGGGGGGCGCGGCTCGGCCGCAGGAACGTACCGGCGGACGTCACGCGCTCGGGCTCCAGCCGACGGGCTCGAGCGCATCGAGCCAGGGCCCCAGCTCCGCACGCCCGACCACGAGACCCTGGTGCGTCCCCGCGGCGACGATCGCGCGCGCCTTCGGATCGAAGCTCCATCCGAGCGAGAGCACGCGGCTCAGCCAGCGGTCGTCGTTCTCCACGTCCGCGAGCGCGCTCAGCTTGCCGGCGAGCTGCCATCGCCCCTCGCCGACGAAGCGCCAGAGCGCGATCTCTCGTCCGCGCGGCGCATCCACGATCCGCGACTGCACGAGCTGCTTGCTGATCGCGTCGAAGAAGAGCACACCCGGTGTGTTCTGCGTGGCCTCGGCCGGCATCGGCGCGTCCCACACCGTCCACTCGCGCCCGTCGAAGAGCGCGGTGTCGGCGAGGTGATCGGTCGCCCATCCGCCGACCATCACGATGCCCGCGAGCGGCGGCACGTACGTCATCGCGGCCTTCGTCCGCGCCGCAGGCCGCGTCTTGGTGGCGACGTCGCGCCATGCTCCGTCTCTCCACTCGCGCGTGTCGTCCGAGAACTTCTCGCCCCGCACCGTGCCGCCGAAGCGTACGAGCGCGCCGCGCTCCGGATCCCATGCCGACTGCGTCGCGCCGAGCTCGACGTGCGTATCCGGCTTCTTTCCGGGGATCTTCCGGCGCTCCCCGCGCGCGTCGATCACCACGCCCGTCCCGTCGTTCTCGATCGTGAGGAAGTCTTCCTCGCGCGCGATCCAGTCGGACGAGGCGCAGGGCGTGGCCTCGCGCTTCCACGCGCCGCCGTTCTCGCGCGCGATCCCGGTCGTTCCGGCGACCAGCGTGCCCGCCGGCCCCGCGACCACCATGCGCACGTGTCCGATGTCGGCGATCGCCGGCGAGGCGAGGCGCAGCTCCAGGCTTTCGGTCATCGCCTGCGACTGTATCCGATTCGTGAGACTCTCCGCGGATGGCGAATCTCGACGTCCTCGTCGTCGGCGCAGGGCCGACCGGTCTCATGGCGGCCTGTGAGCTGCGGCGCCACGGACTGTCGGTGCGCATCGTCGACTCGGCGAGCGGACCGACGACGCTCAGCAAGGCGATCGCGCTGCATGCGCGCACGCTGGAGATCCTCGAGGACGTCCGCATCGTCGACGAGATCCTCGCTGCCGGCCACCAGGTCAAAGGCGTCACGGTCATCGCGAACGGCGAGACGCTCGTCTCGGCCGAGATGGGCGAGCTGCCGACGCGCTACCCGTACGTGCTCTGCGTCGCGCAGGCGGAGACCGAGAGCGTCCTCGCGAAGAAGCTGAAGAGCTACGACGTCTCCGTCGAGCAAGACACGAAGCTGGTCTCGTTCGCGCAGGACGGGACCGGCGTGACCGCGACGCTCACCACGCCGAGGGGCGAAGAGAAGGTGCGCGCGGCGTGGATGATCGGCGCCGACGGGGCGCACAGTGCGATCCGCAAGCAGCTCGAGATCCCGTTCGACGGAAGCACCTACGAGGAGCGTTTCCTGCTCGCCGACGTCGTGATCGAGGGCCACGTTCGCGAGGATCGCGTCACGAGCTTCTTCGCCGACGATGGAGTGCTCGCGTGCTTCCCGATGAAGGGAAAGCGCTTCCGTCTGATCGGCCTGTGCCCGCCGGATCAGACCGGCGACGAAGCGCCCACGCTCGAACAGATGAGCGCGCTCTTCGCGCGGCGCACCGGTCTCGAGGCCAAGCTCAGCGACGTGCGCTGGCTCGCGCAGTTCCGCGTGCACTGCCGACAGGTGGCCCGCTATCGAGACGATCGCGTGTTCCTCGCGGGCGACGCGGCGCACATCCACAGCCCGGTCGGCGGCCAAGGGATGAACACCGGCCTGCAGGACGCGCACAACCTCGCGTGGAAGCTCGCCCTCGTGCATCGCGGCGCGGCGCGTGGCCTCTTGCTCGACAGCTACCAGGCGGAGCGTCACGCGATCGGCTCGGGCATCTTGCGCAGCACCGACGCGGCCACCCGCGCCATCACTCTCAAGAACAGCGTCGCGCGCGCGGCCCGCAACGAGATCGCGCGCTTCATGTCGAGCTTCGAGGTCGTGCAGCGCCGCATCGCCGAGGGCGCGGCCGAGCTCTCGGTCGGCTACGAGTCGAGCCCCATCGTCGCGCAGGACACGACGGGCCTGCTGCAAGGCCGCATCGGCACCGCGGCGGGCGGCGAGACGCCCACGATCGGCAGCGTGCGCGAGTTCGATGCGGGCCCGAAGCCCGGCTCGCGCGCGCCCGATGGAGTCGTGTCGGTCTCGGGTCAGCCGGGCGCCAAGCGCCTCCTCGAGGTGATCGACTCGCGCAAGCACACGCTGCTCCTCTTCGACGGCAAGAGCGAGACCGCCGAGGGCTACGCTCGCTTCGCGTCGATCGCCTCGACGGTTCGATCGCGTTTTCCCGGCCTGATCGAGCCGATCGTCGTGACACCTCGCCGCACTCGGCCCGACGGATTGACGGACGAGACGACCGTCGTCTTCGACCCGGACGGCGAGCTCGAGCGGGCCTATGCTGCGAGCACCGAATGTCTCTATCTCTTGCGTCCGGATCTCTACGTGGGCTATCGCAGCCAGCCGGCCGACGAAGGCAAGCTCGTGACGTACCTGAAGACCATTCTGCGCTGATGGACGGCGCAACTCAGAGCGGAGACGACCTCGAGCGTCGCGTCGCGTCCGTCGTGGGCCTCGGCTTGGCGCGCGAAGTGGAGGAGTACTTCGAGCACGGCGCGCGCGTT
>CAYSCF010000373.1:0-6452 GCA_964429305.1 uncultured Sandaracinaceae bacterium | reverse complement strand
AGTGATCCGAGCCGCCTCGAGGTCATGGCCGACGTCCCACCGATCCCGATCGAGGCGCTCTCCGCGTCTGCTTCGCTCCCCGCCGACATGCCCGACGCCGTGCACCTCGCGAGCTATCGCACCGGCATCGACGGCTCGTTCCATCTCGACGGCGTCGCTCCCGGCGTCGTCGAGGTGCTCGCGCGTCGCACCGGCTTCGCGACGGGATCGAGCTCGAACGTGCGCGTACGAGGCGGCGAGACGACCAGCGGTGTCGAGGTCGTGCTCGCGCCGGCCGGAACGCTCGCCGGCATCGTCGTCGACGAGCGCGGCGACGGAGTCGGCGACGTGCGCATCGAGTCGCGCAGCGAGCGTGATCCCTGGCCGACCATCGCGTTCACAGATGCGATGGGCCGCTTCGAGATCCCCGCGACGGGAGACACGGTCGTCCGTGCGGTGCCGATGGATCGCGCGCCCTCCGAAGTGCGCCTCGCTGTCGCCAGCGGCGCGCGTCGGGACACGACGCTGACGCTCGATCCGGCGGGCCTGACGCTCTCGGGCCGCGTTCTCGACGATCGCGGCTTTCCAGTCGAGAGCGCGCAGCTGCGCATCGAAGCGCTTCGTCCGGGCACGCCGATCCTGCGCACCGCATTCTCTGCCGAGGACGGCACGTTCGAGCTGAGCGCCGTGCCGTCGCCACCGCTCCGCATCACCGTCGATCACGGCAGCTTCGCGACCGGCACCAGCGTGGACGTCGCGACGCTCGACGATCACGACATCCAGCTCGAGCCCGGGCTCGATGCGACCGGTGCGGTCAGCGACGCGTGGAGCGGTGAGCCGATCGTGGGCGCGCGCGTGCTCCTCGTGTCGAGCGAGCTTCCGCCCGTGTTCCGGGAGACGACGGTGCGCGAAGACGGCGGCTTCTCGGTCCCGCGCCTACGCGCAGGCACCTATACGATGCGCATCGAGGCGCCCGGCTACGTGGCGGCGACGGAGACCGTCGTCGCGCGCGCGTCACGACGCGGCGAGGTCGAGATCGCGCCGATCGCGCTCGATCCGGGGCAGCGCGTCGAGGGCGACGTCGTCGACCACTTCGGATCCGTCGTGGAGGGTGCGGTCGTCCGCGTCGACGGTGGCGCCCCCGTGCTCACCGACGCACACGGCCACTTCGCCATCGCATGCGTACCGGCCGGTGACGTGATCGTGCACGTCACGCAGGAGAGCGCCGGCGCCGTCGAGCTCGCGAGGCACGTGGTTCGCGGCCGCGACGACGTGTCGATCGTCGCGCATCTGCCCGGGCGTCTCGACGCGTCGCCCACGACCGGCGCTCCTCTCGCGTCGCGCGGCGTCGCGATCACTCTCGACGGCTCGGTGGTCTCGGCCGTCGCGCCCGGATCGAGCGCCGAGCGCGCCGGAATTCGCGTGGGTGACACGCTGGTGGCCGTCGACGGCGAGCCCGGCGCGGGACGCCTGTCGGGCTCCGGGACCGCGCTGTTGAGCCTGACGCGCGGGGGCACGACGTACCTGGCGCGCGCCGACCGCGAACGTCGTTGAGGCGCGTCCGGCCGCCCGGGGGATGAGCGCGCGACATTTGCGCGTTCCCTCCTATACTCGGCCGCTTTTTTGAGTGGGCTCGGCTCGGAGACAAGACCCGTGAACAGAGTGATGCGCTTCGCCCCCTATCTGGCGTTCTTCCTGTCGGGGGCCTCGTCTCTGATCTTCCAGACGATCTGGACGCGCATGCTGCACCACGTGTTCGGCGCGACCTCGGTCGCGATCAGCACCGTGCTCACCGTGTTCATGGCCGGCCTCGGGCTCGGCACGTGGATCTCCGGCCGCATCGCGCACCGCATCAAGCACCCGATCTTCACGTACGCGTTCGCCGAGCTCGGCGTCGCGATCTGGGGCCTGCTCATCCCGTACATGGTCCAGTCCGACGGCTGGCTCGCCGACGTGAACCACTGGCTGCGCAGCACGTACGGCGCCGACTCCAGCGTGTTCATGATCGCGCGCTTCCTCTGCGTGGTGCCGATCCTGATCGTTCCGACGACGCTGATGGGCTCGACGCTGCCGCTGCTCACGCGCCACTTCGTGAGCAAGGAGAGCGACTCCGAGACGGCCAGCCGCAACGTCGGCGTCCTCTATTCGCTGAACACGTTCGGCGCCGCGACGGGCCCCGTGCTCTCGGCGTTCATCCTGCTGCCGAACGTCGGCCTCTCGATCACGAACATCATCGCGTGCTCGATGAACCTCTCGCTCGCGCTCTTGATCTTCGCGCTGCGCGAGCCGCTCATCGGCAGCAAGTGGGGCAGCGGGAAGAAGCTCGAGGTGCTGCCGGGCAAGTCGCTCGACGACGATGCGGCGGTGACGATCGACGGCCCGCCGACGGGCGATGCGCCGCCGCCCGAGCCCGAGCCGGAGAGCAAGAGCGCGCGCGCGAAGGTCAAGAAGGCCAAGAAGAGCGCTCCGAAGGTCGCCGAAGCGGCGCGTGAAGAGGCGCTGCCCGTGGTGTCGAGCCCGACCGACGACGTGTGGGTGCCGCCGATCGCGCGCCGCATGGCGTTCGTCTGCTTCGCCGCGTCCGGCATGGCCGCGCTCTGCTCCGAGGTCGTGTGGTCGCGCGCGCTCGCGATGTGCAACGGCAGCTCGATCTACGGCTTCTCGCTGACGCTCGAGGCCTTCCTCATCGGCATCGCATCGGGCGCCGCGGCGATGAGCGCGTTCCTCGGCAAAGACACTCGTCGTCCGCTGATCGGCGTCGCCGTCACCTCGTTCGCGCTCACGCTCATCGCGAACACGCCGTGGGCGGTCGACTTCCACATCGACGACGTCACGCACCCGGGCAGCATCTTCACGTGGATCGCGGTCTCGCTGCTCCCGCTCGTGCTGCTGATCGGCACGTACATGTACGCGCAGCGGCTGCAGGCCGCGACCGACTCGCTCGACCCCGGCTCGATCGCCGACATCACCGCGCCCGGCCTCGTCATGGTGCTCGTCCCGCTGACGGCGGCCGGCCTGAACCTCGCGTACTTCCACTCGGGCTACTTCCCGAAGATCGTCGCGTCGCTCGTCGCCGCCGTCGCCGTGTTCACCGCCGCGATGCTGATGCTGCGTCGCTCGCCGGTGCTCTTGCTCGCCGTCGTCCAGCTCTACATCGGCCTCGCGACGGTCGTCTCGTACATCTGGCAGGACGAGGTCCCGTACGCGTTCGCGCAGCTCGTCGTCGGCGTCGGAGATCTGCCGAGCCACGTCGGCTCCGTGCAGTTCTTCATGCTGGTGACGGCGATCCTCTGCACCTTGCCCGCCACGCTCGGCATGGGCGCGATGTTCCCGCTCACGATCCGGCTCTGGACGAGCGGCGGCAAGGGCATCGCGAAGGATGTCTCGGTCGTCTACACGGGCAACACGTTCGGCTCGATCGTCGGCTCGTGGCTGCCGGGATTCGTGCTCATGCCGGCCATCGGCATGGAGCGAACGCTGCACGCGGGCATCGTGCTCAACATGCTGCTCGCGCTCTTCATGCTGATCGCGGGCGCGGCCGAGCCGGACAAGGACACCAAGCCGGTGGTCATGCCGCAGCGTCGCGCGCGCATGATCCTCGGCGGCGTGTCGGTGGTCGCGTTGCTCGTGCCCATCCTCGTCGCGCAGCTGTACACGGGCGACTCGTCGGCGCGCCTGAACACGGTGCTGGGATCGATCGCGTTCGGTCTGTTCATCGTCGGCGTCACCGCGCTGCTCTTGCAGGACGCGCAGCAGCACGTCTCGACTGCAGCGCCGAAGGGCGCGGGCGAGCTGCCGATGTGGCACGCGGTGACGGTCTACGTGCTCTCGCCGCTCATCCCCGCGCTGCTCGCGCTGCTCTGGCTCGGGACGTCACGGCCCGACTCGATCCTGCGCTGGAACCAGACGCAGATGACGCTCGGCGTGTTCCGCGTGTCGCTCGCCGAGGGCATGCTCGACCCGTCGAGCTGGGGCCAGCCGGACCTCGTCTACTATCACGATGGTCTGTCGACGACGGTCACCGTCGAGCGCTGGGGTCGTCACTACGCGCTCAAGAACAACGGCAAGGTCGACGCGAGCAACGGCGACGACATGCCGACGCAGATCACCGTGTCGGCGTATCCGATGCTGATGCACTCGCAGGGCCCGACGGATCTCGACGTGGCCGTCATCGGCTTCGGCTCGGGCGTGACGGTCGGCACGACGCTCAGCTTCCCGGTGCGCAGCGTCGACGTCATCGAGCTCGAGCGCTCCATTCCGGAGGCGGCGCGCTTCTTCGAGGACGTGAACCACCTCGACTACCAGCTCGATCATTTCCCGTTCGTACAGATGGATCGGCTGACGATCATCAACGACGACGGACGCAACTACCTCGCGTCCACCGATCGGATGTACGACATCATCATCTCCGAGCCGTCGAACCCGTGGATCACGGGCGTCTCGGATCTCTTCACGATCGATCACTTCCAGATCGCGAAGCGGCGGCTGCGCCCGGGCGGCGTGTACTGCCAGTGGGTCCAGCTCTACGAGATGAGCCCCGAGAACATCAAGACCATCTTCCGCACGTTCGCGGAGACGTATCACTACGTCACCGTGTTCGCGGCGGACGATCGATCGAGCGACACGGTCGTGCTCGGCTCCGATGCGCCGCTCACGTTCGATCTCGAGCGCATGCAGCGCGTCTGGGAGCTGCAGCAGGTGCCCGGTCGCCTGAGCGTGCCCGAGCAGCTCGAGCGCGCGTATCTCCACACGCCGTACGACGTGTTCGCGCGCGTGTTGCTCGCGAGCCGTGACGAGGTCGAGACGTACACGCAGATCGAAGAGCGGCGTCACGGCGAGCGCTGGGAGCCGGACTTCGCGTCGACCAACACGCGCACGTGCGAGCCGTCGGACTGCCGTCGCTATCCGGCGCCGATCAACACGGACGACAACGCGCGCATCGAGTTCGGCGCGCCGCGCGACCTCATCGGCTACGAGCGCTTCGAGGGCTACCTCTCGACGGTGTACTCGGCGGAGTGGCCGTTCGGCCGCGTGGAAGATCTCATCGAGAACTTCGGCGAGGGCGACATTCGCGCGCGCAATCTCGCCGAGCTCGCGATGTCGCTCATCGGGCACGGACGCTACGAGCTGGCGGCGGACTTCATCGAAGAGTCGCAGCACGCGGGGCGCGCGCGCGAGACCGCCGTCGCGCTCGAGGTGCTCACGCACCTGCTCACGGACGAGAACGCGCCGCCGGTCCACATCGAGCCGCCCGTCTGCGGGCCCGAGATGGATCACGACACCTGCGAGCAGTTGCTCAACGGGTTCGACGAAGTGCGCGCCGCGATCGATCGCGGTCAGTTCGGCGCGGCGCTCGCTGCGATGGAGGAGATCCCCTCGCCGCTGCGCCTCCACAGTGGCCCGCAGATGCGGTTCCTCTACGGCTATCTCCTCTTCAAGGCCGCCGAGGGCTCGTTCTCGCAGTACCGCGCCGCGGCCGAGACGCTCGAGGATCTGACGCGCACGGAAGAGGACTTCTGCACGCGCAACCCCGAGGTGCACTACTACCTCGCGCGCGCCTACGACAACGAAGGCGAGTACGGCACGGCTCTCACGCAGATGCGCGCGTACATCGAGGCGCGCCTGACGACGTCGCACAGCGACATGGTCGACACGCCCGAGCCGCCCGACGGCGAAGCTCCGACGACCGATGCGCCAGGCGAGTCGGACAAGACGACGCACGACGACTGACCCGTCGACTCGCTCGTCACGTGCGCGGTGAGCGTGCGAGCGTGCGCAGCGAGCGGGCGAGCGAGAGCGGATCGGGAAACCGATCCGACTCTTCGCGAGCACACGCTCGCTCGGTCCACGCGTCGATCCCCGGAGGCAGCTCCGGCCGGTCGTTGCTCGGCAACACCAGCTCGCCCGACACGGTCGCGACCAGCATCGCCACGTTGCCCGCTTCGGCGATCACGCCGCGCCCGGTGAGCGCATACACGAGCGTCGCGCCCAGGCCCCAGACGTCGGACGCCGCGCTCGGCTCGCCTGCGATCTGCTCGGGGCTCGCGTAGCCCACCGTCCCCACGAAATTCCCGTCGGAGAGCGAGGGGCGCAGCTCGCGCCGTGCACGCGCGATGCCGAAGTCGAGCAGCTTCACGTGGTACCCGGAGGTCGCATCGTCGGACATGGTCTGTAGAAACACGTTCTCGGGCTTCACGTCGCGATGCACCACGCCCATCGCGTGCGCCGCCGCCAGCCCGCGGGCGAGCTGCATCCCGATCGGCGCGACCAGCTCGATCGGAAGGGGCCCGATCTCGCGCACCAGCTCGCGCAGCGTGCGGCCCTTGAGATGCTCCATCACGAGATACGCGATGCCGTTGGGCGTCACGCCGTAGTCGAAGATCGACACGATGTGCGGCGAGCGCAGCTGCGAGGCCATGCGCGCCTCGGCCTCGAACCGCGCGAGCGTCACCGGCGCGGCGTCGGGGTAGGGC
>CAYSCF010000372.1:0-6486 GCA_964429305.1 uncultured Sandaracinaceae bacterium | reverse complement strand
CGTGTCCTGGAACTCGCCGCGCATGCGCATGTAGCCGTGCATCTCGAACACGGTCGAGGGCGTCGACCACGGCTGGACCGTCGGATCGGTCCCGGCGCCTTCGAGACGCTGTGCGACGTGCTCGGGCGAGGGGAGGGCTTCCTCTTCCTCTTCTTCTTCGGTCGCGGCGGGCTCGTCGTCGCCCTGGCCGTCGTGGTCCTCGTCGTAGTCGTCGTCTTCTTCGTCGGCGTCTTCGTCTTCGACGCGCGCAGCGGTCGTCGGGTGGCTTCCGCTCATGTCGAGCGTCGGGGCTCGGAGCTGCGGCTCCTCCTCGTCCCAACCCTCGTCCTCGTCCGTGGAATCGCCTTCGTCGGTGGCCGAATCGTCCTCGTCCGCAACGGGGCCTGCGTCGGCGCCCGCATCGGACCCAGCGTCGGATCCGGCATCGGTGTGCGCCACGCCCGCGTCCGCCTGCGCGGCAGCGCGCGACGTGGCCAGACCGAGCCCCGCGCTCAGCGCGAGAGCTCCAAGAAGCGCCGTGAGGCGCGCGGTGAGTCCGGTCCGCGTCATGAGAGGCGCCCCTGTTAACACGCCCGAAAACGCGGGGCAATCGCGGGGCGGCGGAATTGAGCGAGTGGCCGAAGGACCCGTACGAAGGGCCCGTGCCGCGCGCATCGAAAGCGGAGCGCAGTGGAAAGTCGGCGGCACCTCGTCCCTACGTCTGGCCGCGGCCTCCCATGTCGCGGCGGCCACGAAAGCCGCGATCGAAGAGGCGGACGCGTCGCAGGAGCAGGTCCACCACGAACAGCACCAGCGCCGCGAGGAAGAAAGGCGCGCGCACGTCTTGCCGGGCGCGGACGTGCTCGCCTGCCGCGTCGAGCACCTGCGTGGGACCTTCGTAGGCCGCGCCGCCGCTCGCGGTGGCGAGGGCCTCGAGGAGATCGCCGTCGGGCTCGAGGGCGGCGTACTCGGGCGCGTACGGATAGACGACCGACCCTACGCTCTGGGCCACCACGTCGCCTCCGCGTCGGTGCTCGGCCGTGATCGCGTAGGCCCCGAAGCGATCGAGCCGGGCCTGACCCTCGTACCGCCCGGGCGCGACCTGCAGCAGGGGAACGTCCTCGGTCCGGCGCTCTGCCTCGGGCGCGCCCATGGGCCCGGCCACGTGCGCGATCGGATCGAGGTCGTTGACGAAGGCATCGTTGCTGTCGAGCGCGTCGACCACGATCCGCACCTGCTCGCCGATCATCGACGCTTCCAGCGGCAGCTCCTCGTCGTGCCGCTGTCGCATGTGCTCGCGCACGAGCCCGCCGAAGAAGCTGGAGAATGCCGGCCAGCGCGCCCAGTCGAGCGCCCAGCGGTTCTTCACGTCGCTCGTCCACGCGAGCGTCCAGCCGAGCCCGACGTGCATGCGCGCGAGCAGCGGCTCGCCGAGATCGCTGCGGAGGATCTCTTCGGCGGGCGCGGAGCGCATGCGCGTGGCGACGTAGCCACGCAAGAGAGGCGCGCTCTCGATGGGCACGCCACGCAGGAACGCGGCCGGCACCACGACGTGCGCGGCGACGTAGTCCTCGACCGCACCGTTCTGCATCGCGGTCGTCGTCTCGTGCGTGAAGATGCGCGGGATGTTGTGCGCGTCGCTCGTGAAGTACGCACGCCCGCCGCCCTGATCGGCGATCTCCTGCAGCAGCGCGCGGTTCACGTCGGACCCGATGCCGACCGTCGAGATCGTGATGCCCTCGCCGCGCATGAGCGAGACGAGATCGCCGATGCCCGACTCCTGCGTCTGGCCGTCGGTCAGCAGGATGACGTGGCGCAGGCGTGCGCGCGTGACGCTGAGATCCGAGAGTGCCATGTCGAGCGCCGGAAAGATCGCGGTGCCGCCGCGTGGTGCGAGCCGACCGATGTCGCGCTGGATCGCCACGCGATTGCCGGCGCTCTGCATGCGCACGATGCGCTCGGGGACCGTGTCGAAGCCGATCACGCCGAGCGAGTCGTCCGCCGAGAGCAGGTCGGCCGTCGCGCGCGCCGCTTCCTTCGCGAGCTCGATCTTGTCGCCGTTCATCGAGCCGCTGCGATCGATCACGAGCGCGAGCGCGAGCGCCGGCTGATCGCGGCGGCGCTCGGGGTCCATGCGCACGGGCAGGATCCGCTCGATGCGTGTGCCGCCCCAGTCGCCGAGGCCGAACGCGTGCGGGCCGCCGGCCATGAGGAAGCCGCCGCCCTCGCGCTGCACGTAGCGCTCGATGAGCGCCTCTTGCTCCGGTGAGACCGCATCGGCCGAGGTGTCGGACAGGATCACGAAGTCGAAGGCGCCGAGCTCGGCGATCGAGGTCGGAAAGGCGCGCGGCGTGCGCAGCTCCACGTCGAGCTCGGCCGTCTCGAGCGCCTGCGTGAGCGGCAGGGTCCCGACCTGCTCGCCCTCGACGTAGAGCACGCGCGGTCGGCCCGGCACGACGATCGCGCGCTCGAGCACGTCGTTCTCGGCGAAGCGATCGAGCGCGGGATCGCTCGGTGTCAGCGTCGCGCGATACGTGATCGGCCCCGCGACGTGGACGACCGAGCGCAGCTCCACTTCGGTGCTGCCACGTGGCAGATCGATCTCGCGCGTTCCCTCCAGGCCGTTGAGCAGATCGTTCTGGTAGAGACGCAGCCGCGCGTGCTGCTCGTGCGTCGCGCGCAGACGCACGCGCACGGAGCAGCTCTCGCCGACCTGGACGTGCGCGGGAAGAGCGACGTCTTCGATCGCGAGATCCGCGGGCGGGCCTTCGGTGCCGAGCGCGCCGTAGACGTGCACGCCGCGCTGCGCGAGCGCACCGAGCTGTCCGAGCGCGCCGGGCTCGGTCTCCGAGCCGTCCGAGAACACGACGATGCGGCCGAGGCGTCCGTCCGGAAGCAGCGCGAGCCCGAGGCGCAGCGCGCCCGCCAGATCCGTCGCCGCGCCGTTCTCGTGACGCGCGATCGCGAGCGACGAGGGATCGTCGGGATCGAACGCGACGCGTCGGGCGTCGGCCGCGAACGTCACGACGAACACGTCGTCGGCGCCGCGCGCCGCGACCGCCTCGCGCACTTGCGCGGTCGCGCGCTCCAGCGCGGCGTCCTGGATCGAGCTCGACACGTCGACGAGATAGACGACGGCCGTCTCCGTCCGATCGGTCGTGCGCGCCGGCTGCGCGAGGGCGATCGCCAGCGCCGTCACGACCAGCGCACGCATCGTGGCCGAGAGCGCCATCTGCGCCGGTGGAAGATCCGCGAGCGAGCGCGCGCCGGTGGCGAGCACCAGCGGCAGCAGCGCCAGCCAGCAGAGCGCGCGTGGCTCGGCCAGCGCGTAGTGATCGCCGCCCATCTCGAGCTCGATCGCGCTGCGCGTGACCCAGAAGAGCACGACGAAGGCGAGGGCCGAGCACGCGGCGCCGATCGCGAGCGCGCGCCTCATACGGTCCACCGCCGATGGAACGTGATCCACTCGACGAGGAGAAGAACGAGCGCCGCGAGCGCGAGCCACTGCCACGGAAGGCGCGCGGCCTCGGCGCGCAGGAGCGTTCCGGCCGCTGGCGGCGCCCCGAGATCGAGATCGCGCGGCGCGAGATCGAGCTCGCTCGCCGCGGCGAGATTGGCAGCGACGACGAGATCGCCGGCATCGGTCTCGAGCGCGTGGAAGCCTGCGCGATCGAATCGAACGGCCGCGAGCCCGTTCGTGATCGGCACCCGCGTGCGTGTCTGGCCCTCCACGACGAACGCCTCCGTCGCGCCGACGGGGAGCCCCACGCTCACGGGCACGCCCGTCTCGACGCTCCCGCGGTAGGCGGCGTCCGTCGGCGCGAACGAGTCGATCGCATCCAGCAAGAGAAGCGGGAACGCGGGTCGCAGCGGTAGATCGCTCTCGCGGACGTCGAACGCGAGCGCGACGAAGCGGTGCTCGCCCCGCGTCCCGGACATCAGGAGCGGCCCTCGTGTGTCTGCGGCCACGACCGTATCGCCCGAGGCCGGTCGCACTGCGAGCGCGCGCGCCACGTTCACGTCGCTCAGCGCGGCGTGACGCAGGAGCGGATCCTCGCGCCGGAGGCGATCGAAGAACGGCCGCTCGATCGTGCCGGTGATCTCGAGCGGTCCCGTCACGCCCGCGGCCGGGACCGGATCGATCCAGATCGCATCGGCACCGATGGGCACCGCGGGCACGAAGCGATCGAGGATCGCGACGTCGAACGGCTCGCTCGGTGGAAACGCCGCCGGCGCGATCTCGCGGACCTCGAGGTACTCGTCGAGCAGCAACGCGGCCTCGAGATAGATGTCGTCCTCGCTCACGACCACCACGCGCACGCGGCGACGCGGCGGCACGCGCGCGAAGAATCGATCGTCGGCCGCGAGCGCATCGTGCGTGCCGTCGACGCGCACGAGCCGCGCTTCGAGCGCGCGGTCGACGCCCGTCAGATCCTGGAAGAAGCGCCGCACGCGACCGTGGCTCGGGATCGTCATGGGGACGACGTCGACCGTCTCGCCGTCTCCGAGCAGCTGGATCTCGACGTTCTCGTCGTGGGCGCTCGCGCTGGTGACCTCGAGCAAGACTTCGTTGCGGCTCGGATCGAGCGGGTAGCGCCGGACGGAGAGCGCGGTGAGCCCGATGTCGTCTCCGCCGCTGCCGATACGCTCGTGTCGCGCGGGAAGGGCCGCGTCCGCGAGGATCGTCCGCGCGCGATCGGCGCCGATCACGGCGCCGTCGCTGATCACGACGAGCTCGCGGCTCGCCGCGCCCGCGCTCACGTCGGCAGCGAGCTGCGCGGTGCTCGCGAGATCGGCGACGACATCGAGCGGCTCGAGCGCATCGATGGCTGCGATCAGCTGGGCGTGATCGCTCGTGGCCGCCGAAGCCGGCCGCGGCTCGGCCCCCATCGCCACGACGAGCGCGCGATCGCTCGCGCCGAGCCCTCGTACGATCGATCGCGCTCGCTCCCGCGCGACGGACATGCGACCCGCCGCGACGTCGGTGGCGCCCATCGACGCGCTCACGTCGATCGCGATCACGACGAGCCGGCCGCTTCCGGCGTGACCTCGGGCGCGCGGATCGGACAGCGCGCCGGCGACGAGCGCGACGAACGCGAGCGCGAGCAACCACGAGAACATGCGGCGCAGGCGCGAGAAGAGCTGGCTCGATCGCTCCTCGGTGAGCGCTTCGCGCCACAGATGGACGAACGGCACCTCGATCGGTCGACGACGTAGCGCGAGCAGATAGAGGACCGTGACCAGCAGCGCGGTGATCGCGAACGCCGCACCGGCCGCACCTGCGGGCCAGCCCGCGAGCTCGAAGCTCACGAGAGGATCCCGCCGCGCCGAAGGAGGCCGAGCACCGCGTCGTCCCAGCGCTCGGAGACGTCGAGACGGACGAGCGGCACGTGCTTGTCGCCCGCGAACGCCTGGATGCGCTTGCCGTGTCGCTCGTGGGCCTCGCGGAAGCGGCGGAGCACCGCGTCCGTCACCGTCACTTCGCGCTGCTCGCCGGTCTCCCGATCGACGAGCACGACGTCGCCGTGGAGATCGGGCTCGGCGTCGCGCCGATCGACCAGATGCAGGATGCGTGGCTCGAAGCGCCCATAGCGCAGCGCATCGATGCCGGTCTCGAAGCTCTTCGGATCGTAGAGGTCCGACACGACGAGCACGACGCCGCGCCGCTTGTTCTGCGCCACGAACTGCCGCATCGCCGCGCCGAGATCGGTCGCGCTACCCGTCTCGGCGTTCCGCAGGAACTCGAGCACGCGGAAGATCCGCGCCTTGCCGCGCAGCGCGGGCACACGGCCCACGACGCGGTCGGAGAACGTCGTGATCGACACGCGGTCGAGCGCGGCGAGCGACACGTAGGCGAGGGCGGCCGCGAGGCGCTTGCCGTGATCGAGCTTGGGAGGCTTGCCCAGCGTCATCGACGCGGACACGTCGAGCACGACGTAGACGCTCAGGTCTTCTTCCTCTTCGAAGAGCCGCGTGTGCAGACGCTCCGAGCGTGCGTAGAGGCTCCAGTCGATCGCGCGGAAGTCGTCGCCCGGCGTGTACGGCCGGGTGTCGGCGAGCTCGATCCCGGCGCCGGTCTTCTTGCTACGCCGCTCCGCGCGCGTCTTTCCGTCGACCGTGCGACGCGCGACGATCGCGAGCGACTCGAGGCGGCGCAGGAACGCTTCGTCGAAGAGATCGTCGGCGCTCGCCGGCTCGCTCCGAGCCGCGCGTCTGGCGAAAGGCCACACGCGCTCAGACCGTCTCGGGGATCTTCGAGAGCACTTCGTCGAGGAGCGCGTCCGGCTTGATGCCCTCGGCCTCGCCCTCGAAGCTCAGGAGCACGCGGTGGCGCAGCGCGGGCTTGAGCACGCGTCGCACGTCGTCGGTCGATGCCGCGAAACGTCCGTCTCCGAGCGCTGCGATCTTCGCGGCCAAGAGACACGCCTGCGCGCCGCGCGGGCTCGCGCCGTAGCGCACGAAGCGCTTCACCTTCTCGGGCGCGCTCTTGTTCTCCGGATGCGTCGC
>CAYSCF010000371.1:0-6526 GCA_964429305.1 uncultured Sandaracinaceae bacterium | reverse complement strand
GGGCACCTGGCTCGAGCTCGGGCGCGTCGTCGTGGCGCTCGTCTTCCGCGAACGACCAGCACGGCACGCCGATCCACAGGCGACACGCGGCGGAGGTGCCACCATCGATCGTGACGCGCGCGCCGTCCGCGATCGCGTAGTCGGGGAACTGCGAGAGCACGCGCGGCTCGTCGCGCATCCGATCCGGGAGCACGAGGATCGTCGTGGGCGGAGCGGGCGCGCGCGCGATGGCGATCGCGTAGGCCTGTGCGTGCACGTCGGGCTGGGACACGTCGAGGAGCCCGCCCATCGCCGAGAGCACGAGCGCGATAGGGGCCAGCGTGTGCGCCAGCCTCGGCCAACGCGCGAGCGAGCTCGGGATCGGGACGCCGACGAGCAGCAGCACGATCGGGAGCTGCGACTCCGACTGATACCGAATCGCGTCCGTGCGACATGCGTCGACGAAGAGCGAGGGCGGGACGAGGATCGCCGTGGCGATCGCGAGCGCGAGCGCGAGCCGACGCTGGCCGCGCGAGACGAGCGCGTACGCCCCGACGAGCGCGAGCGGAACGACGAGCCAGGGCGTGATCGACGGAGCGAAGAGCACGTCGTCCGGACCGACGATGCGAGCGAGCAGGTCGGAGAGCTCGACCCGACGCTCGGCCGCAGCCGTGCGCGCGCCGCTCAGCTCGAGCAAGTGCATCAGCGTCATGCCGCCGATCACCAGCGCTCCCGCGATTGCGACCGGCCATCGCGGCGCGCTCTCGCGTCGGCCGACGGCGAGCCCGACGATCACGGCGCCGGCGATCGGGAGCAGCATCGTCAGCACGTGGAGCTCGAGCGCGAGCGACCACAGGATCGCGCAGAGCAGGTACGCGAGATCGCGGGCTCTGCGTGCGACCTCGGCGCGGAAGGCCCATGCGGCGAGCGCGGCGCCGCCGATCCACAGCAGCTCCGCGAGGGGCTTGGGGCTCTCGGAGGCCGAGAGGCGGATGTGCCCGGCGTGCGTGGCGACGGCGAGCGCGGCGAGGAGAGCGCCAGTACGCGCATCCGAGAGCAGCAAGCGAGCGAGCACGAAGATCACGACGGGAACGAGCGCGCCTGCGAGCGCGGCGATCGCGAACGGGCCCGTCGGCGCGTGGCCGAACGGGGCGAGGGCGAGCCGGAGCGCATCGAGATAGGCCGAGCCGTAGAGCCAAGCCTCGTAGCCGCGCGGGTCGCCCGTCAGGCCTCGCATCTCCGCGATCCCGTGCTCGTTCGCATGCACGGGGGCCCACGGCGGCAAGAGACACCGCAAGAGCAGCGACGACGCGAAGAGCGCGAGCGCGAGCTGGAGATCGATGCGCGCGACGCGCACGCCATCACGGCGCATCTGCACCGCGAGGAGCACGAGGCCGAACGAGCTCAGCGCCCAGAGCACGGCGCGAATCGCGAAGAGCTCGTCGTGCAAGAGCGGGCGCCGGGACGCGCCGGGCGTGTCGGCGGCGTGGTCTCCGCCTCGGTCGGTGGGAAGCGTCGCGCGATCGCGGAAGAAGGAGCCGTCGTCGCGCGCGTCGATCCGATCGCGCAGCGCCATCGCTGCGGCGCGGAACGTCGCGTCGTCCGCGCCTCGGACGAGACGAACGTCGAAGCTCGCGGTCTGACCGGCGTCCCAACCCTCGGTGGCGGCGCCGCGCGCGAAGAGATCCACGCGCCCGCCTCGCCCCGCGCCCACGAGCGCGATCTCGACGTGCGTGCTCACGATCTCGGCGCCGTCGACGCGCACGTCGTCCGCGAGCTCGGCGGGCGCGCCGTTCGGGAACGCGAGCCGCGCGACTTCGGCTTCGAGGCCCGGACCGAGCACGCGCTGCTGCGCCGCGAGCGGCGAGACCGTCACGAGGACGGCCCCGACACCCCCCGCCACGACGAGCCGGCGACGCCTTCGCAACCTACCTTCAACTCGCCGTCGAGGATGATGCGCCTGCCTCACGCATCCTCGACGCGACTCCCACGGATCTTTACGCGCATCCGGGGGAAGACTCGGTGTGGCGTGGCGAATCGACCGGGGATCGAGCGGAACCTCTCTCCATGCGCAGGATTCGCGCAGGATTCCGCTGGCGTGCTCGTTGCTCAGGACGAGCGACATGGTGGGTCGACGTTTCGCACGAGGGCTGGGAGCCCTCGTGATGGCGGTCTGCGTGCTGTCGCCGGCGTGGGCGCTGGCCGACGCGCGCGTGACGACGGTCGCGGGGATCGAGTGGCCCGCGCTCGTCGCATCGTTCCAGAGCGACACGTCCTCGCAAGGCCGCGCCGTCGATCTCTGCGTGCGGGACGAGCACACCGATCGCTGCATGCCGTGCGGGAGCTATTCGCTGGCGTTCGACGAGGCCGGCGCGCAGGCGTTCCGCGTCGAGGCATGCGCGGCGTCGACGGGCGCGAGCCGCGTCACGCTCGTCGATCGCACGGCGCTCTTCGATCACAGCCATGCGGTGCCCCGGCCGCGCGCGGTCACGGTGCGCGCGGCGATCGTCAGCTCGATCGAGACCAGCGGCGGCGCGGCGTCGACCGGCGGTAGCGCGGTGGGCTGCACGGCGCGCGTGCGTCCGTACCTGCGCGACCTCGAGCACGGCGCGAACGTCTATCTCGGGCCGGATCAATACGACGTCCGCGTGCTCCACGCGGGTGTCGAGGTCACGGCGTTCGGCAACGGCTGGATGCTCGCGTCGGAATCGCGCGTCGACGCCGAGGTCGACTACGACGTGACGGAGCGATCGAGCGGCGAGGTCGTGATGACCGGACACGCGAGCCTCGAGTGTGCGAGCGAGACGCTGACGACGATCGATGCGGGCCCGGGCCTTTCCTACGAGACGCGCTCGTCGCAGCCCGCAGGGGCGACGACCATCGATCGCTCGGACTTCGGGTCGCTCCCCGAGATCGACGGCATCGCGAACGGCGGCAACGATTCGTTCGGCGGCTGTGTCGGTCACTACGCGTCGGTGGTGCATCATCGGATCGACGTGGTGGCGCCGGTCGACCAGATCGAGATCCACGCCGAGACGGCCGGTGACGCGACGCTCGCGGTGCAGACCGCCGACGGCAGCTGGCACTGCAACGACGACGGCGGGCGCTATCCGCACACGCTCGATCCGATCGTCGTGCTCGCCGCGCCTCCCGTCGGCGCGGTGGAGATCTACGTCGGGACGTACTCGGCGGGCGCCGAGCTCCCTTATCGCCTGCACGTGATCCAGCCCGGCGTCGTCGAGCGGACCGACGGCAGCTTCGCGTCTCTCGTGACGACGCGGCACCACCGCCGTCCGATCCCGGGCTTGCTCGTGTCCGGCGTGCTGACGAGCATCGCGAGCTGGGTGTTCATGGCGGGCTTCGACGTACTCCCCCAGAGCGCGTGCGAGGGCGGCGGCTGTCCCAACGACACGTGGCGCTCGGTCGCGTGGATTCCGTTCGTGGGGCCCTGGGTCGCGGAGAGCCTCGCCGGAGCCAACGGCGCATCGTTCACCGGCCCCGCGATCGCCGACGGCGTGTTCCAGGACCTCGGCCTGCTGTTCATGATCTTCAGCGCGATCGGACAGGACCGGCCGGTGTCGGTCGCGCTGGGCGACGCGGCGGACGCGCCGCACCTCGCGCTCGGTGGCGGCCCGGGCACCGCGCTCGGCGCGACGTTGACGTTCTGATCGATGGTATCGTCCTCCGACTTGAGGACGGAATCACACATCAGCGTGGCGCGCGCGCACGTTCGCGAAGGCGAGCTGACGCGTCACTCGGGCGGACGTTGGGAAGGTGGGCGCGCGTTCGCGATCGTGAGCGGGCTCGGGCTGCCCAGGACGTGGTGGATCGCGAACGGCGCGGTGCTGCGCGGGCTCGAGCAAGGGCTCGACGAGTCGAAGGTCGATCGACGCGGTGTCGAGCGGCTCGTGCACGCGTGCGATCGCGCGCGCAGCGTGCTCGCAGAGACGTGCGATCAACTGGTCGAGAAGGCGCTGCCCGATGCGGCCCTCGCCGCAGTGCTCTTCGACGGCGGCGAGCTGCACGTGGTGAGCGCGGGGCCGGCGCGCGTGTACCTGCATCGCTCGGGCAAGCCGCAGCGTCTGACGCCGCGCGAAGAGACGCCGAACGGTGTGCTGCGCGCGCGCTTCTCGCACTGCTCGGCGACGCTCGAGCCGGGCGATCTCGTCATGGCGGGCAGCGCGAGCGCGTTCTCGATGAAGTCGATCGCGCAGGTCGTGAGCGTGCTGCAGCAGGACATCAAGACGCCGCCCGCGGTGCTCGCGTCGCTGCTCACCGATCCGGCCGATCAGGCCGGCGCCGGCGCGGCCGCGATCGTGATGCGCGTGGCGTGAGCGGCGGCGGCGTCGGCTCCCCGTCGCGGATCAGATCGGCGAGCACGTTGCTCCCCGTCGTGGGCGTCACCAGACCGGTGACGAAGACGTCGGGCTCGGGCGGCTCGAACGTGACGCCGCCATGTCTCACGTCGGTCATGAGGTCGTACCGGACGGGGCTGGCGACGGCCGCGTCGGCTGCGGTCATGCTCGTCGCGGTCGCACCGGCGAGCGCAATGGCGCCCGCGGCGACGTAGAGCCGACGCTTCCGGATACCCGCCGCGCCGATCTCGCAGTCGGCGAAGAGCATCGTGCCATCGGTGCGAACGTGCAGCCGCATGCACGCGTTGCCGTTGCGCTCCCGGAGCATGGTCTCCGCCTGCGCCAGGGTCATCAGTGCGACGTCGAAGACCTCTTGGTCGCACCGCGAACAGTTTCGGACGGGACCGTCACCGAGCATCGTGTCCCATCGCTCATGGCACGGCGTGGCGATGCGAGCGCGGGCGATCTGAGGCAGGCGACGCTTCGCTTCGGTGCGCCGGACGTGATCGAGGAGCGCGATCTCCCGCTCCAGATCGGCGCGCTCGGCGGGATCCCGTGCGAAAGAGAGGCTGGAAGCGAGCGCGCTCCGGCGCGCGAGCCCGTCGTCGTCGCGGTAGGCCACGATCGAGCGGACACCAGCAGACTCCGAAGGTTCCGAGCGCCTATTTCAACCAGATTCCGGTCCACTCCGGGACGCGGGACCACTGCTCGCGGCGGATCTTCGCTGCCATCTCGGCGCCGAAGAAGCCCCCGAGGACGTCGGCCGCTTCGTCGACCGTCGCGAACGCGTAGTCGGTCGCGACCTCGCTGCGCACGAACCCTCGCGCTTCGAGCAGCGCGTAGTACTCGGCGAGATCCGTGCTCGGCGGTGCCGCGACGGTGCGGCCGGTGCCGAGCGTCTCGATGATCACGATGCGCCCGCCGGCCGCGAGCACGCGCGCAGCCTCGGCGAGGCACGCGTCGACCTCGGCCTCCCAGCCTTCGGGCATCCACTTGCGCAGATGGCCGAAGACCCAGCCCGCGATGACGACGTCGGCGCACGCATCGGGCACGGGCAGCGAGCGCGCGTCGGCGACCTCGAACGAGACGCTCGGCAGCTGCTCGCGGGCGACCTCGAGCATGGGCGCCGCGCGATCGAAGGCGCGCACGTTCGCGCCGGCCTCGACGAGCATGCGCGTCACGCGGCCGGTGCCCGCGCCGACCTCGATCACGCGCTTTCCTGCGAGCGCGACGCGAGACGTGATCGCGGGCAGTACGTTTCGATCGCAGTCCTCGGCGGACACGAGCCGGTGGTAGTCGCGGGCGCGCGTCTCGTAGATGGCGGCCTGCTGCTGGTTCGCGGCGCTCATCCGACGAACGTCACGTTCTTCTCGAGCGGCGCGCGCGTCGTGATGCAGCGGTTCGCGGCGGCGTCGGGATCGCGCTTGCCGAGGCCGACGCCGAACAACACGTTCACGTCGTCACCGATGCCGAGCCGCGCGCGCAGCAGATCCGGATAGAGCGAGAGGCTCGCCTGCGCGCACGTGGAATAGCCTTCTTCTTCGGCGAGCAGCATCAGCGTCTCGAGCCAGCAGCCGACGTCGAGCGCGCCCCAGACTGCGAAGCGCTTGTCGATCGCGACGATGGCGACGTGCGGCGCGTCGAACGCGACGAAGTTCCGCATCCACGCGGCCTGTCGCGCCGGGCCGTCGTCGCGCGCGACGCCCATCACGTCGTAGAGCGCCTTGCCGCATGCGCGGCGATGCGTGAGGTAGGGCTCGGGATAGTCGCTCGGGAACGCGACGTCGGGCGAAGGCATGCGCGACTGCGCGGCGAGGGTGAGATCGGCCTTGAGCGCGGAGCACGTGTCGCCCGATGCGACCCACACGCGCCACGGCTGGATGTTGCACCACGAAGGCGCGCGCTGAGCGCGCTCGAAGATGCGCGTCAGCGTCTCGCGCGGAATTGGGTCGGGAAGGAACGCGCGGATGCTGCGGCGCTGGGCGATGGCCTCGTGGACGTGCATGGCGCGAGTCATGGCGCTGGAAGTTGCGGAGGCAAGAGGGCGAGGGCGAGAGGGGAGGACGAGAGGCGAGGGCGAGGGCGAGGGCGAGGGCGAGGGCGCGAGGACGAGGACGAGAGGCGAGGGCGAGGGGCCGAGCTCCTTGCTCGCATCGGCGTATTGGCTCTGCTCGGGCAGTCTCATCTTGCCC
>CAYSCF010000370.1:0-6541 GCA_964429305.1 uncultured Sandaracinaceae bacterium | reverse complement strand
TTCTACGACGGCGTGATCACGATGACGCCCGCGATCTACGTCACGCTCGCCGGACATCGGTGGGACCTGGTGTCGTTCGACATCCCGCTCCACGTCGTGCAGACGGATGCGGACACGCACTTCGCGGCGGCGACCGTCCACGTGCCGCTGCCCGACATCCAGCTCGACCCCACGGAGGTCGACCTCGACGAGATCGAGGTCGGTGCGACCACGCAGGGCATGACGCTCGTGCGCAACGAGGGCGAAGCCGACCTCGTGGTGAACGTGATTCCGCCCGGTGGCGCGCTGACGGTCTCGCCGAGCACGATGCGCTTGATGCCCCACGAGAGCCGCGCGCTCGTCGTCACGTACGCACCGACCGACGTCGAGTCGGTCACGTCGATCGTGACGCTCACGACCAACGATCCCGACGCATCGGCGATCGCCGTACGCGTTCGCGCGTCGTCGCGCGCTGCGGCTCCGCGGGATGCGGGCGTCGCCGATGCGAGCCCCGTGCGCCCCGATGCGTCGACGTCCGGTCCGGCCAACATGGGCGGCTGCGGATGCGGCGTCGCGTCGCGCCCGATGCCCGTGTCGCTCGCGCTCGCCTCGGCCGTGCTTCTCGTGCTGCGCCGGCGCCGATCTACATCGCGATAGGCGGCTCTTGCTCGAGGCCGAGCGCCGCGGCACGTGCTTCGGCGAGCACGAAGATCGATCCCGCGATCACGACGAGCCCCCGCGCGCCGGCGCGCGCCTTCGCGAGCTCGAGTCCCTCCGCCACGCTCGGCGCCTGCAATCCCGGCGCGAACGCATCGAGGTGCATCAGCTTCTCGGCGCGGCCGAGCGCGGGCGCGACGTACACACGCTCGTCGATCTCGGGTGAGAGCGTGCGCAGCATCGCGGGCCAGTCCTTGTCGCTCATCACACCGAAGAGGAGCACGCGCCTGCCCGTTCGCGGCATCGTGGCCAGATGCGCGGCGAGCGCCGTCGCGCCATCCGGGTTGTGCGCCGCATCGAGCAAGAGCGTCGGCGTGCCCGCGATGGTCTCGAGCCGCCCCGGCCAGCGTACGTCGCGCAGCCCCGCATCGATCGCGGCGCGCGGCACGCGCAGCGTGCGCAGAGTCGTGATCGCCGTGCGTGCGTTCTCCCGTTGATGTGCGCCGACGAGCGCCGAGCTCGCCAGCGCGCTCTCGAGCGAGATCCATTTCGCGCCGCGGCCCTTGGCAACGCGGCGGATCTCACGCAGCGCCTTCGCATCCGAGACGTTCACGATCGCGGGAATGCCGCGGCGTAGGATGCCGGCCTTCTCGCGCGCGATGCTCTCGATCGTCGTGCCGAGGTACGCCTCGTGATCCATCGCGATGGAAGTGATCACCGTTGCGCGTACGTTCTTCGCGACGTTGGTCGCGTCGAGCCGGCCTCCGAGACCGACCTCGAGGACCTCGAAGTCGAGCTTCGCGTCGCGCATCGCGACGAAGGCGATCGCGGTGATCGCCTCGAAGAACGTCGGCTCCGGGCACGCGCCCGACGCGATCGCCTTCCGCAGCTTCTTCACCGCGCGCACGAACGCGGCCTCCGTGATGGGTCGATCGCCGATCCGGATGCGCTCACGCACCGTGTGCAGGTGCGGTGACGTATAGAGGCCCACGCGTTTGCCGCTCGCCTGCAGCGCCGCGTGGATCATCGCCGAGACGCTTCCCTTGCCGTTCGTCCCGGCGACGATCACGCAGGGCACGTCGCGCTCCGGATGATCGAGCGCCGCGCAGATGGCTTCCATGCGATCGAGGCCGAGCTTCACGCCGCCGCGCGCGAGCGCGTAGAGCCACGAGCGAGAGGCTTCGTAAGCCGGCAGGAGTGCTCGGCGGAGCCGAGCCGATGGTTCGTACTGCGAGCTCACCCGACGAGGTGGCCGAGCACGCGCGCGATCGTCGCGCGCATCTCGCGGCGCGGCGCGATCATGTCGAGCATGCCGTGGTCGAGCAGGAACTCGGACTTCTGGAAGCCCTCGGGCAGCTTCTGGCGGATCGTGTTCTCGATCACGCGCGCGCCGGCGAAGCCGATCTGCGCCTTGGGCTCGGCCACGTTCACGTCGCCGAGGAACGCGAAGCTCGCCGCGACACCGCCCGTCGTCGGATTGAGCAGCACGCTCACGAACGGCACACCCGCCGCGCGCAGACGGCCGAGCGCCGACACGGTCTTGGCCATCTGCATGAGCGAGAGCGCGCCCTCTTGCATGCGCGCGCCGCCCGATGCCGAGAGCAGGATGACGGGCTGACGCTTGGCGGTGCCGCGCTCGAACATGCGCGTGATCTTCTCGCCGACGACCGAGCCCATCGAGCCGCCCATGAAGCGGAACACGAAGCTGCCGAACTGAACCTGCCGGCTGTCGAGCGTGCCCTCGCCGACCATGATGGCGTCCTCGACGCCGGTCTTCTTGCGGGTGGCCTTGAGGCGCTCGGGGTAGGGGCGGCTGTCGTTGAACGCGAGCGGGTCACCCGCGAGCAGGCCCGTGTCGTGCTCCTCGAACGATCCGGGATCGAGCAGCAGGTCGACCCACGACTCGCTCGAGATCGGATAGTGGTGCTGGCACTGCGGGCACACCTCCAGGTTCTCGGTGAACTCCTCGGCCCGGAGCGTTGCGCCACACTCGTCGCAACGGCGGAACACGCCGCGGCCGATCGTCTGCTTCTCGGAGGCGTCGAGCGACGCACGCGTCTTGTTGAACCAGGCCATCGCGGAGCGCTTTCGTATCACGACGCCGGGCCATGGTCATGGGCCACGTTTTCTCGCGACGGATGTCGGATAGAATGGCCACAACGAGGCCATGCTGAACCACAACGTCGCGGTCGCGCTCTTGCTCGGTGGGTCGATGTGCGTCGGGGGATGCAACACGGCGGGCGTGGGCTCCAGCCACGTTCCCGACGCAGGGCCATCGCTGCTTCTCTTCGACACGGGGCGAGGGTTTCCGGGGCAGGACGCGGGCTTCGTCGACCGCGAGGATTCCGGCCTCGGCTTCGGCCGGAGCTTCGGCAATCCGGTCAGCGCCACGACCGCGCCGCCCGCGATCTCCGGCGGCACGCTGCTCGCGGCCCCGACGGGGACGCTCGTGTTCGCGAGCGATCCCGACGAAGACCGGATCGTCGTCGTCGACACCGCCACCGCGACCAGGCTCGGCGAGGTGCGATTGCAGGCCGGAGACGAGCCGGGGCGCCTCGTGCTCGACGGCGCGGGCCGCCTTCACGTCGCGCTCCGCCGCGGCGGCGCGATCGCGACGATCGACGTCTCGACGCCCAGCACGCCGGTGGTGACCGCGCGTCGTGCGGTCTGCGGCGCGCCGCGAGGCATCGCATACGACGCGACGAGCGACTCGCTCTTCGTGGCGTGCACCGGCGGTGAGCTCGTGACGCTGCCGAGCGTGGGCGCGATCACGCGCACGGTGATGCTCCCCGACGATCTGCGCGACGTCGTCGTCGACGGGCCGAACCTCTTGATCACGCGCTTTCGATCCGCCCAGGTCCTCGTCGTCGAGGCGGACAGCGGGACGGTCGCGTGGACGGCGTCGATGCCGGACACGATCACGGACACGATGACGCCGATGTCCGCGGGCGTCGCATGGCGTGCGATTCCGGCCGCGGACGGCGGTGCCATCGTTCTGCACCAGCGCGCTTCCACGGCCGAGATCGATCCGAACATGCCGGGCGCCTACGGTGGCGGTGGCCGTGGCGGCGGCGGCGGCCCGGTCGTGATGACCGCGATCACGCCGGTCTCCGCGACGTACGAGCCGCCCGTGACGCCCGCCCTGACGTCCACGCCGCTGGCCGTCGACGTGGCGCTCTCCCCCACGGGGCTGCTCCTCGTGGCGTCTGCTGGCGCGCTCCCGAGCGACTCGCAGCAGTTCCGCATGTTCCACAGCGCGGACGCGTTGGCGACCGGCGGCGGCGCCATCATCGACTCGAGCGATTTCCACGTCTCGCTGCCGGGGCGCATCACGGCGGTGGCGTTCGACAGCGCGAGCGCGATCCTCGTGCAGACGCGGGCGCCCGCGGCGATCGTCATCGTCCGCGACGGGGCGAGCGGCGTGGGGACGACCATCCTGCTCGGCGGCGCCGATCACACCGACACGGGCCTCGATCTCTTCCACTCGAACGCGGGCGCGGGCCTGGCGTGCGCCTCGTGCCATCCGGAGAACGGCGACGACGGCCACGTGTGGACCTTCACGGGCAGCGGCGCGCGGCGGACCATCCCTCTGCGCGGCGGCATCTCGGCGACGGCGCCCTATCACTGGGGCGGGGAGTTCGCGGACATGCCGAGCTTGCTCGACGACGTGTTCGGGCGTCGCATGGGCGGCGGCCGTCTCGACGCCGACTACCAGGCGGCGATGCTGCACTGGGTCGACCAGCAGCCGCAGCTGCCCGCGCGCGCCGTCGCGGACGCCGCCGCGGTCGCGCGTGGCCACGATCTCTTCGACAGCCCCGACGTCGGCTGCAACGACTGTCACTCGGGCACGCTCGGCTCGAACGAGCAGACGGTCGACGTCGGAACAGGCGGCCTCTTCCAGGTGCCCTCGCTCCACGGTCTCGTCGATCGCGCGCCGTATCTCCACGATGGTCGCGCGGCGACGCTCGCCGATCGCTTCGGGCCGATGGGCGGCGGCGACCTGCACGGACACACCTCGGGGCTCGATGCCGGACAGATCGCCGATCTCGTGGCGTACCTCCGCACCCTCTGATGGGTTAGATCGCGGGGCGATGAGCCTCTCGAGCCCTTACCGATCGACCCAGCGCGTGTACTTCGACGATCTCGACGCGCTGAACATCCTGCACAACGTGCGCTTCGTGCTCTTCATGGAGCGCGCGCGAGGAGAGCTCTTCCAGGCGCTCGGCTTCCGCTGGGAGGACGACCTCGCGCACAACCCCGACAAGTTCCACGTCGTGGCGGCGCACGAGATCGCGTACCTGGCGCCGGTGCGCGGCGAGGGAGAGCTGGTCGTGGAGCTCGCGCCCTCGCACCTCGGCCGCTCGAGCTTCGTCATCGACGCGAAGGTGAAGAGCCGCCACGGCGACCTCGTGCACGCGACGGGCAAGACGCGCCTCGTGCGCCTCGACCCGGCGACGTTCACGCCGGCCGCTTGGAGCGATCGCTTCCGTCGCGCGGTCGAGCCGCTCGTGCTTCAGCGCGGATAACGGCGCGCGAAGATGTCGTTGCCGTCGTCGTACGCGATGAGCCACGACGCTGGCGTGCTCGCGCCCATCGCGATCGGGATCGCGCTCGGCGCGTTGCCGGCGGCCGCGACGACGAAGTCGTTCGACGTCTGCGGCTGCTCGCGGTTGGGCAGAGCCGTGCCCATCGCCGACACGAAGCGCGCGTTCACAGCGCCTGCGCTCGACCAAGCGACCACGTAGCGCCCATCGGCTGCACCCACGGTCGGCGCGTTCTGATCACCTGCCGCCGTCGTGGGAACCACGAGCGCCGGTCCCGCCGGCATCCCGCTCGCCGCGTACGCACGCGCGCGGATCGACGTGCCCATGCCGTCCCCGTTCGCGACGCTGTGCTCGGTCCACGCGACGAGGAAGCTGCCGTCGGAGTTGGCGGCGATGGCGGGCTGATCCTGCGTGTCGGCCGCATCGGCCGCCGCGAGCACCGCCACCGGCGCCGCATCCATCGCCGTGCCGTCGGCGCCGAAGCGCTGGAAGAAGCCGCCGGTCGCGCTCGAGAACGCGACGACGAAGCCGGTGCCGAGCGCCGCGATCGACGGATGCGTCCCACCCGTGCCGGCCCCGATCACGATCCCGGACATCGTCGGCGTGGTCGCGCCCGCGGCGAAGAGCGTCCCGGAGAGGCCCGTCGCGCTCGCGCTATTCTCGAAGACGACGAAGAGCGCGCCGCCGCTCGAGAACGCCGCATCGGCGGCCGCCTGCGTGCCCGCGCCGTTCGTGAGCAAATCGATGCCCGGGCTCGTCGTCGCGCGATCGCGCGAGAAGAACTGCACGAGGACGTCGCTCGGCTGGTTGGCCGCAGTCGTCTGGTAGTTCGTCATCGCGATCGCGAAGTGTCCATCGCTCGCGACCGCGGGACGGCCGCCGAGCTGCACGCCGGGGTTGGCCATGCCGAGCGAGTCGATCGTCTCGTCCTGCGCGAGCGACGTGCCGACCGCCCCCGCGAGCGAGCCGTCGGCCTCGTACGTGTGGACGCCGATGTCCGTGCGCGCCGAGTCGAACGTGATCTCGAAGCGCTGCCCAGTCGCGCCGCCCGCGCGCGCGCCCGTCTGCGCGCCGGTCATCACGTTCGTGTTCACGCGCATCGGGATCGTGTGGCACATGGCGTCGCACACGCCGGCCGTCGGAACGTCGCACTGCTCGTCGGGGCTCAACGTGCCGTCGTTGCAGCGACCGTTCGCGTGCTTGGGCTGCAGCGTGATCGGCACGCTGAACTCGCCGACGCCCGTGAAGCCCGCGACGGACGCACAGCCCGACGCGATCAGCGAGTTGCGCACGCCGCTGACGGGATCGGTGCCGTGGCCACGCACGAGCACGGTCCAGTCGCCGGCCGGCACCATCACGCG
>CAYSCF010000369.1:0-6549 GCA_964429305.1 uncultured Sandaracinaceae bacterium | reverse complement strand
CCCCCTGCCTGGCGCAGCGGCACGCGGGGCTGAGCGGCGCACGCGCAGATCTTGCGCTGCGCGTCGCAAACCGTGCGTGTCGCCTCGCTGGATCGGCACGATCCGAGGCGAAGGCATGCGGCACACCGCTCGCTAAGCGGGCGGCGGAGGCAACATGACCGGACTCTCGACGCCCACGTGCAGCCGCGACCGCAACCCCGCCATGCTCGGCGCCGATCGCGAGGCCGCATTGCTCCGGGCCGCGCGTGCGGGAGACCGCCACGCCGTCGGCGTGCTCGTCCAAGCTCACATACCGCTCGTGCACGCGGTGGCTCGCCGCATCACGCCGCGCCCCTGTGAAGACGCGATCGGCGAAGGCGTCGTGGGGTTGCTCGAGGCCATCCAGCGCTTCGACTGCGAGCGCGGCGTCCGGCTGGCGACGTACGCGGCGCATTGGATCCGAGCGCGCGTACAGAGCTTCGTCTTGGCCAACCGCGGCATCGTCGGCTCGCCCGGCACTCGCGCGGCGCGCCGCGTGTTCGCGCAGCTCGGTCGCACGCGACGAGCGCTGGCCACACAGACCTCCGAGCCTCGACCGGAGCAGATCGCGCGGGCGATCGGCGTGCAGACCGCGGACGTCGAAGGCGTCCTCGTAGCTCTCGCGCCGCGTGACACACCGATCGGGTCGGACCGCATGTCGGGCGAGATCGATCTCTCGGCACGAAGTGCGAGCCCGGAAGAAGACATGGCGGCCAACGAAGTCCGTGACGCACGCGAGCGCGCGGTCGCGGATGTGCTCGCCGCGTTGCCCGTACGCGAACGGCGCGTCGTGGAAGCGCGCGCGCTCGCCGAAGATGCGAGGACGCTCGAGGATCTCGCCAACGAGCTCCGACTCTCGCGCGAGCGCGTGCGACAGCTGGAAGTGCGTGCGCTACGTCGGATCGGCGAGACGTTCGTGGAGCGCGGGCTGGCGGCTTGATGAACCGTCCGTGGCACTCCGATCACCCGATGCCGAAGCGCGCGTCGGTCGATCAACGGGTGAAGTGGCATCGCGCCCACGCCAAAGCGTGCGGTTGCCGCCCGATCCCCGCGAGCATCCTCGCGAAGATGCACGCGGAGGGCCCTTCGCTCGAAACACGGCGGCGCGTGCATAGCTCGTGAGCGTGACCCACGCACGAATCGGCTCGCTCGCGTCTCCGTCCGTCGTCTTCGCGCTCGTGGCGCCGGTGGTGGAGGGCCCGGCGATGCGTCGAGCAGCGGTTGCACGGGCGCCAACGTCGGGACCGCCGTGCTCTTCGACGGCGCGGTCGGTCTGACCACCAGTGTCGGAGACGTGAACGTCGACACCTGCGGCATGGGACCGAGCGGCTGTCCGAGCGGCGGCAGCGGCACGTGCACGGCGCTCACGTTCGGAGGCAACAACGGAACGTACGGGCTCACCGTCGGAGCCATCATGCCGCTCGCCTCGGGACTGTTCGACTGCACGTCGAGCGAGGACGTCGTCGTATCGCTGAGCCAGACGAACCTCCAGAACGAGATCGTCTTCGGCGGCATCGCCGGCCGGAGCGGAACCGAAGTATTCGGAAGCTGCACGATCAGCAACGAGACGCTCGATGGCACTCACTGGTCGGGTCAGATCACCGCCACGCTCGAGGACCGCCTGCACGGCGCGACCGCGACGCTGACGCTCCTCGGGCGCATGCACGCCCGCTGACGCTCGTACGCTCAGTGCGGACGAAGCACGAGCACGGGCACGTGCGCGGTGCGCGTGACGCGATCGGTGACGCCACCGAGGAGCGTCGCGACCCTGCCGCGACCGCTCGAGGCGATGACGACGAGATCGGCCTTCACCTCCTCGGTCAGCGCGAGGATCGTGGCCACGGCCGCGCCTTCCCGCGCATGCGTGTGGACGTTCGCTTCGCGGCTCAGCTCCGGATGCTCGATGCCGATCTGGCCGGAGAGCGCCGTGCGGAGCCCGCGCGCGAGCGACTCGTCGTGCGCGACCGCTGCGGGAATCTCGTACGCGTGCACCACGTGGAGCTGCGCGTCGTTCTCGTGCGCGATGGCGAGCGCGATGACGAGCGCCTCGCGTGCCGGAGGCGAGAAGTCGGTCGGCGTCACGATCGTCTTCGGTCGAAGCGCCACGCTCCTTCCGTCCGGCGGCACGAGCATCACGGGCGCGGGGCTCGTGCGCAGCAGGCGGTCGGCCACACTCCCTAGGATCGTTCGAGAGATCGCGCCGCGCCCGTGGGTCCCGATCACGACCAAGTCTGCCTTGGCGGCGCCGATTCGCTCCAGCAAGAGCGACGCAGGGAATCCGCAGCTCACGCGGCCGGTCGCCGACGGGACGCTCTTGCGAACGCGCGCGAGCAACGTCCCCATGCGCTCCTCTGCATCGCGGAGCATCGACTCTTCGATGGAGAAGTAGAGCTCGGGCATCTCGGGCGGCGCCATGAAGATCGGCGGGTCGACCACGTGGAAGAGCTCGAGCGTGCGATCGCCGAGCTGGGCCCACGCGGCCGCGTGCTCGACCGCGCGCTCGCTCGTCGCGGAGAAATCGACCGCACAGAGAACGTTCTGGAACATCGTGATCTCCTCCGACGCGTCAAGCGCCACTCGAGCCCGACACGGCATGCACGACCAAGACCGGCGCGTGCGACGTGCGCAGGACGCGGTCCGTCACGCTCCCGAGGAGCCATCGCGTGCTCGTGCCGCGCGTGCCGCCGCCCATCACGACCAGGTTCGCGTCGATCTCTCGGGCGATGCGCTCGATCGCCGACGCGGCCGTCCCCTCGACCACGTGCACCCGCGTGTCCTCGTCGAGATCGTGCACCGCGCGGGCCCGCGCGGCGAGCGTGCCCGAGAGACCGGCGACCTCCGGTCGCGAGCGATCGGCGAAGAACGGGATCTCGTAGGCGTGCACCACCTCGATCCTGGCAGCGAACTGCTCCGCGATCTCGCCGGCGACGCGAACCGAAGCAAGCGAGGCCGGCGAGAAGTCCGTGGGCGCTACGATCACCCGCGGCACCGTCGAAGGTGCGTCGGTCGGTACGACGAGAACGGCGCAGTCGCTCGTCCGCACGACACGATCGGCAGTGCTCCCGAGGACGACACGAGCGATCGTGCTCTCTCCGGACGTTCCGACGACGATCAGGTCGGCCTTCGAGACTCTGGCCTCCTCCACGATCCGATCTCGCGCGAGACCGTCGACGACGCGGCCGGTGACGCGCACGCGTCGCCGGAGCTTCGCGAGCTCGTTCTCGAGCGCCTGCTCCGCGTCGTTGCGCAGTGCGACCGCGATCTCGTCGAGCACCGACGACGAGGGCACGATGCCCAGGAGCGGCGTCACGACGTTCAGTACCTCGAGCGTCGCACCGTGAGCCTCTGCCCAGCGCGCGGCGACCTCGAGAGCGTGGCTGCCGCCGCGAGAGAAATCGGTCGCGCACAGGATGGAGGAGAACATGGCCACGCCTTTCAGACTTTCGGGCGCGTGACGAGCACGGGCACGTGGGAGGTCCGGACCACGCGGTCGGTGACGCCACCGAGCAGCGTGGCCGACACGAACCCGCGACCCGTCGACGACATCACGATCAGATCGATGCTCGCATCCTCGACCAACCGAACGATCGTCGTGGCCGCGCTTCCCTCGAGGGCACGCGCGCGCACGTTCGCGTGCTCCACCAGCTCCGGATGCTCGGCGTGCACCTCGACCGCCATCGCGGCGCGCAAGCTCTCGGCGAGCGCTGGATTGCGCTCGACGAATGCCGGGACCTCGTAGACGTGCACGACGTCCAGCGAAGCGCCGAGCTCGTCGGCCATCGCGAGCGCGCTCGACACGGCGGCCTTCGCGGAGGACGAGAAGTCGGTCGGCGTCAGGATCTGCTTCGGGATCACGGACACGGCGCGTCCTTCGTGCGGCACGAGGAGGACCGGAACGGAGCTCGTGCGCAGCACGCGGTCGGCCACGCTACCGAGCAACGCCCGCGTCAGAGCGCCCGCACCATTGGTGCCCATCACGATCAGGTCCGCGCACGACGCTTTCGCGCGCTGGACGATCTCTCCCGGAGGAAACCCGCGCACGACGCGCCCGGTCGCGCCACGAACGCGTCCCCGCACGGTCTTCAGCGTCTCCGCCATTCGCTCCTCGAGCTCGCGCATCACTGCGGCGTCGAGGTCGAGCGACATCGTCGCGAGCTCCGGGCCCGCGTACATCGGCGGCGGGACGACGTGGATCAGCTCGAGCTTCGCGCAACCGTGCTCGGCCCAGGTGATCGCGTGCTCGATCGCGCGCTCGCCGATCTTGGAGAAGTCGATCGGACAGAGGATGTGCTCGAACATGGGACGCCTCGTGACGGTGGAGTGACTAAGCGACCTTCGGCACGCTCCAGCGCGTGCGCGCCCGCTCGGCCAGGCTCGCGATCCGCTCGCGCACTCGCGTCCTGAGGCTGGCGCCCGAGCGCGGGTCGATGTTCGCGTCGGCCCAGCGGTAGGCGAGCGCGTCCTCGCGGCTCGCATGCTCCCGCAAGGTCCGCACGAGGTCGCGGATCGGGCCCGCCTGTGCAGTGTGCAGATCGACCGCGACGGCGAGCGCCGCGAGCTGCGAGCGGATGCTCGCGTGCTGGGCGCGGAGCGCGTTCGCTTCCGTGGCATCGACGCGCTCGAGACCCGGAAAGATCTGTTCCTCTTCGAGCGCCATGTGCGCCTGCAGGCGCTGCTCGAGCTCGCTGAAGCACTCGGCGCACCATGTGGCGTTGTTGGTGTCGAACGCGTCGACGATGTTCTCGAAGAGGGCGTTCAGAAGCTCGTGCTCACGTCCGAGGAGCGTGCGCAGGTCGTCCGTGCCTGGGTCCGTTGCTGGAATGGTCGGCTGCATGAGCAGCTCCTCAGCAGTGGGCGTGCCATTCGCTTTCGCGCGCGGCGCCAGACGCTCGTCCGCACACCTTGCGCGCGCGGCGCAGAACCTGCGCGCCGCTCGTGCGACATCCGGTGGCGGGCAGGTTCGCGACGCCTCGCAACGACGCGCGACGTGCCTAGCTCGCACGCATGCAACACGACACCAGTGCGTCGACCGGCTCCGCGCGGAGCATCACGTTCGTCCGCCCTCTCGGCGACGTTCGCCTCACCGACGTTCCCTCGGTCGGAGGCAAAGGCGCGAACCTGGGCGAGCTGATCTCCGCCGGCCTCGACGTGCCGCCGGGCTTCGTCGTGACGGCAGAGACGTATCTCGACGCGCTCGATCGCGCGAAGGTCCGCGCGACGTTGATCGATCACGCTCGCGGGCTGACGGGCATGGAGCCCGCCGCACTCTCGGCCGCGGCCGACGAGCTGCGCGCGATCGTACGTGCCGTGCGCATGCCGACCGCCGCCCGTGACGCGATCAAGCGCGCCTACGCGGGGCTGGGCAAAGACGTCCGCGTCGCCGTGCGCTCGTCGGCGACCATGGAAGACGCGGCCGGAACGTCGTTCGCCGGGATGAACGACACGTACACCGACATCGCATCGCCCGATGCGCTCATCGATGCGGTCGAGCGCTGCTGGCAGTCGCTCTGGGGCCGTCGCGTCGTCGCGTACCGTCAGAGCCAGGCGCTCTACGACGAGCCGGCGATCGCCGTGGTCGTGCAGAAGCTGGTGCCCGCGGAGCGCGCCGGTGTGATGTTCACGGCGGACCCGTCGACGAGCGACCGTGGTGCGATCGTGATCGAGGGCGCGTGGGGCCTCGGGGAGAGCGTCGTGAGCGGGCAGGTCGAGCCCGACACGTACGTGATCGACAAGGCTTCGGGCGCGACGCGCTCGGCGCGGATCGGCTCGAAGGCCTTCGAGATCGTGGGCGCGGCCGGCGCGCAGACGCGCGTTGCCGTGCCTGCCGAGCGCCAGCAGCGTCGTGTGCTGGCCGACGCCGAGCTCGCGGCGCTCGCGGGGCTCGGTCGCAAGATCGAAGCGCACTACGGCAAGCCGCAGGACATCGAGTGGGTCATCGCGGAGGGCAAGATCTGGATCGTGCAGTCGCGGCCGATCACGACGCTCGCGGATGCGAGCGCGACGACCGCGCCCTCGGTAGCCGGCACGACGCTGCTCTCGGGTCTCGGCGCCGCGCCGGGCATCGCTTCGGGTCGCGTTCGCATCCTCGCGTCGCCGGCCGAGGGCCCGAGCCTCGAGCAAGGCGAGGTCCTGGTCGCGGCGATGACGAGCCCCGACTGGATGGCCACCATGCGTCGCGCGTCGGCCCTCGTCACCGATGGCGGCGGCATGACGTGCCACGCAGCGATCGTCAGCCGCGAGATGCGCGTGCCGTGCGTCGTCGGAACACGCGATGCGACGCGCCTGCTCCGCACCGGCGAGCTCGTCACGGTCGACGGCAGCCGTGGGACCGTAGTGGCCGGCGTGGTCGAGGCACCGTCTGCGATGACGACACCCGTCGCGCGATCGCTCGATGCGGCGTCTTCGTCGGGCCTCGCCGTCGTCTCGCCGTCTGCCGCACCGCGCCGCGAGACGTGGTCGCTCTCAGCGGGCGATGCGCTCGCGACCAAGGTCTACGTCAACCTCGCCACCGTCGCACAGGCCGAAGAGATC
>CAYSCF010000368.1:0-6573 GCA_964429305.1 uncultured Sandaracinaceae bacterium | reverse complement strand
GGAAGCGGGGGCTTCGGCTGACGTCTTGGGAGTGCCTGTCGGTGCGTCCGCCATCGGCGGCGATGGTCTCACGGGGCACGCGGCGGACAGAAGTCCGGCACGCTCATCCGCCTAGCATCAGAACGCGGTCGTCAGCGCCCGAACGCCGCCGCCCCGACCCACATCGCCCCGCACTGGTGGCGCGGTCGACGGTGATGCCGTCGCGACTCCGACTCCGATCCCGCTGCCAGCTCCGACGATCACGACGCCGACGTTCGTCTCGGCGAGCCGCCGCGCGGCTGGCCTCGCGCGAGATTGTTACCGAATGGCGTCGAGAACGCGGAGCACGCGCCGAAGCTGCGCGTCATCGAGCGCGCCCACCCGCGCGCGGATGATGCGCCGCAGCTCCGACGCGGACGCGGCGTCGTAGGGATCGATCAGTGAGTTCGGCTCGACGTGGAGCGCGGCCGCGAGCGCAACGAGGACCTCGAGCGACGGGTTGGTGGCGCCGCGCTCGACGAGGCCGACGTAGTTCGCGTGTAGATCGGCGCGCTCGGCCAGCGCCTCGAGCGTCAGGTCCGCAGTGCGACGGAGAGCTCGCACGCGCTTCCCCAGGGCGCGCGTGACACGGGTGCGATCGTTCTCGCTCGACACGACCGCACGCTGCCGGGCTCGCCTTCTTCCATCCACACACGGTTGGGTGTAATTTCGCAGTTCGCAACCACGATCGTGTGGACTGCGTACAGCGAGGGGTGGGCATGCGCGTCGTCAATATCGCAGGGGTGGCCCCTGCGGGGCTGCTCCATCAGTTCAGCGACCTTCAAGTGCGACGGCCGGGGCCCGCTCCATCGGCGCACGCCGCAGTCCTCATGGGCTCCGCGCGCAGATTTCTGCTCGCGGTTTCGTTCCTCGCAGTCGTCGCATGCAGCGCGCCCGCGAGCGACATCGACGCCGCGTCTCCGATCGCTCCCGACGCCGCCGCAGATATCGACGCCGCCGCCGCAGGCGGTCTCGACAGCGGCTGCGGCGGCACCGAGCTCAGCGCGGCGGAGTGTTCCGACGGTCGCGACAACGACTGCGACGGCGCGATCGACTGCGCAGACATCGCGTGCGGAACCTTCGCGTTCTGCGCGGCCGCGGACGGAGGCTCACCGCCGCCGTCTCCCGATGCTGGGATGGACGCAGCGTCGGCGGCCGATGCGGGCAGCGCTGTCGGCCTCGATGCGGGTCCGTGCGCGGACACGCTGTGCAGCGGCGCGTGCGTCGACACGTCGACCGACGTGAACAACTGCGGCGCGTGCGGCCACGCGTGCGGCTCGAACAGCATCTGTCGATCCAGCGCGTGCATGCTCAGCTGCCCGACCGGCCGCGTGGGGTGCAGCGGCGTCTGCGTCGACACCACGTCGGATACCGCGAACTGCGGTTCGTGCGCGATGGCGTGTAGCGTCGGCCAGTCCTGCGTGATGAGCGGCTGCGCGACGCCGTGCCCGACAGGTCAGCTACGGTGCGCTGGAACGTGCATCGACGTCACGTCGAACGCGACGAACTGCGGATCGTGCGGGTACGCGTGCAGTTCGGGACAGACGTGCGCGAGCGGATCGTGCGTCACGGCCGCAGTGCCCGTCACGGTGCGGTGGCTGACGGACGGCGTCTGGCCTCGACCGGGTACGCCCGGCTTGTGGTTCCCCACGTACCTCGATCGTCTCTATGGGCACGTCGGGCCGCCGAGCTTCCCACTGCAACTCGACATGGTCTGTGCACAGCTCACGAACACGAGCGCGACTTCTCAGAGCGTCACGCTTGGCGTGCACTTCCCGTTTTACGGGTCGGATGCGACGCCAACCGTCAGCGTGCCCGCGATGGGCACGACGACCGTCTGCCTCGATCCGACGTACAACTACGCGGCGCTCGACGCCATCACGACGGTCACGCCGTCGTCGATGTCCGCCACGGCGACGCTCGTAGGCTCGCCGACCCCGTTCGCCTCGACGATGCTCGACTTCTACCTCACTCCGGCGAACGGGCTCTGGTGGAGCCCGCCGCAACCGCCGCTCAGCCAGTACCAGCAGGACATGCTGGCGGCGGTCTTCGTTCGCCCGAACGACCCCGATGTTGTGTCGCTCCGCAGCGACGCGGAGCGGCTCAGCACGTTCGTCGGCGGCTTTGGGACACCGCCATTCCACCACGACCCGCAGAACGTAGCCGTGTCCATTCCGGCGGGCAGCTGGACCGCGTCGGCACTGTTCCTTGATAGCGGCGAGGGCACGACCATCTCGCTACCGATCGTGAGTGGTGGGACGGACAACATCGTCGACCTCTTCGTCATGAACTCGGCGGAGTACTCCATGTTCACGAGCGGGATGTCGGCCGCGACAGAACTCTCGAGGATGAACGTCGGGAGCGGATTCTCGACGACGTACACGGCACCGGCTTCGGGCGGTTGGTATTACATCGTGCTTTCGAACCTGCGGTCGTCGGTGTTTTCGCGGAGCGTCACGTGGAACCACACATTCAGTCACGAGGAGGTGGCGTACGACGCGCTGCAGGCGGTGTTCCTGGCGGTTCGGAACCGCGGCGTTTCATACTCGAACCTCGCCTCGAGTGACTTCTCTGGGCTCCAGTACATCCGCCCGCCTTCTCAGGTCCTGGCCGATCGCGCCGGCAACTGCATCGAGGGGACCGCGCTCTTTGCCAGCGTCTTCGAGTCCATCGGGATGGAGCCGCAACTGAACCTGTTCCTGGGTTGCCCAGACGGCCTCGGACACGCGATCGTGTCCGTGCGCGCGCCCGGCTCTGCGCTGTACTGGCCGATCGAGACCACGGCGGTGGGCACCGCGTCGGAGACGCCATGGCAAGCAATGTCGAGCGCGCTCAACACCATCGGGACCCACACGAGTTGCACCACGTACATGCCGGTGTCGGCGGGGCGTGCAGCTCGCATCACGCCGGGGATGTAGTTGAGAGGCGCGCGGCGCCCGCGCTCGACGGAGTGCTCGGTACGCGACGCGATTGTCGGCTAGCGACCCGCGCCCGACAGGACCACGGGCTTCGGCGGCCCGACCGCGCGCGTTGCGAACCTCCGCTCAGAACGTCAGCGCGAGCACGACGCCGCCGGGGCCGATGTCGCCAGGCACCGCGGGCGCAGTGGACGGCGATGCGCTCGCCACGCCCACACCGATCCCGATGCCAGCTCCAACGACGACGACGCCGACGATCGTCCACAGCCACCACTGATCCCAGATCGGCGTCTCGCGCACGGGCGCATCGGCGGGCGCTGCATCGATCGGCGCGGTCGGCGCCACGACCACAACGGGCGCGCGATCGTCAGCTGCCGCGCCTTCGAGGATCGCGATGCGATGCTCGACGTCGAGTCGCTGCGGCGTGTCGGGCAAGGCGGAGAGAAACGCGCGGTAGTGCTCGAGCGCGAGCTCGTCGCGACGGAGTCGATCGGCCGCGCTCCCCATGTTGTAGAGAAGCTCGGGTCGCTCGCTCAGTCGGTACGCCTCCGCGTAGCGCTCATACGCGTCCTCGTAGTGCCCTTCCGTGAACGCGATGCGGCCCGCCTCGAAGAGCACGTGCGCTTCTGCGTCGCGATCCGTCGGTTCCGACTGCGCGCTCGTCGTCGAAGTGACGGTCACGCCGCCGACGAACACGGCGACCGCGAGCGCGAAGCGCACCGCCTCGCTCGCATTGCATCCGACAACTGTCTCTGTTCCGTGACGACCACGCATTGATGAGACCTCCTACGGTGCGCAGACGGTGGCGACGAGGGCGTTGCCAGCCGTCGTTGGTCCTGCTCCCGGCGCGCCGACGAGCGCATGCGTGCCGTCCGCACTCAGCGCGACCGCGCGACCGAAGCCATCACCGGGAGCACCTGCAATGGCCGAGAGCGTGAGGGCTTCGCTCCACGCGGCGCCGCGACGAACGAACAGACGCGCGCGCTCACCGGCGAAACCGCCGACGAGCGCGAGTGCTCCGTCCGCGCTGATTGCGCTGGCCCCTCCGAACTGATCGTGGGCGGCGCCCGTCGCCGCGAGGAGCGTTGCCTCTTCGGTCCACGTTGTCCCAGTTCGCACGAATATGCGCGCGCTCCCGGCTTGCGTGCCCACGACCGTGCTGTCCTGCTGGACCCCTACGATGGCGCGGCTCGCGTCAGCGCTGAGCGCGACCGAGCCGCCGAGCGCATCGCTCCTCGCGCCGTCGGACGCGACGAGGATCGCTTCCTCGGCCCAGGTCGTCCCGGTGCGCAGAAAAACATGGGCGCTGCCGGCGTCGATCCCTGCCGTCGTGTCGTCGGTGTACGCGCCGACGATCGCGCGGCTCCCGTCAGCGCTCAGCGCGACAGCGCCGCCGAAGTAGTCGCCAGTCGCGCCATCCGATGCGACGAGCGTCGCCTCCTCGGTCCAGACGGATCCCGCCCGCAGGAACAGGCGCGCGCTGCCCGCCGTGACGCCGGGCGACGTCTCGTCCATCGGTGCACCGACGATCGCGTGCGTCCCGTCGGTATCAACGGCGATCGCAGACCCGAAGTGGTCGGCGAACACGGTCCCGGAGCCCGTGAGCGTTCCCTCTGTGCTCCACGTCGTCCCCGTGCGGACGAACACCTGCGGGTTCCCCGCCGTGCCAACGATCGCGCGCACGCCGTCGCTCGTGAGAGCGACTGGCCAGCCGAACCCGCTGGGCGCGGAGGGCGAGAGTGTCGTCTCCTGCGTCCAGCTTGTACCAGTGCGGCTGAACACGCGCGCGCTGCCGACGATCCCGGTTCCTCCCGAGAAGTTGTCTCCATCGACTCCCACGAGCACGCGCGTGCCGTCCGCGTCGATCGCGAGCGTGCGTCCGAAGTTGTCGCCCATCTCGCCGTCGGTTGCGCTCAGCGTCGTCTCTTCAGTCGCTGGGCATGCGCCGCCATCGGCGCCTGCATCGACGTCGCGCGCGCCATCACTTGCGCCCGCATCAGTGCCGAGCGGTACCAGCGTCGCGGGGTCGATCATGGCCGCGACGCAGCTGCCTGCGACGCACGTCTGATCGTCGGGACAGGCCGCATGGTGCAGACACGCGTCCTGCAGCATCAGATCGATCCGAACGCTCTCGTTCGGGCGGTAGCCGCTCACCACGCGCACCTGTCCGACGAGCGCGGGCGTCGGCGTCGCTCCGTCGAGCGCGGTCGCGGTTACGCGGTACACGCGCTGGCCGTCGCCATCGAGCGGTGCGAGCGCGACGCGGACGGGCCAGCCTGGCGAGGCGAGTGTCGAGAGCTCCCGCTCAGCGAAGTCGGCGGCTCCGCGTCCGGTCGATCCTTCCACGCGAACCTCGAGACTCACAGTCGCCGCGCGCACCCCGGGCTCGGCGTCGACGAACACCATCACCTCGGTCGCGGGACGCGTCGAGCACGAGGCGAGCACGAGGAACGCAGCGAACGCGGCGCGCGCGCCGCGTCGCCATCGCCCAGGCCGCGTCGTTCCGTGGAGAGCCGGCATCACTCCGCGTCCTGAACCACGAGGCAGAAAGTGACGTCGGGCAGATGGGCCCGCTGGCTCGGGTCACTCGGAAAGCACTGCGGCGTGCCCATCGCTGCGAGGCCCGTGATCTCGATCGATCCGGCCGCGTCGTTGCTCAGCATGTCTTCGTCCTCGAACACGAAGCGAAGCGGTCGGGGCGTCGACGGCTGGACGGGAAGGATCAAGGTCCCGTTCGCGACCGGCACAGGCCAGTCCCACGTATTCTCGTCGCCGCGGAGTCTCGCGAGCTCGACGCTGCCGTACCAGACATGAACGACGATCTCGGGTCCGTTGCCGGGGTCCCAAATCCGTGTCGAGCTGAACGTGACGCTCTGAACGCGCACGCGGACTGCGCGGTCCGTGTTGACGGGGGTGAACCGCGCGAGGATCGGCACCGGCGTCGCGGTGTCGCTGACGAAGGCGGTCTCGGCGTCGGCCGGAGAGGCGAACACGGAACTCCCACCGTCGCGCGGACGGAGCCCGCGGGACGCGAACTCGATCTCGACGCCCGATGTTGTCTGAGTGGCGTCGATGGACGCGTGACCGCCGGGATAGATCGCTCCGACGCCTGCGCGCAGCGTCTCTTCGCTGCCCTGGAAGTGGTACTCCGCCATCCTGCCTGAGTGGATCTCCGTGAGGACGAACCGCGCTTCGCGCGGCGCTGTCGGCATGGTTCGCAGCAGAGACGGGTCGATCCGCGCGACGCGCGTCGTCTGCGTTGCCCTGAAGACGGCTTGGGAAGACGAGGAGTCAATGCCGCCCGAGGCGGAGAACCACGCGAAGGTCGCGCGCGCGAGCACCGCATCGGTGGTGCTCAGGCGCTGGTACCCCGCGTCCCACTGAGGGCTCGTGTCGGTAGGAGAGGGATCGACGACCACGCTCGTGGCCGGAAACGCGCGCGTACCGATGGGCGCGAGGTTCACGTCGAACCAGCCGCCGAGGGCTGCCTCCGACACGCCTGGCAGGATCGGGGTCGTGATTTCGGGCGCGCTAGATTCGACAACTTCCTGCCCGCTCGCGCTCGGCAACACGGCTGCGGCCGTCAACGCCACGGACAAGAACCAGAGGATCTTGCGCCGACTGCGCGACCCCGCGA
>CAYSCF010000367.1:0-6574 GCA_964429305.1 uncultured Sandaracinaceae bacterium | reverse complement strand
GCCCGCGCACGAGCAGCACGTACGCGCCCGAGAAGAGGACCATGAAGCCGAGCAACCCTTCGACGAGCGAGCCGGTAACCGTGAGAGCGAGGGCGAGCGCGGCGTCGGCGTGCGCGCGCGCGAAATCCTGCATCTGAGCCGCGTCGACGAGCGGCGGCCCCGAGTCGCCCTGCTGCACCAGTGATGTCAGCGCATCGCGGCTCGAGTCTGCGTGGAAGAGAGATCCGACGAGCGCGACGGCGTCGACGGTCAACGACGCGATGACGGCAGCGACGGGCACGAGCACGATCATGCAGAGCACGACGGTGATGACCGCCGCCGCACGCCGACGACCGCCGCAGAAGCGCTGCAGGCGATCCAAGAGCGGTCGCGCGAGAGCGGCCGACCACGCGGCCAGGACGAGCCAGCCCCAGTACGGCCAGAGCACCCAGACGACGGCCACCGCGCTGACGCCGAGCGCGATACGCAGCGCGAGCAAGCGCGAGGGCGCGATCTGCGGCGGCAACGGGCTCGGATCCTCACGCGGCAGCATGTCGGAGAGGTCGGTCGAGGCGCTCGCGGGCTCGAGCGCGCTCGGTGGCGGGACGAGGACGGGCAGAGGTCGTACGGCAGAGCTCATGACGGGTGCCTCAGAGGATGGTGATGCGATGGAGCGGGGTGATGACGACGCCCAGCAGAACGACACCGATGAACGGGTTGGCGTCGTGCCACAGCCTGTTCTGCGGGTCGGACGAGTCGTGCTTCTTCGCCATCCTGAACTGCGTCAGAGCAGCGCACGTGCCAGCGGTCGAGCGCGACCTCGTGGAGCCCGAGGGCGAATCGATCGAGCGGTCGCGTCACGCATGTGCGCGTGCGCGCTCACGGGATCGGCGTGCAGTCGACGCGCAGGCCGAGCGTGATGGTCGGCGAGCACATCGCGATCATCTCGGGATCGGTCATCAGCGCACGCTCCCTCAGGGCGTGAACGCAACGCGCAGGCTGCGCATCGGCGCTGCAGCGGCAGAGATCGACACGCTGCGTGTCGGTCAGATCGAGCGTGCGCTGCGCCTCGAGGTAGCAGTCGAGAGGGCCGCGCGCGCTCGGCGTGGCGATGCAGAGGCGTCGGATCTGCCCTGGAACGAGGTCGGTCTCGTGCTGGGCGCGGTCGGCGCAGAGTGCGGTGTCTTCGAGCGTCGCGCGCTGGCCGGTGCGTGGCTGCGCAGTGGTGGTGCGCGCGAGGGCGAAGCTCGCGCCGAGGAGGCCGATCAGAGCGAGAGGAGTGACGATGGCACGCATGGGGCCGTGTCGAGCAAGACGGCGGCCACCTGGCCCTTCGACTGGCCCGGCGGTTGCTCGGAGCGAGTGCGGAGGCTCGAGATGAGCTGGAACGAATCGTCGACGGAAGGGGAGCTGGTGCGTGAGCTCTCGAGGTGTCTGGACGCGTGTCGCGCGAGCGAGCTGTATTGCACCATGGCGATGGACGTCGCTTCGGTCACCGACGACGCCGGGTACGGCAAGCACAGCGCCGACGTGCTCCGCGCCTGTGCGACGCTGTGCTCGATCACGGCTTCCTCGATCGCCTCGCTGCGAACGCCCGATCTGGACACGGTCGCCGATGCGCTCTTGACCTGTCGCGTCGCATGTCGCGCCGCCGGCTCCGAGTGTCGGCGCCGTCCGTTCGATGCGTGCTGCACCGAGTGCGCCGCGGTCTGCGGTGAGTGCGCGAAGCTGTGCGAGTCGCTGCTCTCGCGAACGTCGCTCGCCGCAGCATGAGCACGGCACGTTCTTCTCACCGACCTGCGCGGCGGCGAACGCGGCGCTGGGCGGCCGATGTCCTCGAGCGCGGCCGTGCGCGATGGCGGAGCCACTGCCGCGACGGCGACAGTGCGGCGCTCGCATACGCCGCCCTCACGGTGCTCGTGCCCGCCGCCACGTTCGCGAGCGCGATCGCGATGCCCGAGGTCGTGGCGTGGACCGAGCTCTCGACGCGCACGATCATGCTCGGCGCGGGGATCTCGGCGATCGTGGGCGCGATCTACGCGTCGGCGCGCTCTGCCTGTACGCTCGAGCTCGTGCTCGCGGCACCGTCGCGGCCGCCAGGCGTCGTGCGCATCGCGACCGGCGTGCTCGGTTGGCTCGTCCTCGCCGTGGCGCTCGATCTCGGCGTGGTGGGCGGATGGACGCTCGCGCCGGTCGCGGCGACGTTGATCGTGCTGGCCTCCGCGGTCTGGTTCGGTTCCGGCCCGGCGCGGATGCCCGCTGGAGATCTCGCCCAGGCGACGACCGTGACGAGCACGAGCTTGATCGTCGTGACTCTGTGCGCGCATGCGCTCCAGTCGGTGCTCACCCCGCTTCCGCTCGCCGTCCTCGCTCTCGCCTCGTTTCCCATGGTGATCGCGCATGCGCTCTTGCTCGGCGCTTCGATCACCGCGGAGGTCCGCGAACGACGCCAAGACGCGGTGCAAGAGCAGCGGTCTCTCGAGTCGCTCCACGCGCTCACCGATTGACCGACACGAATTGCCCCGGGGCGCGCGTGATGCGCGGCCGCGCCGCACGAGTGCGGCGAGCTGGTGCGCGCGATCGATCCCGCGAACGGATGATTCGGCCGCGATCGCCGGGAGAAATCCACGGCACGCGTGCTGCAAATGACCCGAGACCGAAATGGAGGATGCGATGACGGGGATTCGAACTTTGTGTGTGCTTGCGATCGGAGGCGCAGTGGGCGCCGTGGCAGGTTGCGGAGGTGCGCCGCCGCCGACGCATGCGCAGACCGACGCCGTCGCGGCCGTCCGATCGGCCGAGGCGCTCGGGGCGCAGAGCACGCCCGCGGCCGCATATCAGCTGGAGCTGGCGCACGGCGAGCTGACGCAGGCCGACTCGATGATTCAGAACGGGCACATGGAGGAGGCCACGCGCCTTCTCGAGCGCGCGAAGGCCGACGCGAACCTCGCGATGGCTCTTCGTCGCGAGGACGAGGCCCGCACGGCTGCTGCGGCGACGCACTCGCACATCGATCAGATGCGCGACGTGACGATGGGCTCGAGCGGCGGTGAAGCGCCGACGACGACGACGGCCGCACCCGCGGCCACCACGACCACCACCGTCGTCACGACGACGCCCGCCGCGCAGTGAGGAACAGGAACATGAAGAACGACACGATGAAGCCTTTGGTGATCGCGCTCGGCGCGATCGGACTCTCCGCCGCTGCGATGGGCTGCGGACACGCCGCGGTCTCGCAGCAGCTCGTCGCCGCGCGCACGGCGATGCAGCAGGCGCGCTCCGGCGCGGCCGCGCAGCTCGAGCCCGACGAGCTCGTCGTCGCTCAGCGCGCGCTGACACAGGCCGAAGGCCAGGACGACGGATCGCTCCAGGAGCAGCACTGGGCGTACATCGCCGAGCGCGAGACGCGCGTGGCGATGTCCGATGCGCGCCGCGATCAGATCACGCAGGGCCTCGAGCAGGACCAAGCGTCCTACCAGGCGGAGCTCGAGCGCGTCGCGCGCGAGCGTGGCGAAGAGCTCGGCAGCGCGCAGCGCGCGATCCAGGATCGCGAGCGCACGGTCGCCGAGCAGCAGCAGTCGATCGCGCAGCACGAAGCGGCGCTCGCCGCCGAGCAGCAGGCGCGTCAGCAGGCCGAGCAGGCGCGGGCCGAGGCCGAGCAGCGTGCGAACGACGCGATGGCGCGTCTGCGCGAGCTCGCGAGCGTCCGCGAAGAGCCGACCGAGACGATCATCACACTGACGGGCGACGTGCTCTTCCAGACGGATCGCGCCGAGCTCCGGCCCGAGGCGCAGACTCGCCTCCAGCCCGTCGCCGATGCCATGCGTGCGACCGGCCAGACGGCCGTGATCGCGGGCTACACGGACTCGCGCGGCACGGCGGATCACAATCATGATCTCTCGCAGCGTCGCGCGGACGCAGTCCGCACGTTCCTCGTCGGGCAGGGCGTGAGGGCGGACCAGGTCGTGGCCGAAGGTCGCGGCGCCGCCAGCCCGGTCGCGCCGAACACGACGGCCGAAGGCCGCGCCGAGAACCGCCGCGTCGAGATCTCGCTGCACCCCACGTCGGCGACGGCCGGCGCGCCGGCGTCTCCGCCGGTGGCGACTCGCTGAGACGAGGCGGCCGTGGCGTCATCGTTCGATGATCTCGGCCGCCTTCATCGTCCGCGCCTGCGCACGCTCGACACACGCGTCCCGCAAGTGGGCGAGGCTCCCCCCATCGAGGCTCCCGCGAAGAGGCTTGCACCTCGTCGCTGGAGCCTCGAGCTCTTGGGCGCGGCGTACGATCGATTGCAGACCGACAACGGTGACGGCCTCGCGGCCAGTCTCGCGTTCGGTGCGCTGCTCTCGATCGCGCCGCTCTTGCTTCTCGTGCTCGCCGCGGCGAGCCTGATCCTCGGCGAAGGCAGCGCACGCGAGCAGCTCGAGAGCCTCGTGCGCGACTCGCTCGGCTACCGCGCCGTGCCCGTCCTGCGCGACTGGATCGACGACGCGCGCACGTGGAGCGGCAGCGCGACGTTCGTCGGGTTCGTGCTCTTCGTGTTCGGCTCGTCGCGGCTCGTCGGGCTCGTCGACGCGGCGTTCCAGACGGTGTTCGACGTCACGCCGCCGCCCTCACAGTCGTTCCTCCACGGGCTGCGTCGATACCTGACCGTGCAGCTTCGCTCGGTGATCGTGACGCTGGGCGCCGGGCTCTTGATGCTCGGCTCGATTCTCTTGCGCGCGGTCGGTCGCTCGATCGTCGGCGACGACGGAACGTTCGCGGCGATCTGGCCGGTGCTGCGAGAGCTCGTCTCGTTCGGCGTGTGGATGCTCGCCCTCGCGGGAATCTATCGCGTGCTCCCGCCGATCCGGCTCGATCGCGGCGACGTGCTCGAAGGCGCAGCCGTCTCGGCGGCGCTCGTGTCGCTGACGTTGCTCGTGCTGCGTCTGGGCGCCAGCACGTTCGACTTCGGGGCCGCGTACGGCGCTGCGGGCGCGATCATCGGGACCCTGCTCAGCTTGTACGTGGTGAGCCAGCTCTTTCTCTTCGGTGCCGAGCTCACGGCCGAGCTCTCCGCGCGACGCGGGATGCACGTACGAGCCGCGCACGAGCTCGCGCCGAATGCGCCGCGCTGACGATCTCGCCTCAGGTGTGGCTCGAAGGACCGCTTCTTGGCGTGCGCGCATGCCGCGCCGCGGCACCGACCTTGCGACCAGACACGCTCGACGGAGGCTCCCATGAACGACCGGAACCGAGACGGACGAGGATACCCGCAGCGCGACGATCGGGACGGCTGGCAGCGACAGACCGGCTCGAGCTCGCGTCTGGCGTACGACCGCGACTACGATCGCGATCGGAACGCCTACGACCAAGACGCTCGCTCGCGTCATCCGTGGCAGGGCGCGAGCCCGTCCTACGATCCGTACGCCGATCGCGGCCGCGGCATGGGCACACGCGACTACGGCTACGGCCAGCAAGAAGGGGTGCACCACGACGCGCGCGACGCCGAGCAGGTCCATCGGCACGGACGTGCGATGGGCGAGCGGGGATACGGCCCCGAGTATCGCGGTCGCGACGGCTACGGCGGCGCGGAGCAAGCGCCGGTCGGCAAGGGTCCGAAGAACTACGTGCGCTCGGACGAGCGCATGCGCGAAGAGATCTGCGAGCGGCTCGCGGCGCAGCCCTACGACTGGAGCGAGGTCGAGGTCCACGTCTCGGACGGCGAGGCGACGCTCACGGGCACGGTTCGCACGCGCGAGATCAAGTACGTCGGCGAGCGCATCGCAGAGGGCGTGCGAGGCATTCGCGACGTCATGAACCAGATCCGGATCGCGCAGGACGCTCGCCGGGCCGAGAGCGCCACGCAGGCAGAGCCGCACGCGAACGGCAGCGACAAGCGCTCGCGCAACACGATGGTCTCGCGATGAGCAAGAAGTCGGTCCTCGGGATCGTGCGAACGGAGATCGAAGCGGAGAACCTCATCGGGGATCTGCGCACGCTCGGATTCGCTGCCAGCGACGTCTCGGTGCTCTTTCCCGACAAGGGACAGACGCGCGACTTCGCGCACGTGCAGGGGACCAAAGCACCGGAGGGCGCGCTCATCGGCACCGGCGCCGGCGGCGCGGTCGGTGGCGTGATCGGGCTGCTCGCAGGCCTGGGCGCGATCGCGTTGCCGGGCCTCGGGCTCTTGATCGCGGCCGGCCCCGTGATGGCGGCGCTCGGCGCGGCGGCGGTCGGTGCGGCGGTGGGATCGCTGACGGGCGCTCTGGTCGGGCTCGGCGTCCCCGAGATCCAGGCGAAGCTCTACGAGGGAAAGATCCAGGGCGGCAACGTGCTCGTCGCCGTGCACACCGAAGACGCCGAGCACGTCGAGAAGGCCAAGCGCGTGTTCGAGAAGCATCACTCGGAGAACGTCGCGGTGGCGCCCGAGACGGCCGGACCCCTGGCCAAGGAAGAGCCGACAGCGAGCTCCGCGCTCCGGCCCTGACTTCCGGTACGCATCTCGCAGAAGACGTGCCCATGACGACCGCCATCACGCTGTTCTTCGCGCTCACCATCTCGCTCGCCGCATCGATCGTCCCGCCGGTCCCATTCCGCAAGAAACTCCACGTTC
>CAYSCF010000366.1:0-6589 GCA_964429305.1 uncultured Sandaracinaceae bacterium | reverse complement strand
CGCCGCGATTGGTTTTTTGCTCGGGCTCGTGCAAATCCTGCCGGAATTGAAGGCCGATCGGTGGGCGGCCTTGCTGCATCGGCCGGTTCCGCGCGGCCGGATTTTCTGGGGAAAGGCGGTGGCGGGAGTGCTTCTCTATTTCATCGGGGCGGCGCCACCCTTTCTTTTGTGCTTATGGCTGGCGGCCACGCCGGGCCATTTCGGCGCGCCCTTTGTGCCCGGCCTCGCGTTCCCCGGGACAGCGGATACCTTCGCCGTGCAGCGCCTCGATCATCTCGCCAAGGAGGTCGCGGTCGCCAAGCGCAGGGTGCGTTTTCCCGGTCTTCGTCGGGTAATAACACATGCCGTGATGGCACTTCGCGAAGAGCGTCACGCTGTTGACGTACGCGCGCTTGAACGTGACGGCGAACAATATCGCCAACGCGAATACGCCGGGCTATACCCGGAAGGTGGCCATCCTCCAGGAAGTGGCGCCAACCCCCGACGGCACCATCAGCCCAGGGAACGGCGTCGAACTGACGGGATATCAGAGTGTGCGGGACGAGTTGCTGCAGACCCAGATCAACGAGGAGACCGCGCCACTGATGGCGCACGCGCTCGCGCGCGGAGGGATGAACCTGATCTTCCTCGGTCGCTTCGAGCCCGGCAGTGCGCTGTTGAACCAGCTGCGCGAGCTCGCCGAAGCGGTGCCGCTCCCCGCGGTGCAAGCGCGCTGGCTGCAGGCGCAGTCGGTGCGCGCGCACTACGACGGTGATCTGATCGGGCACGTGACCTTCGCGCGGCAAGCGCTCGTGCTCCTCGACGGGCTCGGCGATCGGCGCACCGCGACCGTGCTGCGCACGAACGCCGGAGACGTGCTGCGCTCGCTCGGGCGGCTGGACGAGGCCGAGGTGGCGCTGCGCGCGGCGCTCGAATCGGCCCGTGCGTTGCGCATCGGCAGCGTCGAGGGCCCGCTGCGCGCGAACCTCGGATCGACCCTCGCGCGCCTCGGCAAGCTCGACGAGGCGACGACGATGCTCTCCAGCGTAGCCGAGGAGCTCGCGAGCGCGGGCGATCGACGTCTGGCCGCCAGCGCGAACCTCTATCTCGCGGACGCGCGGCTCGACGCGAACGATCTCGAAGGAGCCAGCCGCGCGATCAGTGCCGCGATCGCGCACTCCGACAGCGGAACGCCACTGCATCCGCCGGTGCTCGCGGTGTACGCGCGCATCGCGCTCGCGCGCGGACAGCTCGACGAGGCGCTCGGGCTCGCGGAGCAGGCGATGCTGGAGCTGCGCGCGCTCTCGCACGTCGAGGACGACGAGATCGCGGTGCACCGGGCGCTGCTCGAGACGTTGCTCGCGCGAGGCGAGCAGGAACGTGCGCGTACCGTGCTCGGCGAAGCGATGGCGCGGTTGGACGCGCTGGTCTCGAAGCTCAGCGACCGGAGCTACGTGCAGGCGTTCCTCGAGAACGTGCCCGCACACCGCGCGCTGCGCGCGATCGCCGCCAAGCTCGGGTAGAAGCTACTCGTCTTGGTCGAGATCGATGTCGGCTGCGAGGCTGCCCGCGACCGAGGCCGACGCGTGATGCCGCACGTCCGTGCCCGACACCATGAACACGACCATCTCGGCGATGTTCGTCGCGTGATCGGCGACGCGCTCGAGGTACTTCGCGCACGACGCGTAGCGCCAGCCGTCGTTCACGCGCTCCGGGTTCCGACGGATGTACTCCATGCTCTCGCGCAGCACCTCGCCGTACATCGCGTCGACCTCGTCGTCTGCGCGCAGAACCTCGGTCGCTTGCTTCTCGTCTTCGGCGACGAACGAGTCGAGCGCGCGTCGCACCATCGCGCCCGCCGCGTCGGCGAGATCGCGCAGCTTGGCCTGGAGCGCCGGGATCGGCGCCTCGACCGCGAGCTCGGCCGCGCGCTCGGCGATGTTCACGGCCTCGTCGCCGATGCGCTCGAGATCGGTCACGACCTTCAGCGCCGTCACCAGGAAGCGCAGGTCACGACCCACCGGCTGACGCAGCGCCAGGATGCGCACCGTCATCTGATCGATGTTCATCTCTTCGACGTTGATCGCGCGATCGGTCGCCTCCACGCGATGCGCGAGATCCACGTCGCCCTTGTCGAGCGCTTTGCTCGCCATCTGGATCAGCTGCTCGCAGCGCCCGCCCATCGCGAGGATCCGGCTCTTGAGGTCGCTGAGCTCCTGCTCGTAGATGCGACTCGTGTGCGTCGAAGCCATCCGTGGACGAATGGTAGCGCCAAACGCGCGCGGCGCGCGACTGCTACGAGGGCGCACCTGCGCGCGAGTGTGCCCCCCGAGGCGAACGAGCACCCAGCGTCGCGCTCCAAACGGTCGCGCACGCGCGGCGCCCTCGTACTACGCTCGCGGCGCGATGGCGGGCTCGACCTTCGGCGTCTCGTTCCGAGTGACCACGGCCGGGGAGTCCCACGGGCCGGCGAACGTGGTCATCGTCGACGGCTGTCCGGCGGGCTTACCTCTCTCTCTCGACGATCTGAGACCCGATCTCGCCCGTCGTCGGCCCGGGCAGAGCCGGCTCGTGAGCCAGCGCGCGGAGCCCGACGATCCCGAGATTCTCTCGGGCGTGCACGAGGGGCTCACCACCGGCGCGCCCATCGCGGTGATCGTGCGCAACGTCGACGCCAAGAGCCGCGACTACGACGATCTCGCCGGGCTCTATCGACCCGGCCACGCCGACTACACGTACGACGCGAAGTACGGCCATCGCGATCCGCGCGGCGGCGGTCGCGCGAGCGCGCGCGAGACGGTCTCGCGCGTCGTCGCGGGCGCCATCGCGAAGAAGTTGATCGCGCGCAGCGGTGTGCGCGTGCTCGGCTGGGTCGCGCAGGTCGGCGAGGTCGTCGCGTCGATCCCGGACAAGACGGCGGTCACGCTCGAAGAGGTGGAGGCCTCGCCCACGCGCTGTCCCGATGCGATCGCGGCCGAGAAGATGACCGCGCTCGTCGAGCAGGTACGCAAGGAGCAGGACTCGGTCGGTGGCGTCTGCGAGATCGTCGCGCTCGGCGTGCCCGTCGGCCTCGGCGAGCCCGTGTTCGACAAGCTGAAGGCCGACCTCGCCAAGGCGCTCTTCTCGATCCCCGCCGTCATGGGCGTGGAGATCGGCAGCGGCTTCCGCGCGGCCTCGATGCGCGGCAGCGAGCACGACGACGTGTTCCTCCCGGGTGATCCGCGCGCGCTCCGCACGGAGACGAACCACCACGGCGGCACGCTCGGCGGCATCTCCAGCGGCATGCCCTTGCTGCTGCGCGTCGCGATCAAGCCGACGAGCACGATCCCACGCGAGCTGCGCACCGTGACGCGCGACGGAGAGCCGACCACCGTGCGCTCGCGCGGTCGTCACGATCCATGCATCGCGCTGCGCTTTCCGCCGATCGGCGAGGCCATGGTCGCGATCGTGATCGCCGATCACGTGCTGCGCGCGATGGCATCGCCTGCGTTCCGCGCGATCGAGTGATGCGGGCGCGACCGGCTCTGGCGGCGCTGCTCGCGCTGCTCGCGTGTCAGCCCGAGGCGCCGCCGGTGGTCCGAACCGCGCCTCCACCGCCGACGCTCGAAGAAGCGTCGCGCAAGATTCTCTATTCGCTCCCGCCGCCGGAGGCCGACGGGCTCACTCACGACGTCGCGCTGGAAGATGCGAGCGGGCACGCGCTCGATCGTCTCGGCGATGCGCTCTTGCGCTCGCTGAGGCACGAAGGCGTCGCGCATCTGGCGTTCTACGGCGGCTCGCACACCGCGAGCGATCTCTACACGGCCGAGCTGCGCACGCGCTTGCAGCGCCGCTTCGGCAACGCGGGTCACGGCTTCGTGCTCGCCGCGATGCCCATCACCGACTACTGGCAGTCGGGCGCGCAGGTCGAGGACGGCGAGGGCTGGGACACCATGATCCCGGACTTCAAGAACTTCGGCATCGGTGCGTACGGGCTCGCAGGCGCCGCGTTCGATGCGCACGTCCCGGCGTGGGCCGCGGCGCACACGGATCGATCGAGCGCGACGCATCTCGAGGTCCTCTATCTCCAGCAACCCGGCGGCGGGCGCTTCGACGTGACGATCGACGGGCTGCCGATCGAGACGATCGACACCGCGAGCGACACGACGACCGCCGGCCTGCACACGTACGCGGTGCACGACGGGCCGCATCGGATCTCCATCGAGACGACGGGCGATCCGCCGGTGCGCGTCTTCGGATTCGTCTTCGAGCGCGAGACGAGCCACGGCGTCGTCGTCGATCAGCTCGGCATCGCCGGCAGCAAGGCGCGTCATCAGCTCTTCTGGGATCACGAGATCTGGCGGACGCTTCTCGGCACGCGCCATCCCGATCTGATCAGCGTCGCGTACGGCAACAACGAGGGCGACGACGCGCACCTGACGACGCTGGAGCACGTCGGCCACTTCCGACACATGCTCCAGCGCATCCGCGAGGACTTTCCACGCGCGAGCTGTCTCGTCATCGGCCCGAGCGATCGACAGCTGCCGAGCGCGGCGGGCGAGTTCGCCACGCCGCCGCTCATCCTCGAGCTCCGCGACGCACAGCGCGACATCGCCGCGGAAGAAGGCTGCGCGTTCTTCGACACCATCGCATGGCAGGGTGGTGTCGGTGCCGTCGATCGCTGGCTTGTGAGCGATCCGGCGCTCGAGCGCGACGATCGCATCCACTTCACCGAGCAGGGCTATCGCCGCCTCGGCATCAGCCTCTTGCGCGCGATCGGCCAGAACCTGCGACACGGAGCCCCGCTTCCCTGACGACGCTTGACCTGAACGTGCCGATGCCGGTACGTCCACGCGCGCGGAGGTTCCCCGATGGCGCTCCAGGACTTCGTTCGCTGGTTCCTGCCGAAGGAAGATCACTTCTTCCGCTTTCTCGAGCAGCAGGCCGTCACGGCACACAAGGGGGCGAAGGCGCTCGCCGAGTTCAAGCCCGGCAAGCGCATCGAGGACGTGCAGTCTGCCGTGCAGGTGCTCGAGCACGAGGGCGACAAGACGGTGCACGAGCTCGAAGAGGCGCTCGGCAAGACGTTCGTGACGCCGATCGATCGCGAGGACATCCAGAAGCTCTCGGCCGAGCTCGACGACGTGCTCGATCTGACCAACAGCGCCGCGCGCGCGTGTGCGCTCTTCGGCGTGAAGGAGCCGACGACGCCGATGACGCAGCTGATCGAGCTGCTCGTGAAGTGCACGGGGGAGCTCGAGACGGCGCTGCCTTTTCTCGCCACGCACGACTACGCGGGCTTGATGACCACCAGCCGTCACATCCGCCAGATCGAGAAGGACGCGGACGCGATCTTCCGCTCGGCGCTCTCGCGGCTGTTCAAGGACGAGACGGTCGATGCGAAGGAGCTGATGCGTGAGAAGGAGGTCCTCGAGAACCTCGAGCACGCCATCGATCGATGCGAGCGCGTGGCGGCGACGCTGGCGACGCTCGCGGTCAAGCACGGCTGACCTATGACGGGCCTGCTGATCCTCGTGGTCGTGGCGGCGATCGTCTTCGACTACATCAACGGCTTCCACGACGCTGCGAACGCGATCGCGACGGTCGTGTCGACGGGCGTGCTCCCGCTGCGCACCGCCGTGCTCATCGCGGGTGGCTTCAACTTCGTCGGCGCGGTCACGGGCACGGCGGTCGCGGCGACCATCGCGACGGGCTTCGCCGATCCGGGCGACGTCACGCAGACGGTCGTGCTCTGCGCGCTGCTCGGTGCTTCCGCGTGGAACATCATCACGTGGTGGTTCGGTATCCCGTCGTCGAGCTCACACGCACTGATCGGTGGGCTGTGCGGCGCGGTGGTCGCGCACGCGGGCACGGCCGCGTTCCACTGGAGCACGCTCGTGATGCGCGTGCTCGTTCCGCTCGTCGTCTCGCCCACGCTCGGCTTCGTCGTCGCGTTCTTCGTGATGGTCGGCCTAACGTGGGGCGCGCGACGCATGCGACCGGCCAACGTGCATCGCTATTCGCGTCGCATGCAGCTCGTGAGCGCGTGCGCGATGGCGTTCTCGCACGGCAGCAACGACGCGCAGAAGTCGATGGGCATCATCACGCTCGCGCTCGTCGCGTTCGTCGCGGCAGGCGGCGTCGGCATGCCGACGTGGATGCTCCCGCACGAGAGCGAGGTCCCGCTCTGGGTCATCGTCTCGTGCGCGGGCGCGATCGCGCTCGGAACGATCGCGGGCGGCGAGCGCATCATCAAGACGATGGGCGCGAAGATCATCCGCATCAGCCCGCTGCAAGGCTTCGCGGCGGAGACCGCGGGCACGATCACGATCCTCGCGGCCAGCCGGCTCGGCGTGCCGGTCTCCACCACGCACTGCATCTCGGCGGCGATCATGGGCGTCGGCGCGAGCAACCGCGTCAGCGCAGTGCGCTGGGGCGTCGCCGGGAACATCGCGATCGCATGGGTGCTGACGCTGCCGATCGCGGCGGCGATCTCGTTCGGGCTGACGCTGCTGCTCCAGCGGTTGTTCGAGTAGAGGGCGAGAGGCGCGGGCGCGAGGCGAGGGCGAGGGCGAGCGGTCGACCGGTCACTCCCGCCGGCCGTTTCTCTCGGCCCGAGCCGCGAGGCGAC
>CAYSCF010000365.1:0-6642 GCA_964429305.1 uncultured Sandaracinaceae bacterium | reverse complement strand
CTGCTCGACGGGTTCGATGCCTACCAGAGCGGCGCCGACCACGTGCGCGGCATCGAGGTCCTCGATCGTCTGACCGTGCGCTTTCGATTGAGCGCGCCCGATCAGACCTTCTTGAACGCGATGGCGATGATGTTCGCGTACCCAGTGCCGCACGAGATGTACGACCAGGAGGACCCCGCGCGGCATCCGATCGGCTCGGGCGCGTTCGTGCTCGAGAGCTGGGAGGCAGGACAGCGCCTCGTGTTCCGGCGCAACCCCGACTACTTCCGACCGGGCGAGCCCTACGTCGATCGCATGGTCTACGAGCTGAACCTCCAGCGCGGCGCAGCGTTCATGCGCTTCGTGCGCGGCGATCTCGATCACATCCATCGCGCGACGGCGAGCGATCGCTATTGGCTGCGACACCAGCCGGCGTGGTCCGACTTCGTCGTGAACCGCCCGCTGATGACGATCTGGGGCGTCGCGATGAACTGCGAGATGGAGCCGTTCACGAACGTGCACGTGCGACGCGCGGTGGCGTCGGCGATCGATCGTGATCGGTGGCAGAACGCGCGCGGCGGCAACCTGCTGCTCAACACGCAGCCACTCCCGCCGAACGTCCCCGGCTGGGACGGCACGCGCACGGACCTGCAGCACTTCGATCTCTCGCGCGCACGCGACGAGATGCGCCTCGCCGGTCATCCCGTGCAGCGCGTCGGCGATCGATGGGTAGCCGAAGGACTGGATCAGCCGATCACGTTCTGGGTCGGCGAAGGGGACACCGGCCGCATGTGGGGCGAGCTCGTGCAGCAGGATCTCGCGCAGATCGGCCTGCCCATCGAGATCCGCCAGGTGGCGTTCCCGATCTATCTCCAGGAGACCGGCCATCGCGGCACCGTACCGACCATGCTCGCGGGCTGGAGCGCCGACTATCCCGACGCTTCGAACTTTCTCGACGTGCTCTTCGGCTCGAGCTCGATCCACGAGACGACGAGCGAGAACCGCGCGTTCTATCGGAACCCGACGCTGGATGCGTTGCTGGCGCGCGCGCGCATCGAGCGCGACGGAGCCGAGCGGCTGCGCCTCTATCACGATGCGATCGGGATCATCCTCGAGGACGCGCCGTGGGCGTTCGTGTTCACCGACACCGCGATCGAAGCCTGGCAGCCCTACGTGCACGGCTACGTGCCGCACCCGGTGTGGGACATGATGTACCGCGACGTGTGGCTCGACGTTCCGCGGCGCCGCGCGCACACGCCGTTCGCGCCGTTCGAAGGAGCGCGATGAGAGCGCTCTTCGGTCATCGTTTCGTTCGGCGCATCGGGCGCAGCGTGCTCGTCGTGTGGGTCGCGATGTCGCTCGTGTTCGTGCTCTCGAACCTGATCGGCGATCCGGCCATCGCGACACTGGGGCCTCGTGCGCACGCGAGCCAGATCGCGCAGTTCCGAGCGGCACACGGCCTCGATCGACCCTTCTACGCACAGTACCTCTCTTACTTCGGCGGAATGCTGCGAGGAGATCTCGGACGCTCGTTCCGCGACGATCAGCCCGTGCTCGACGTGGTGCTCACTCGCCTGCCGCGCACCGTTCTCTTGGGCGCGATGGCGATGGGCTTCGAGCTCTTGTTCGGGCTCGGCGTCGGGCTCGTCGCGGCGCTGCGGCGCAACACGATCGTGGACACGCTCGCGATGAGCCTCTCGTATCTCGGAGCGAGCACGCCGGGCTTCTTGATCGGTCTGCTCGTCATGCAGATCTTCGCCTTCCGGCTCGGTTGGCTGCCCGTCGGCGGCTACGGGCTGACCGCGACGGAGCACGTCGAGCACGCGCTCCTGCCTTCGCTAACTCTGGCAGTGGTGGGCGCGGCGACGTACGCGCGCATCCTGCGTGGCGAGCTGATCGAGACGCTGCGCGCCGACTACGTGCGCACGGCGCGGAGCAAGGGGCTCTCGCGTGCGCGCGTGGTGGTGGTGCACGCGATGCGCAACGCCGTGCTGCCGATCATCACGCTCGTCGGGATGAGCATGCCGCTCTTGGTCGGCGGTGCGATCGTGACCGAGACGGTCTTCGGCTGGCCGGGCATGGGCCGGCTCGCGTACGAGGCGACGAGCTCGCTCGACGTCCCCATCCTGCTCGGCGTGGTGCTGATGTCGGCGATCACCGTGCAGGCCGGCAATCTGCTCGCGGATGTCGTCGTGTCGCGGATCGATCGGCGCGTGAAGAGCGACGACGACTTGCCGCGACGCGGCTAGCGCTCAGCGCTTCACGCGCGGACGAAGCGGGAAGATGCGCCGGTCGCCGTCCTGGCGCGGTGGCAGCACGTCCATCACGTCGAGGCGGATGTGCTTGCGCTGTGCGTTGGGCAGACGGATCACGAGCGCGCCCTCGGCGTCTTCGCCATCGACGCGGCAGAGACCGAACTGGCGGTGCTCGACCCAGTCGCCCTTCTTCGGCTCGAGGAAGACCTCGTCCTCTTCGATGCGGACCGACTTGAGCGGCTGGACGCGCTCGACGTCGGCCGAGACCGCGGCGACTTGGGCCCAGGCGCTCACGGGAGCGGCGGGTGGTGCGGGCGCGGGCGCGGGAGTGGGCGCGGGAGCGAGAGGACGAGCGAGCGCGGGAGCGCGAGAGGGCGACGACGAAGAGGGCGACGACGACGACGAAGACGAGGACGAAGACGGCGCCACCGAGCCTCGCGCGACCACGCCCGGCGTGCGCTCGCCCTTCCACAGCGAGAGGCCCGTCGGCGGATCCTCGTCGCGCTCGAGGCGTGCGTCCTCGTATCCCTCGAGCACGAGCTCGAGCGCGAGCGCCGAGCCGCCCACGATCTGCCCGCCGAACACGTCGTTTCCCGAGTCGAGCTCGCGCGAGAACGCGCCGCGCAAGACCACGTTCGGCTCACCCATTCGCATCGAGACGTTTCCCTCGATCGAGAGCGCCAGCATCGGCCCCGCGATACGTCGCGGTCGCGTCTCGGCCTCGCGCGTCGGGTCCCAGTGCACGAGCTCGACCCACTCCATCCAGCCCGTGGCGCGGATCCAGCCGGCGCGGATCCGCTCGCTCTCGCAGAGCTTCTTCAGCGAAGCGACGACGTCCTCTCAGCTGTCGATGCGGGCGACGAAACGGCGGGCATGGCGGCTCTCGACAGCGAACATCCGCGCGAGCTAGCACGCCCTCGGCACAAGGGTTAGACCGCGTGCCCATGAGCAAGAAGGTTCGAATCGAAGACCTCGGTGGACACGTCGGCGAGAAGGTCACCGTCGAGGGCTGGCTCTACAACAAGCGCTCGAGCGGCAAGCTCCACTTCCTCGAGGTGCGCGACGGCAGCGGCATCTGCCAGTGCGTCGTGTTCAAGGGCGACGTCTCGCCCGAGCTCTTCGCCGAGGCCGACAAGCTCACCCAAGAGACGTCGCTACGCGCGACGGGCGTCGTGCGCGAGCACGCGAAGATCAAGGGCACGTACGAGCTCGGCGTGAGCGAGCTGACGACCATCGCGCTGCCCTCGCGCGAGTACCCGATCTCGCCGAAGGAGCACGGCACCGACTTCCTGATGGACAACCGGCACCTCTGGCTGCGCAGCAAGCGCCAGCACTCGATCCTGCGCGTGCGCGCCGAGATCGTCGCCGCCATCCGCGACTACTTCGACTCACACGAGTTCACGCTGGTCGATGCGCCGATCTTCACGCCCAACGCGTGCGAGGGAACGTCGAACCTGTTCTCGACGGACTACCACGGCGAGGCTGCGTATCTGACGCAGAGCGGACAGCTCTACATGGAGGCCGCCGCGGCCGCGCTCGGCAAGGTCTACTGCTTCGGGCCGACGTTCCGCGCCGAGAAGAGCAAGACGCGCCGCCACCTCGCCGAGTTCTGGATGGTCGAGCCCGAGGTCGCGTTCATGGATCTCGAGGGCGACATGGCGCTCGCCGAGGACTTCCTCTCGTCGATCGTCGCGCGCGTGCTCGACAAGCGCCGCCGCGAGCTCGACTCGCTCGAGCGCGACATCAAGCCGCTCGAGAACGTGAAGACGCCCTTCCCGCGCATCACGTACCGCCAGGCGATCGAGACGCTGCAGAAGGCGGGACATCCGGCGAAGTTCGGCGACGACTTCGGCGGCGACGAAGAGACCGTCATCTCGCAGGGCTTCGATCGCCCCGTCATGGTCCATCGCTATCCGATGGAGATGAAGGCGTTCTACTTCAAGCGCGATCCGAGCGACGACACCGTGGCGCTCAACGTCGACGTGCTCGCGCCCGAGGGCTACGGCGAGATCATCGGCGGCGGGCAGCGCGAAGACGACCTCGCCAAGCTCGAGGCCGCGATCGAGACGCACAAGCTGCCGCGCGAGGCCTTCGAGTGGTACCTCGACGTGCGCCGCTACGGCTCGTTCCCGCACGCCGGCTTCGGCCTCGGCGTCGAGCGCACCGTCGCGTGGCTCTGCGGCCTGCCGCACGTGCGCGAGACGATTCCGTTCCCGCGCATGCTGAACCGCCTGCACCCGTAGGTGCTGCTGTCTACAAATGCGAGTCGCACGCGCTCGCGCGGTGCGTCATCGTTTGGGCACCGACTTCCGGAGGCCGTGATGAAGATCCGTCTGAATCGTGAGTGGTCGCTTCTCCTCCAGAGCTACAAGGGAGATCACCGCGACAAGCGGAACCAGGCGACGCACATGATCGGCATCCCGATGATCGTCGCGTCGCTGCCGCTGATCGCGAGCATCGTGGCGCTGCCGGTCGGGGCCACGCTCTTCACCGTCGGCTGGGGCTTCCAATTCCTCGGTCACTGGTTCGAGGGGAACGATCCGGCGTTCTTCAGCGACCGCCGCAGCCTGATCGTCGGCGCGCTCTGGTGCGCCGAGAAGTACGGCATCGCGACGCTCGAGGTCGAAGGCGCGCGCCCGCCCCGCGCGGCGCAGCCGTTCGTCGCGACGGCCTGAGCGGCCGCGTCGACTACCCCTTCTTCGCCTCGCGCTCGTCTTCTTCGCGATCGAGCTCGGCGAGACGTCGCTCCTTCATCTCGACTGCGTCGACGAAGAGCTTCACGTACTCGCCGCCGCTCCAGAGCGCGAAGAAGATCGAGATGTAGAGCGTCACGAGCCCGACGGCGTTGAAGTCGCAGTGCACCGTCGCGACCCCGAAGTTCAGGTCGTACGGGTAGTGCACCATCAGCATCATCACGGCGATCATCTGGAGCGCGGCCTTCTCCTTGCCGCCCTGGCTCGCCGCCATCTCGACGCCCTCGCTCATCGCGATGACGCGCAGGCTCGTGACCGAGAGCTCGCGCGCGACGATGATGATGACCGCCCACGCCGGGACCCACTCCATCGCGATCATCACGAGCAGCGTGGAGATGACGAGCAGCTTGTCGGCCAGAGGATCGAGGAACTTCCCGAGGACGCTGATGAGGCCCATCCGACGCGCGAGCCATCCGTCGAGGAAGTCGGTGATCGCGCTGACCGTGTAGACCGCGCCGGCCCAGAAGCAGGCGCGCGGCGTCCCGTCCGCGATCAGCCAGAGCGCGAGCGGGATGAGCACGACGCGCAGCATCGTGAGCAGGTTCGGGAGATTGACGGCGTCCTCACGGATCGTGCGTCGCCGCGCACGCCGCGCCGCGAGGCTCGGGCGGTCGCTCGCCGTGGTCGCCGCGCGAGGCTCCGTGTCTGTGGTCGCCGAGGTCGCCATCTCAGATCACGAGGAGCGTGCCCTCTCCGCGGAACGCGAGCATCCCGACGACCGGCGATTCCGCACTCTCGGCGGAGAAGAGACGCCCCGACCATCCGACCAGGGCGCCGGGATCGACGTGCGCCAGCTCGCCTTCGGCCACCGGCAGTGCCGACGGCTCGGCCGGCACGCGCAGGACCGCGATGCCGGTGCCGCGGAGCGAGACGACCTCGAGCTCTCCCGCGCGCACGTTCTCGTGCACGAGGCCGCCCTCGAAGGCCTCGAGATGGCTCTCGACGACGAAGAGCGCGTCGTCGGTGAGCGCGACCGCGATGAAGCGCGCGCCGAGCGGAGGCGCGACGAATGCGCGCAGCGAGAGCGCGCGGACGATGGGCGTGGCATCGCCTCCGAGCGCGACGTCCGGGCCCTCGCGACCGCGGCGCGAGACAGGCTCGGGCTGGACCGCTCCGCGAACGGCGATCATGCGCTCGCTGCGGAAGAACACCGGCTCGCTCGAAGTCACCATCAGTACGCCGTTCGGCGCAACGCTCAAGCGCGGCGCGCCTTCGCTGGGCACGCTCCACGCGTCGAGCCGACGTGCGAGCGTCTCGACGCTTCCGCGCGAGGCCGGATGCTCGGGACGAACGGTGCGCGGAACGCTCTCACGGCCCTGCTCCACCACGCGCCAGGTGCCTACGGACGAGGTGTCGCTCGACGCCTCGAGCGCGAGCGGTGCCGTCTCGGTGGCGAATCGCTCGAGCGCGTCGGTCGCGGCCGTGCGCACCTCGGCGCGCTCCGCGCTCTCGCTCTCCTCGGCGATGCTCGGAGGCGGAGGCGGCTCCGTGCCCTCGCCGAGCATCTCTTCCATGCGGCGGGCCATCGTGACCTCGCCGCCGTGCAGGAACGACTCGCGCGCGGCATCGAGCTGTCCGCAGCGCCACTGCGCGAGCCCGAGATAGCGGAAAGCACGGGCGTGAGAAGCGGTGATATATGGCTAGCATCCGCGCCG
>CAYSCF010000364.1:0-6679 GCA_964429305.1 uncultured Sandaracinaceae bacterium | reverse complement strand
CTCGGTGCACGCGTGACGAACGTCGACGCGCACGGCGTCTCGATCGGCGACGATCGGATCCGCGCAGGGACGGTCCTGTGGGCGGCGGGCGTCGCCGCTTCACCGCTCACCAAGGACCTGGGCGCGCCGCTCGATCGCTCGGGGCGCGTGAAGGTGGAGGCCGATCTCACCGTGCCGGGCCATCCGGAGATCCGCGCGCTCGGCGACCTCATCGCGCGCGATCAAGACGGCAAGCCTCTTCCGGGCGTTTGTCAGCTCGGCATCCAGAGCGGCAAGTACGCCGGCGAAGAGATCATCCGCCTGCAGTCGGGCCAGCCGAGCAAGCCGTTCCACTACGACGACAAGGGATCGATGGCGACGATCGGTCGTGCGCGCGCCATCGCGGAGATCGGGCGGCTGCATTTCGGCGGCCTGCTCGCGTGGCTGCTCTGGCTCTTCGTCCACATCTTGTTCCTCGTCGACTTCCGCAATCGGCTCGTCGTGCTCTTCGAGTGGGCGTGGGCGTATCTCACGTGGGAGCGCAGCTCGCGCGTGATCCTGTCGGCGCCCGAGCACACGCCGAGCGAGCCGCGACCGTCCGCCGTCCCCTGACGCGCTATTGCGCGCTGTCGATGTGCGCGGTGATGTGCATCTCGCCGTTGGGACCTTGCGCGTCGTCCCAGACCTCGAGCGTGCCGGCAGCGGTGTCGATGCTCATCGCGGCGTCCTGATCCTGCGCCGTCGTGTTCGGATCCGCGCCGACCACACCGCGCGTGGGCCGGTAGAACAACGTGCATGGGAAGAAGCCCGCGGTCGGGCCGCCGTAGATCAGATGGCCGGCACAGACGATCTGCGCGTTGCACCAGAATCCGGAGCCGTCCTCGCGGTCACGCCGCTCGACGTTGAACTCGCAGGTCTGACCGACGGAGACGCCCGGCGATCCCGTCACGGTCGCGATCGTCGCATGCACGGCGATCGCGGTGCCGTCGTCGGTCGCGCTCGGGGGCGGATCGATCGGCACGAGCGTCGGAGGAGCGACGCCGGTCGACGGAGGAGCGATCGAAGGCAGAGGCAGAGGCGAGACGATGGTCGGAGGCGGCGCGGAGGCCCGCTCGCCGCCCATCAGGAAGAAGGCCGCGCCCGTCCCGGCGCACGTGACGAGCAGCGCGACGAAGAGGCAGCCCATGCCCACGCCGACCATCAGCCAGGTGCGGTCGCTGCGCGGCTCCACGTCAGAAGACTCCGCGAAGCGTCAGGGCGTTGGGACCGCCGCTGAGCTCGAGCCGGAAGGCCGTCGCGCGCGCCGAGCGGTCGATCGTCCCTTCGTCGGGCGTGATCGCGACGAGCACGATCCCCGAGATCAGCGCGATACCGCCGAGCGCCGCAATGGCCGCGCCGATGCCGATCTCCGTGTAGTACGTGGAGAGTGCCGAAGCGGTGGATGCGCCGAGCGCAGCCACGTTGTTGACGTCGGGTGGGTGGCGTCCTGCCATGTCGGTCGTGAACGGCCCGAGGTCGTAGAGCCCGTGCAGCGCGTCGACGCATCCCTGCGCGTAGGGAAACGTCGGGGAGTCGTCCATCCAGTGCATCTGATACTGGAAGCAGTGCGTGTTGTACGCGTCGGTGATCCGGGCGCGACCGCTCTGGTAGTCGGCCCACACGGCGATGGTCATGGCACCGCCGGCCACGGCCGCGATCGCACCGCCGATGATCAAGCCCAAGCCGATCTGCGACTGTGTCCGGGCGCCGCTGACCCGCGTCTCTCGCGCCTCGGGCGTCCAGACGTACGGCGGACGGAGGTCGTAGGTCTCGGCGGGCAGCACGTCGACGCGCGTCGCGAAAGGCTCACGGTCGGCGACGTGGACCTCGATGTCGTGCAGGCCCCCCGGCAGCGTCATCTGGTGCGAGGCCGCGAGCTCGGCCGACGCGCCGTCGATGCGGAGCGAGCTCGAGGCTGCAGGCACCGAGAGACGGAGCATCCCCAGCTGCGAGCTCGGCGCGGAAGGATCCGGCTCGACGACGACGGTCGTGCGCGCCTCGGACGCGGGCGCGACGGTCACGTCCTGTGCGAACAGCGAGTACGCGGGGCGTCGGCCCTCGACGTGGTGGCTGCCCGCAGGCAACGCAATCGCGGACGCCAGCGGCGTGATCCCGTACGGAACACCATCGACGACGATCTCGATGCCGGGCACTCGCGCATCGACGCGGAGGCTGCCGATCGCAGCGCCGCTCAGCACGAGCGTGAGGTTCGCGTCGTGAGTCGCGCCGCCCGCGACGATGAAGCGATAGCGGATGGTCTCGTACCCGTTCGCGCGCGCGGTGACGACGTGCTCGCCGGCCGAGACGCGCACGCCCGCGAGCGGCGCCGCGCCCACGTCCACGTCGTCGACGGCGACGATCGCGCCGGGTGCGTTGGTCTCGACGCGAAGGGTCGCGATGCGCGCGCGCTGTTCGGCGAGCGCGCTGTCGATCTGAGATCGCATCGAGCTCTCGATCGAGCGGGCAGAGGCGAGCAGCTCTTCGTAAGCAGCGACCGACTCGACCGCGTGGCCGAGCTCGGCCTCGACCTGCGCGATGTTGTAGAGGATCACGGACGAGGGCGAGATGCGCTGCGCCTCTCGGAACTCGGCCAACGCCTGGGCCGCGCGGCCTTCGTCGTAGAGAGCGACGCCGCGCGTGAAGTGAGAGCGCGCGTCGGCGGCCGCGTCTTGCGCGGATGCCCGCGGCAACGAGAGGCCGAGGCAGACCAGCACGAAGAAGAAACACAGGGCGCGCACCCGCGGCTCATATCGCGTGGTCGTGGGCTCTCGCAAGCTAGGGCTCTCCGAACGCGCCGCCGCCGGGATCGCGGAGGATCGTGCCGTGACCACTTCGCGTCGGCGAGGGTGCCGTCGTCTCGCGGGGACGCGCCTCCGTTGCGGGCGGATGCCGCCGCACGGTCGTCGTCGGAGCCGCGACGGTCGTGCTCGGTGCAATCGTCGTCGGTGGCGGGGTGGCGACGCTCGCAGGCGGCGCCGGCTCGGCGGGCGCATGCACCACGAGGATGCTCTGCGGCGCGACCGGCGTCGTGGGCGTGGGGTCGGCTGTGCCGCGTCCCACGACGAAAGCGGCGGCGATCACGATCGCGGTCACGACGGCGGCGACGGCCGTCGGCATGACCCACGGAGGCCGCGGCGTCGGAACGATCGCAGGCGGCCGCTGGCTCGGGCCCCCGACCTGCAGCGCCGACTGGCGCGGCCCGGCGTTCACCGTCACCGCCGGCGCCGCCGAGGACGCCTCCTTCATCGTGTGGATCGACGCGACGTACGTGGAGTCGGCGTAGGGCACGAGCGCAGACAAGAGATCGCGCGCCGACTCGTACCGCAGGCCCGGGTTCACGTTCATCGCGCGCTCGACCACGTCCGCGAGGCCCGGCGCCAGATCCGGCGCCACCTCGTGGAGCGGCACGTGCTCGCCTGCGTGGATCTTGATCACGAGCGCCGGCAGCGAGACCGCATCGTACGGACGCTTGCGCGCGAGACCTTCGTACAAGATGACGCCCGCAGAGTAGAGATCCGAACGCTCGTCGACCGTACGTGCTCCGGAGGCCTGCTCCGGCGACATGTAGAACGGCGTGCCCATCATCGCGCCATCGCTCGTGAGCGTGCCCGCGTAGTCGGTCGTGCCCTGCGTGAACTTCGAGATGCCGAAGTCGAGCAGACGCACGCGCTCGTTCTGCCGATCGTCACGCGCGATGAACACGTTGTCCGGCTTCACGTCGCGATGGACGATGCCGGCCTCGTGCGCGACGAGCAGCCCCTCGAGCATCTGGCAGACGATGCCCACGACGCGTCCGGGCGGGATCGGGCCCGGCGTCTCGAGCAGGCCGGCGAGTGGCTCGCCGCGCAGCAGCTCCATCAGCACGTAGGGGGAGCCGTCCTCGAGCTGCCCCGCGTCGTACGTCTCGACGACGTGCACGGTCTTGAGCGTCCCGGCGACGCCCGCTTCACGGATGAAGCGCGCGACCGTCTCGCTCGAGGAGGCGTAGCGCGCGTGCATGATCTTCAGCGCACGCCGGTGTCGCGTGATGAGGTGCTCGACCTCGTACACCTGGCCCATGCCGCCCTGCCCGAGCAGGCGGATGACCTTGAGCTTGCCCATCAAGACCTGGCCGACGCGGTCTTCGTTCGCCTGAGCGGTCATGGTGCTGCCGAATGTTACACCGGCTTCGGAGGATCCGTGGGTGTCACTCGTCGTCGTCGCCGGGAACGCCACCCGCGAGCAACGCCGAGAGCGCCGCAGGGTTCTTGTTGAGCTCCTCGGTGAAGCTCTGCATCAGCTGAGCGATCGCCGGGCTCTTCGCGAGCGCTTCGAAGTCGAGACCGCGCGCCGCCGCACCTTCCAGCTCGCGCTGCGTCTCGGGGCTGGCCGCGATCGATCCCGCGAGCCCCTCGATGACGCCCCGCAGCTCGGGCGAGGCGAGCAGCGAGGCGATGTCGAACGGCATGTCGTTGTCGGTGCCCGTGCCGTCGTCCTCGTCGTCCATGTCGGTCGACTCGACGTCGTCATCGTCGTCGTGGCTTCCGTCTCCGCCGAGCAGCGACGCGAGCATCGCGGGAGACACCGGCCGGCCGGCGAGCGCTTGCGCGAGGATGTCGTCCATGCCGAGCGCATGATCCTCCATCGTCTCGACGGCGGCGGGACGTTTGATCCACATCCCCGCCTCGCCGATCGCCTCGACGACGGCGTCGAACGTGCGCTGCGCCTTCGCTGCGCCGAGCGCCACGTCGGGGATGACGAACACGCCGCGCTCGTCGTCTCCGAACGAGTCGCCCAGGCGCGCGAGCAGCGCCGACGCCAGATCGTCCGTCTCGAGATCGAACCGGATCGCGGTCTTCGCGAGCGATGCGTCGTCGAGGACGTCGCCGCTCAGACCGTCGGGAAGCTTCGCGCCACGAACGAGCGCCACCGCATGGATCGCCATGCGCCGAAGCTATCAGGCGTCAGGTGTCGCCGCAGCTCAGTCGTCTACGAGGGGCTGTCGCCAGCCCTCGCCCCGTCCGAGTGAATTGGCCGGGGCCCCACTCCCGCGACGCTCCGCGCGGGGCCCCAGCCCCGCTTGGCTTCTTCTCAGATGACCGTGCAGCCGTCGAGCCCGAGCTGGACGTCCGCGTGGACCGTGTCGGTCGTGTGCGTCAGGGCGCAGCCGCTCGTCGTCAGCGTCACCGCCCCATGCCCCTCGTCGATGCCCGTGACCGCGATCGTGCACGTGCCGCTGTACTCGTCGCCACCCAGGTCTGCGGTGATCTGCCCCGTCGCGGGCGCGGTGGAATGGGCCATGAGGGTCATCGAGCGCACGGCATGGCCGGTGCCCTGCGCGTCACCGTACAGGTCGACGACGACCCCGTCGCCGCCGCCGCTCGTGCGACTGATGGTGCACATCCCAGTGATGGTGCCCGCGCCGCCGTCGAGCCGGACGCCTGCGGGGAAGTGGAATCCGGAGCTCGTGGACGTGGAATCGGTGACGGTCGCCGAGCCGTTCGCCGTGAGCCCGCCCCCGCCGCAGCCCGCCAACGCGAGCATCGCCGAGAAGGAAACGAGCAGCGAACGGAAGTGCGTACGAGTCATGGCGGAGTCTCCTGAGCGCGTTCTAAGCCAGGAGCGTGCCACGTTGGCAAGAGCCTAGAAAGCGAGAGTAAGCGTGCAGACCGAGACTCGACGTTCACAGCGTCGGCGGCCGGCGTGAACGGCGAGCTACTCGCCCGGGCGCAGAATCGCGAGGGACGCCGCGACGAGGCCCAGCAGGACGTATGTGACGCCGATGCCGACGAACATGCCGGCTGGCACCGGCGTTCCGGTCGACGCCTTGCGCACGCGATTGACGAGCAGGCCGTGCATCCCCGCGAGCACGAGCCCGATCGTGAGCTTGATGTGCATCCACGGCGCGTGGGCGTAGTGCGCGCTCCAATTCGGGATCAACCGGCCGAGACCGCCGAGCGTGGCGAGCAGGATCCCGGGCATCACGATCGCCAGGAGCCCACTGCGCACCGAGGAGAGCGCCTTCGTGTCGCCCGACGATACCAGGCTCGCCGCGATCCACGAGCACGTCGCCGCGCCGCCGATCCACAGCAGCAGACCCAGGAAGTGGATGATCAGCGCGATGTTCGAAGCGCTCATGACGAAACCTTCATGGCGCGATCGCCTTCTCGTAGATGCGATACGTCTTGTAGATGCGCGCGCCCATCGACTTGATGCCGAGGTTGATCGGGCGATTGTCCTCGAGCGTCCAGCTGAGCTCGCCCCACGTGTAGCCGCGCTTCTCGCCGCGCTTGGCGACCTCCACGTAGAGCGCGTGGGAGAGGCCCGCGTACTTCTTGATGCCGCGCATCTCGGAGCTGATGCCGAGCATCATCAGACGCGCGCTCTTCGGCCGCTTCACCTTCAGCCGGTAGACGAGCTTGGCGATGTTCTTCGGCGTGAGCTTGCCGTCGAAGTCGCGGATGACCTCGTTGAGGTTCGGCAGCGCGATGCACATGCCCATCGCCTTGCCGTTCACCTCGGCGATGAACGCCATCTCGGGATCGAGGATGAGCCGCAGGTCTTCCGCGGTCTTCTTCACTTCGTCCTCGGTCGCCGGGACGTGCCCCCAGTTCGCCTGCCAGGCGTCGTTGAAGATGTCCTGGATCATGTGGAGCTCGCGCTCCATGTGCCGCGGCTGGAC
>CAYSCF010000363.1:0-6694 GCA_964429305.1 uncultured Sandaracinaceae bacterium | reverse complement strand
AGCAGCGCCAGAGCCTGGGCACTGGACGGACCAGCGTCGGGATCTCCTGGCTCTGCCGTCGCGGGATCGGGATCGGGCTCCGGTTCGAAGTCGCCCACCGGAGGCTTTTTTTCCGGCGGATATTCATGAGCAACGATGTCCTTGAAAGCCTGGCGCGCGCGGTCGAATGCTTGGCGCTCACGCTGCCATTCCTGGCGAAACTCCGCCTGACGCTGTGCCTGCAGCTCTGCCAGGTCGTCAGCATTCTCCTGAGCCTCGCGCGCCGCATCGTGGCCTTCGGCAGTAGCGAGTGCACCCTCCATGTCGCTCACCAGATCCAACTGACTCGGAAGAGCAGTAAACAGCCCGCTACCGTCACTGAGGTTGTTCCAGTCCGGCATGGTGAATCCTTCACCATTGCGACCGTATCCTCCAATCACCCCGCCTCCACCCGCTCTCAGGAAGCCTCCTGGGATGTCCGCGGGGTTCAGCGCCCCGCCGATGCCCGCACCGAGGTTCAAGCCGCCGCCGGCCGCCAGTTCGGCGATGCTCGGCAGCCCGGCCGCGCCCAGGAGCGAGTCGAGACCAGCAATCGCTCCCACGTCGCCGATGCCGTGTACGGCCCGAATGGTGGACAAGATGTCGGCCGATCCATCGGGACCGCGCGCTCCACGCGGCGCAGCAGCGCCGCGCGCGCCAACCACCGGATAATCTCTCGCGATCGACGAGGGGTTGATAACTCTCGAAATACCCATAAAACCTCCTCTGAACTGAACTAAATGCCTCGCGAAGCGATCAGCTCTAGCTCGCCGTGAACGCACGCGCGGCGCTACGCCTTGCCACCTTGATCCCGCGCCCGGGACGGCTCTGTCGCGAGCACGATGCCAGACCATCGCCGTCCGGCCTCATCATGCGGCCTGCACGATCATCGCGTTGACGTATCGACCGGTGACGTTGTTGTTGCCGCTGTTGTCGCCGCCCACGTAGAGCGTCGTGCCGTTGGAGCCCCACGTCGCGCCGCCCGTGCCGACCGTTGTTCCGTTGCCGGTCGTAGCGCCGCTGATGGTGAGCGTGCTGGCGGTGGGCCGCGCGGTGAGCGTGAGTCGCTGCCTGCGGCTGAAGGTGACGGCCACGCTCACGACCACCGTGCCGCCGCAGACGAGCTCGGCCTTGCAGGTGCCGCCGCTGTTGTAGATGCGCACATAGTCGTTGGTCCCGACCTGAACGAGGCGCCAGTCCTCGCTCGCGGACACGATCTCCGCGCTCGATGCGTCGGGGGCGAAGTCGATGACGACGCCGGAGGTGAGGAAGCCGAATGGATAGGTGCCGACGGGATACGAGAGCTTGTCCGCTGGCCGGCTCACCGTCGTGCTCGTCGTGACGATCGGTGACGTCGGGTAGTAGCCCAGCTCGACCTGCGGAAGGTCGACGATGTTGTCGAGCGCTTGCGCGGTAAATCCGGTTCCGGCTCGGCCGTCCAGCTCCTGCACGGCCCCGCTCGTTGCACCGATGTTCGTCGAGGCCGAGTCGCGCTGCCAGGTCTCCGTGAGGGTCGTGGAGATGGATGCCCCGGTTCCGACCGTCACAGCGTTGTTCGGCAAAGACGCCTGGCTCGGGCCGTTCCCGAGCGTTCGCATGCGCTTGTGCCAGATGGACCCCGTGTACTCCGTATTGGCAGTCGTCACGCCCTGAAACGGACTGTAGCCTCCAGATGCGACCTGCATCCGTGTTCCCGTTGCCGCGCCGTCAGGACCATTCTCGGGCGTCGTGAGCGTTGCGGTTCCCGCCGCCCATGGTCCTACCAATGCGGGGTTACGATTCTGCAGGATGAGGTTCGTCGCCCCCTTCTCCATCAGGAGCGAAGCTGGGATCCCATCCCCGCGCGTATCGGCGCTTCGCCGCACGCCGGAGGCCGCCGACTTGAGGAAGGCGCTCGTCCCGTTGGTCGGCGCCTGCGTGTAATAGAAGGCCGCGAGCGGACGCGAGAACGAGCCGTCCCATGCGAGGCTCAGCGCGAACGGACCCACGGTGTCGCACGGGACGAGCTCAGCGCTGAGCGTGGCAGTGAACGTGGTCGCGCTCGGCGCCTGCGTGACGACGAGGAACACGGAGACGTAACCGACCAGCAGGTTCGTCGAGGTCGTGTCGAGCGCTGGCGCGGCCGACGATGAGTCGAACTGCGCGAGCGCCATCGTGTTCCCGCGGAAGAACGAAGCCGGGTCCTCCTCCGTCGGAGCGGCCTGAACGAGCGTGATCTGGATTGTAGCGCCGGCTGGGATGGAGGCCGCGTGCAGGCGGAACACGACCCTGCCCGAGCCGTACCCCGCGAGCTTGACCTTCTGCCGCAGCGGAATGGTCAGGCTCAGCGCGCTGCCGATGTTCGAGAAGTCGAAGTCGCTGTGCTCGAGCAACCGAATGGAGCGCATTGTGCGCTCCCGACTAGCTGCGCAGCACGAGGTCGGCGCTGATCGTGAAGGTCGTCTGCGTCGCTGCGGCCGTGCCGTTCGTGTACTGCAGTACGAAGTCCAGGAACGTTCCCGCACCGGCAAAGGCGGTCGTGGCGTTGAGTGTCGCGAGGGCCGCTGACACGACGCTGATCTGCGGTGCAGCCGTCGCGCTGTAGCCGATTTTGCCCGACCCTTGACCGTCGAGGACCACGCCGCCGCGGAACGTGGTAGCTGGGTCCTCGGCCGTCGGCGCGCTCGCATACCCCGTGATCGAGATCGAGGGTGCGCCGCTACCGCTCTGCATCGTCCATGCATGAAGGCGCAGAACGAGTGACGCGTAGAGGTATCCGCTGACGTCCACGTTCGTCGCGACCCACACCTTGGCGACGCCAGTCGTGGCGACGAGCCCCTCACCGAGGTTCGCGTACTGCGTCTTTTCGAGGATCCGAATCGTCTTGCCGGCCATGTTCGCCACCTTTCCCGTCGCGGGGTGCGGGGGTGCACCGTGAACGCGACGTTCGACTTTTCGTCGAGATGGAAGCGCAGCGCATGGGCCTCGCGGCCCATGTCGGACATGATACGGGACTACTGCTCGTCGACTTCGACTCCTGCACAGTCGCGTATGGAGTACGGGTGGTGACCACCCCCGGGACCGCAACCAACGTTACAAGGACCGTTGCAGTCGGAGCAGACGCGCTGCGGCATGGCCACAGGTGATGCGCAGTAGGTGCCGAACACAGGGTCCGTGAATCCGCCGGAGTGACCACAAGTCCAGTCTGCGGGCTGCGTTCCTGAGCTGGCGGGCGTCGGCTCGCTCGTGCATATGGTTGCTGCCAGCTTCCACAGACGACACGACGGAGTGTCCCCTGCGTTGAACGGATAGCTACCGCCAACCGCCGTCGGGGCCGTCGAGTCGTAATGCGATATATCGCACCCGATCAAATCAGGAATCCAACCGTGGTAGAGCACGGGGGGGACGCCTGCGTCCTGGCCGGCATCGTTTCCCCCGTCCCTACCGGCATCGACCGGTCCGGCGTCCACCGGGCCCCCGTCCACGCCCGTATCCCCGGCCACGCACGCGTTCCCGACGCACACCATCGATCCACCGCACGCCATTGCCGCGCCGAACCCGCTTCCGTCGGCGACGCACGTCGCGATCGACGTCGCGTCGACACAACGCGTCTCGCCCGTCGCGCACACGCGGGGGACGCATGTGCCCGCCGTCGTGCCGGAGGTGGAGCAGAACTGATCGCTCGCGCAGTCCGACGCGTGCACGCACTCGACGCATTGGTGAGCGGTCGGGTCGCACACGAGCCCCATCGCCGAGCAGTCGCGGTCCGACATGCACGACGCGGCGGGTGGCACGCAGACGGATCGCAAGCAGCGAAGCCCCGTCGCGCAGTCGGCCGCGCTCACGCAGTCGACGCACTGACCGAGCGTCATGTCGCATACCCGCCCGGGGCACATGCGGCTCGAAGTGCAAGCGACGGGGCCCGTGTCGACGCCGGGCGTCGATCCGTCCGTGTCGTTCGACTGCGCCAGACCGCAGCCCGAGACAGCGATGGCGAGACAGAGACCGAGCATCGCGAAGCGCATGCCTCGATGATGCGCCTGGCCCAGGTCGAGGTCGATGGGGGTCACGGCTCCTCGTCCTCGTCGTCGTCCTCGCCGTTGCCCTGGCCGTCTTCCGACGGCTTCGCGGTCACCGCGTCGTAGAGCGCCTGGTCGAGGATCCAGTTCTCGATCCCCCGGCTCGACCGCGCGCCGACCACGCGCTCGAGCTTGTCGAAGATGGCTTCGAGGTGGTTCTTCACCGTGCGCACGCTCGTGCCCGTCTCCTCGGCGATCTCGTACCGGTTCGCGCCCACCGCCACGAGCCGTAGAACGCCGGTCTGCGCCTTCGTCAGCTGCTGCTTCTCGCTCAGCGCGCGTGCGACCGCGAGCTTTCGTTCTTCGGTTCCGTCGTCGTCCGCGCTCATGCATCCCCCGTCGTCCGCATCGTCGGAGCGCGGCCCGGCGACGAACATGGCCCCCGCGGGCCATCCGGCTCGCGCGATCGAAGCGCGCGGGACCTCTCGACGATACCGTCCGACCTTTGTTACCGTCTGCCCATGGCCAAACCCTCCAAGGCATCCAAGAGCCCCAAGACTTCCAAGAAGCCCGCCGCCAAGCCGAGCGCGAAGAAGCCGATCGCCGCAGGCGGCGCGCTCGTCGCGAGCGATGCCAGCACGCGCACGCTGCAGTCATTGGCAGCCACGCTCGGCGCGCCGAGCGATGCGCTCAGCGCGCTCCTCTTCGGCTCGCGCACCGAGGACGACCTCCACTCCGAAGGCACCAGCTGGGCGTCGGAAGACATCCTCTCTTCGGTCCCCGCGATCATCGAGTTCGTCGTCGACCAATGGAGCGAGCTCGATGCCGCCAGTCGCCGCGCCATCCGTGGCTTCTGCCTCGATGTGGCCGCGCTCGCGATCCAAGAGGCCATCGCGCTCGAAGGCATGCTCGCGCGAGCGCCCATGCGCGGCGGAATCGAGGTCAAGCGTCGGTCTCTGGCCGTGCAGCGCAGTGAGACCATCGCGATGAGGCAGCAAGCGCTCGACGTCTTGTCCAGCTACGTGCCCGCGACTGGCAAGCTGCGAGACGCCATCGACGCAGGCGCGGGGACGGCGGCGAGCAACATCGAGCTGGGCAATGGCCTGCTCGCGCTCGCCACGTTGGTCGAACAGGCGGTGTCGAGCGCGGCAGACGACGCCGGGCGAGAGGCGCTATCGGCGGTCGGCGTCGATGCGGACTACGCCGCCGAGCTGCGCGCCGCCGCGAGCGCAGTGAAGACGCTGGACGCATCGGTCGTCGGCGGCGACTCGGGTCAGCGCATCACGCAGGCGCAGCTCGACACGCAGGATGGGCGCGTGATGCACGTGATCGAAGTGATCGCGCGGGCACACGCCGCGGCACACCGGCGCAAGGCGTCCATCAAGATGCCGCCGCTCGGCAAGCTGTCGCGACTGCTCGGGTCCCACCGAGCGCCCGCGAAAGCCGCGAAGACGACGGATGGGATCGGCACCAAGGGCACGACGGCCGCGACCGCCTGACGAAAATCCATTCGTTTCGAGGGTTCCCCCGGATCGGACGGGTTTCCCCCCGATCGGAGGCGTTTCCCCGGGGTCGACCGCCGTTTCCCCGGCGCAGAGGTGGTTTCCCCCTTCCGACGCGCGCTCGAAACTGGACGCTCGGCACGTTCGCACGCTTCTCTCGCGCTCATGCGCGCTCGGATGTTCCTCGCGATCCTGCTCGCCGCGTGCGGCGCCTCGGCGACGCCATCGCCCGATGCCGGCAGCGACGCCTTCGCCCCGCCCATCGCTCGAGCCGCGCCCGTCGTCACCCGCGCCGCGCCCCCGAGCCCGCGCGTGCACGTCGACTCCGGCACCGTGCTCGCCGGCAGCCGTCCCGGCACGCCGTGGCGACGCCCGAGCGTGGAAGCCGACCTCGCGCCGATCACCGTTCCCGCCTTCGAGATCGATCGCCGCGTCCTGACCGCGACCGACCGCGCCGATCCGCAGCGCGTCTCGAGCCGCGATGCGATCTCGGCGTGCAGCGCGCGCGGTGGCCGGCTGTGCGACGAGCTCGAGTGGGAGCGCGCGTGCGAGGGTGATGTGCACGTGTCGCTCCCGACGACAGGCGACTACGCGGCGTGCACCGCGCATCCGAGTGAGTGCGCCTCTGCGATGGGCCTGATCGCGCAGGGCGTGCTCGCGCCCGAGTGGACGCTCTCGGCAGGACAGCTCGTGCTGCGCGGCGCGCGCGACGATCAAGACACGCCGATGCATCGCTGCGATGCGCGCGTGCCGCTGGCCGATCCGAGCGATCGCGAGGCGGCCGTTCGCTGCTGCTACGGCGCGGCGCCGTCGCTGACGTATCCGGCGAGCCGCGGCGGGATGCCGTTCAGCAATCTCGAGCTCTCGCTCGATGCGCTGCGCGCGGCGATGCGCAGCACGCCCGAGCTCGCGCCGTGGGCCGACGACTTCACGCCGTTCGATCTCGCGGGCGCCGAGCGCGCCTACTCGCGCGCGGATCTGATCGTGGACGAGACGACGCGCGCGCGCCTGGCGCCGGGGCCCTTGCTCTGGTCACCGGCGAACGGCGAGCGTGCTTGGTTGTTCGCCGGACAGAGCGGAGGCGACACGTTGATCGCGGTGCTCTATCCGCTCGAGGACGGCGAGCGCGTCGTGCACGGGGCGAGCTTCGTGTTCCGCGGCGAGCACGTGCCGGTC
>CAYSCF010000362.1:0-6699 GCA_964429305.1 uncultured Sandaracinaceae bacterium | reverse complement strand
ATCCGCGAAGGCGGCCGCACCGTCGGCGCCGGCGTCATCACCAAGATCACGGAGTGATCCGAGAGCCGAGGGTGCTCTGTTCGCCGGGAGGCGCATGATGGCCGATCGTCAGAACATCACCCTCGTCTGCTCCATCTGTCAGGCCCGGAACTACCCGACGACGAAGGCTCCCAAGCGGAGCGGCCAGGTCGGAACGCCGATCGAGCTCAAGAAGTTCTGCAAGCACTGCGACCAGCACACGATTCACCGGGAATCGAAGTAGACCCTCGAGGATTCACCTAGGCCAGTAGCTCCAACGGTAGAGCAGCGGATTCCAAATCCGCGGGTTGTGGGTTCGAATCCCTCCTGGCCTGACGGCACGCACGAGAGACTTCACAAATGGCAGACGAGAACGAGACCGAGCGCGACGAAGACGACCAGGACGAGGCCCCAGCGGCCCCGGCTGTGTCCAACGATCGGGCTCCGTCCGACGATCGAGACGACGACGTTTCCGACGACGACTCACGCGCGCGGAACGAAGAGCGCGAGCTCCAGCGCGACGCGGAGCAGCAGGCGCAAGAGGCCGAGAACCTCCGCGAGGACGAGCTTCCGATCGCGGGTCTGCTCGGTCTCGAGCGTTGGGTTCAGTTCGCGTTCGTCGCGCTCGCCGTCTTCATCGTCTACGTCACGGACAAGCTCGTCACGTTCACGTGGGAGTTCTGGGCCGAGCCGAACGACACGATCGTCACGGCGATCGCGGTCGCGGTCGGCATCGCGGGCAGTGTGCTCGCGTACCAGAACGATCGCTTCCGCGACTTCTGTACGGAGGTCGTCACGGAGCTCTCGAAGGTGACGTGGCCGACGCGCGAAGAGACTTGGTACTCGACGCTGGTCGTCCTCACGGCGTCGTTCATCGCGGCTGTCTACACGGGCATGTTCGACGCGATCTGGTCGGCGGTCACCGACCTCATCTACAGCGCTGCCTGAAAGACCGCGAAAGAACACCATGGCCAATGCGGCACGTGAGGCTTCGATGAGTAATGCGACCGGCAAGAAGTGGTACGTGATCCAGGCCTATTCCGGCTACGAGAACAAGGTGAAGGCCTCTCTCGAAGAGCGGATCAAGCGCAACAACATGGAAGAGCTCTTCGGGAAGATCCTCATCCCGAAGGAGCAGGTCCAGGATCAGAAGACCGGCAAGCGCGTCACGAGCCGGAACTTCCTGCCCGGCTACATCTTCATCCACATGGAGCTCAACGAGCACACGTGGCACCTCGTCAAGGACACGCCCAAGGTCAGCGGGTTCGTCGGCGGTCGTCATCCGGCGCCGGTCTCGGATCCCGAGATCAGCACGATCGAGTCGCAGGTCGCCGAGGGCACCGCGAAGCCGAAGCCGCGCGTCGTGTTCAACGCCGGCGATCACGTCCGCGTGACGGACGGTGCGTTCGCGAACTTCACGGGCACGATCCAGGAAGTGAACGCGCCCAAGCAGAAGGTCACCGTGCTCGTCTCGATCTTCGGCCGCGAAGCGCCCGTCGAGCTCGAGTACGGCCAGGTCGAGAAGACCGTCTAGGCAACGCGCATGGCGAGTTGCGACGCTCGCTCCAGATTTGAAGTAGCGAAGAGGATAGGTCATGAAGAAGGTCACCGGTCAGATCAAGCTCCAGCTCCAGGCAGCGAAGGCGAACCCGTCGCCGCCCGTCGGCCCTGCGCTCGGCCAGCACGGCGTCAACATCATGGGCTTCTGCAAGGAGTTCAACGCGCGCACGGCGAAGCAGGAAGGGCTCATCATCCCCGTCCTGATCACCGTGTACTCGGACCGGTCGTTCACCTTCATCACGAAGACGCCGCCGAACTCGGTCCTCATCAAGCGTGAGCTCGGGCTGAAGATCGGCAAGAAGCCGTCGTCGGGCAGCAAGCAGCCGAACAAGGACAAGGTCGGCAAGATCACCTGGGCGCAGCTGCTGAAGATCGCTCAGGAAAAGATCGGCGATACGAACGCGGGCAGCCTCGAGGCCTGCGCGACGACCCTCGCCGGCACCTGCCGTTCGATGGGCGTCGACGTCATCCGCTAGGCCCTCCTCCGAGGCGTCAGCGTGACGCCCTTGCAAGGTCCCGACCAAAAAGAGAGGTCGGGGTGGATTCGACCTTGCATATCGTCCGATTCGAAGTAGATCCGCGGCCCGCCCGGCAACACGCCCGTGGGCAAGGTCCGTTACCGGTCTCTTCCCCGGCCAAATGATGGGGAAAATCAACGAAACCACCTCCTCTCCTCGGAACCCTTCCGAGCGGGAGTGCGGTGGAAGGCAAGACCCTCGCCGATGGTGGCGGGGCTGCCGAAGGAGGAGCGATGCAGACAGGTAGGAAACGAAAGGAAGCGATCGCAAGCGTCGATCGTGACCGCCGTTATCCCATCGGTGAAGCGTGCGCTCTCGTGAAGAAGGCGAGCTTCGCCAAATTCGACGAGAGTGTCGACATCGCGGTCCGGCTCGGGGTGAACCCCAAGCATGCCGATCAGATGGTTCGTGGAGCGACCGTGCTCCCGAACGGTCTGGGCAAAACGGTCCGCGTGTTGGTCTTCGCCAAGGGAGAGAAGGCGGCCGAAGCGACGGCAGCGGGAGCTGACTTCGTAGGATCGGACGACATGGTCGCGAAGGTCACCGAAGGGTGGCTCGACTTCGAGACCGTGATCGCCACACCCGACATGATGGGCCAGGTCGGTAAGCTCGGGCGCGTGCTCGGACCGCGAGGTCTGATGCCGAACCCGAAGACCGGAACCGTCACCGCAGACGTCACCAAGGCCGTCAACGAGGCCAAGGGCGGCAAGGTGGAGTTCCGCGTCGAGAAGGCCGGCATCGTGCAGGGCCAGGTGGGCAAGAAGTCGTTCGTTCCCGACAAGCTCGAGGGCAACGTCCGCGCGCTCATGGCTGCGCTCATGAAGGCCAAGCCGTCGAGCGCGAAGGGCGTGTACCTGCGCAGAATCACCCTCAGCACCACGATGGGCGCTGGCATCCGCATCGATCCGGCCGACGTCGAAGCCGCTGCGGTGGAGGCCTGATATGGCAACGGAATATCAGTCCCCGGCGCGCATCGAGAAGGCCAAGGAGGTCGAGATCATCGCGGCCTCCTTCAAGAAGGCGACCAGCATGGTCGTCCTCGGCTATCAGGGCATGGACGTGCCCTCGGTGACCGAGCTCCGCGCGCGCTTCCGCAAGGCGGGCGTCGAGTATCGCGTCGTCAAGAACTCGCTCTTCCAGCAGGCCATCAAGGGCTCCCCGATCGCCTCGAACAAGGCGCTCGAGAAGGCTCTGACCGGCATGAACGGCATCGCGTTCTCCTTCGAGGACCCGAGCGTCGCGGCGAAGATCGTCAAGCAGTTCCGCAAGGAAGGCGAGAAGAACGAGAAGCTGCAGGTCAAGGCCGCGGTTCTCGACAGCAACGTCATGGCAGGCGCCGAGGTCGAGAGCACTCTCGCCACGATGCCCGGCAAGGACGAGCTCCGCGCCATGCTCCTCGCGCAGCTGCAGGCGCCGATGCAGAAGCTGCTCCAGCAGCTCCAGGCACCGAGCCAGAACCTCGTCTATGCACTCGAAGCACACCGCCGCGCGCAAGCGGGCGAGTGAGCTCCAGTTCCAAATAGTTCGAACGATAAAGATTTTTGAGTAAAGAGGGTACTGACATGGCGACGTTGAATCAGGAAAAGATGGTCGAGGAGCTCAGCTCGTGGTCGGTGATCGAGGTCGCAGGCCTCATCAAGGCGCTCGAGGAGAAGTGGGGCGTCAAGGCGGCTCCGGCGGTCGTCGCCGGCGGCGCAGCGCCTGCGGGTCCGGCGGCTCCGGTTGCCGAAGCGCAGACCGAGTTCACGGTCGAGCTCACGGCCGCGGGCGCCAAGAAGATCGAGGTCATCAAGGTGGTTCGCGAGCTCACGGGCCTCGGCCTGGCGGACGCGAAGAACCTCGTCGAGGCCGCCCCGAAGACCGTCAAGGAAGGCGTGGCCAAGGCCGACGCCGAGGACATGAAGAAGAAGCTCACGGACGCGGGCGCCACCGTCACGCTGAAGTGAGTCGACTTCTGAATCTCGTCATCGATTGATCGCGAAGCTCGGCGAAGGAGGGACCTCCCTTCTTCGTCGGGCTCCGTCTTTGGCTCGCCTTACGGCTCGACGTCTTTTGCCCGCTCGCCTTAGCTCTTAGCTCTTTTCGTCTTCGATACCTGACTACCCCGAGAGGTACGCGCCCATGGCCTCGACGATCCAGACCAATTTCCGGGTTCGCCACGCATTTGCGAAGATTGCGCAGATCATCGGCATCCCGAACCTGATCGATATCCAGAAGCGTTCGTACGAGAAGTTCCTGCAGGCCAACGTGCCGCAGAACGAGCGCGAAGAGATCGGCCTCCAGGGCGTCTTCCGCAGCGTCTTCCCGATCCGCGACTTCAACGGCACGAGCGAGCTCGTGTTCGTCGGCTACACGCTCGAGCGTCCGAAGTACGACGTCGACGAGTGCATGCAGCGCGGCATGACGTACGCGGCGCCGATCAAGGTGACCATCCAGCTCATCATCTACGATGCCGCGAGCGAAGGTGCCGACCGCACCGTCCGCGACATCAAGGAGCAGGAGGTCTACTTCGGCGAGATCCCGCTGATGACAGAGAACGGTACGTTCATCATCAACGGCACCGAGCGCGTCGTCGTCTCGCAGCTGCACCGCAGCCCGGGCGTCTTCTTCGACCACGACAAGGGCAAGACGCACTCGAGCGGCAAGCTGCTCTACCAGGCGCGCGTCATCCCGTATCGCGGCAGCTGGCTCGACTTCGAGTTCGACCCGAAGGACCTGATCCACGTCCGCATCGACCGCCGCCGCAAGCTGCACGCGACCGTGCTGCTCAAGGCGCTCGGCTACACGACGCAGGACCTTCTCAAGTTCTACTACGACACCGAGACGGTCTATCTCGAGAGCGGCAAGAAGTACTCGAAGTCGATCGAGTTCGATCTTCTTCCGGGTCAGCGCGCGACGCGCGACATCAAGGTCGATGGCGAAGCGATCGTCCGCAAGAACCGCAAGTTCACGCGCAGCGCGATCAAGAAGCTCCGCGACGCGGGTCTCGATCGTCTTCCGCTCGACATCACCGAGACGGTCGACAAGGTCAGCGCCGAGGACGTCATCGACGAGGAGACCGGCGAGGTCATCCTCGCGGTCAACGACGAGGTCACCGAGGAGAAGCTCGAGCGTCTTCGCGAAGCGAAGATAAGCGAGTTCAAGGTCCTCTTCATCGACGGCCTCAACGTCGGCAGCTACCTGCGCGACACGCTGCTCGCGGACAAGATCACGACGCAGGACGAGGCGATCCTCGAGATCTATCGCCGCCTCCGCCCGGGCGATCCGCCGACGCTCGAGACGGCCAAGACCCTCTTCAACAACCTGTTCTTCAACCCGGAGCGCTACGACCTGAGCAAGGTCGGCCGCCTGAAGCTGAACTACAAGTTCTACAAGGAAGAGGATCCGAATCGTCCGCCGCTCGAGCAGACGGTCCTCACGCAGGTCGACATCCTGCACACGGTCAAGCACCTCATCGAGCTCAAGAACGGTCGTGGCTCGGTCGACGACATCGACCACCTCGGCAACCGCCGCGTCCGCGCGGTCGGTGAGCTCATGGAGAACCAGTACCGCATCGGCCTGGTCCGCATGGAGCGCGCGATCAAAGAGCGCATGAGCATGTCTCAAGAGATTGAGACGCTGATGCCGCACGACCTCATCAACGCCAAGCCCGTCTCGGCGGTGGTGAAGGAGTACTTCGGTAGCTCGCAGCTCTCGCAGTTCATGGACCAGACGAACCCGCTCTCCGAGGTCACGCACAAGCGTCGTCTCTCGGCGCTCGGGCCGGGCGGTCTGACGCGCGAGCGTGCAGGCTTCGAGGTCCGCGACGTCCATCCGACGCACTACGGCCGCATCTGTCCGATCGAGACGCCGGAAGGTCCGAACATCGGCCTCATCGCGTCGCTCTCGACGTACGCGCGCGTCAACGAGTACGGCTTCGTCGAGACGCCCTACCGCAAGGTCGATCAGGGCGCGGTCAGCAAGGACGTGAAGTGGTTCTCGGCTCTCGAGGAAGAGCAGCACTACATCGCGCAGGCCAACGCCACGCAGGACAAGAACAACAACCTCGTCGCTGGCCTGATGCCCGCTCGCTACAACGGCGAGACGGTCATGGTCCCGCACGACCAGATCACGCTGATGGACGTCTCGCCGTCGCAGCTCGTGTCGGTCGCCGCCTCGCTCATCCCGTTCCTCGAGCACGACGATGCCAATCGCGCGCTCATGGGATCGAACATGCAGCGTCAGGCCGTTCCGCTTCTGCGCAGCGATGCGCCGATCGTCGGCACGGGCCTCGAGATGAAGGTCGCGCGCGACTCCGGCGTCTGCATCCTCGCCAAGCGCGATGGTGTGGTCGAGTCGGTCGACGCGACGCGCATCGTCGTCAAGGCCGAGGGCGAGGCCGGGGCGTTCCCCGACATCTACCGCCTCAACAAGTTCCAGCGCAGCAACCAGTCGACGAGCTACACGCAGAAGCCCGTCGTTCGCCCCGGCGAAAAGGTGAAGGTCGGAGACGTCATCGCGGACGGCCCGAGCTGCGACATGGGCGAGCTCGCTCTCGGACGGAACGTGGTCGTCGCGTTCATGCCGTGGGGTGGCTACAACTTCGAGGACTCGATCCTCATCA
>CAYSCF010000361.1:0-6747 GCA_964429305.1 uncultured Sandaracinaceae bacterium | reverse complement strand
CGAATTTCAGTCCGCGCGCTTTGAGCAGTTCTCCCAGCAGGATCACGAAAGGCGAGGGCACGACCACGACGTTGATCGCCTGCATCGCGCGGATGCCTTCGGGCGGCGGCACCTGACCGAGCGCGCGCATCACGAACGTCGAGAACGCGAAGAACCCACCCGCGATCAGACCGGACGCGAGCGCAGCGACCACCAGAGCGACCTTCATCCGCGCACCTCGCGGCGCAGAATGCCATCGAAACGCCGGGCCACGTTTCTTAACGTGGGTGACATCGTCAGCGCGGCCGGGGAGGGCTATGCTCGTCCTCATGGAACGCCCCCAGAGCATTCTCGGTCTCACCGCCCACGCCGCTCGCCTTCGCTGGCAGGCCCTCACCCCGCGTGCGCGCATGCTCACGGTGGCGCTGGGCACGTTCATGACGCTCGCGGCCGCCAGCGCGGGCGTCCACGTCGCGACGGGCTGCAGCGCGCACTGCGGCGGCTGCCCGTCGATGGCGGCCCACGGCGGCTGTCCGCACGCGCATCACTGACCGCGCACGACGCGTAGCGCGCGCTTCGCTCGGAGCGTGTCGCCGACCCGCCGCAGCAGGGCGTGCGTCGCGTCGTGGTGGCTCTTCAGAACGTCCTCGCTCGCGTCGAGCGCGTCGCGCTCCGTGATGCGTGCGAGGACGTCGATTCGATCGTCGAGCTCCCGATGGAGCGCGTCGTCCACGCAGCGCTTGCGTGCTTCCACGAGCAGCCAGAACAGCTCGTGCACGACGCGCAGCGAGAGGAACGCCGCGTAGCGTTCGCGCGGAGAGGTGGCCGCAAGCGCGTGCGTGACGCGTGGGCCAGCGCCATAGCACTCGTAGGCGACGCATCCGCGGAAGCCACGCTCGACGAGCCGGCCGTGGATCGTGCAGCGGTGATCGTCCGCGAGATGCATGCAGCGCTCCGAGGCGCGCTTGTCGATGGCGAAGTCTTCGCCAGCGTCGAAGCAGGTCGCGACGCAGCAGAGCGCTGCGCACTGCGCGCAGTCGGATGCGAGATCGATTCGGCGCACGGGCGCCTCGTCGGTTGGCAGGAAGGGCTGGCTCGTCGCGCGTCGTGAACGACGGAACGAAAACGGCGGCCCTGGAGGGGGTCGCCGATGGATCAGAGATAGCCGATGGCCGGCGCCCTAGGCAAGCCGTACTCGGCCGCGCGTCGTGAACGACCGCTGCAGCGAGTGCGCTATGCTCGGGATGTGGTTGACCTGAGCGTAGCGACCCCGTTCCAGTCGCCAGCGGCGCTCTTGCCGATGCGTGTGCGACCCGCCGTCGCGCTCGACGACGACGCGCTGTTCGCGCTGTGCCGCGCGAACCCGGATCTGCGCATCGAACGCGATCACGACGGAGAGCTGATCGTCATGTCACCGACGGGCGGGGAAACGGGAAGACGGAACTTCCGGCTGACGACGAAGCTCGGCGTCTGGACAGAGCGCGACGGGACCGGCGTCGGATTCGACTCGTCGACCGGCTTCGTGCTTCCGAACGGCGCGGAGCGCGCGCCCGATGCGGCGTGGGTGAAGCGGGCGCGGTGGGATGCACTGACCGACGCGCAGCGCCGCAAGTTCGTGCCCCTCGTTCCCGACTTCGTCGTCGAGCTGCGCTCGGCGAGCGACGATCTCGAGACACTGCACACGAAGATGGCCGAGTACGTCGCGCAGGGCGCGCGCCTCGGCTGGTTGCTCGACCCGGTGAGCAAGACGGTCTGGATCTATCGTCCGGGCGCCGAGGCGCATGCGTGCCTGGATCCGGAGACCGTGAGCGGGGAGGGCGTGCTGCCTGGCTTCGAGCTGCGACTCGCCGAGGTCTGGTAGCGGGTGAGCTCGACACCGTTCGACCGAACGATCGTGTGCTCCCGTTCGAGGTGGGTCAGCGCAGGGCGGCGCTCAGCAGGAACAGCAGGCTGCCGAGCAGGCAGACGCTGACGACGATCACGAGCGCGCCGATGCCGATGTAGATCCCGAGTCGGCTGGACTCCTGCGTCACGCCTCCCGTGTTGCTCGGCGTCATCTGCATCGGAGAGACCGGCACCGGCGTGGGCATCTGCATCTGCATCGGTGGCGCCGACCGTTGCGCGCCGATGGCGCGCGCGGCATCGATGCTCGCCTGCATGTCGCTCACCGCGCGCGTCGCGGGGATGCCGCCTCCCGGAGAGCCAGGCGCGCCGCCCTCGAGCTCGGCGAGGCAGTCCTCGAGCTGCGCGCGCATCACCTCGCCGTTCGCTGGCCGCTCGTCGGGATTCTTCGCGATGCAGCGCATGACGAGACGATCGAGCGAAGGCGGGATGCCCGGCGCGAGCTGCGCGGGCCGCGGTGGCGTCTCGCCGATGTGCGCCGCGAGCACCCGCGCGACGTTGTCGTACGGAAACACGACGCGCCCCGTGATCGCTTCGTAGAGCGTCGCGCCCAGCGAGTAGACGTCCGCACGCGCGTCCACGCCCGAGCTCTGCGCCTGCTCTGGCGCGATGTACCAGAGCGTTCCGAGCGTGAGCTGTGCGCCCGTGCGTCGCTCGCCGTGCATCACGCGCGCGATGCCGAAGTCGGTGAGCTTCGCCGTCTCGCGGATGCCGTCGCGCAGCACGAGCACGTTCCCCGGCTTCACGTCGCGATGCACGATGCCGCGCGCGTGCGCATGTCCCAGCGCCGACGCGACGCCCATCGCGATGCGGACCGCGCGCGCGGGCTGCAGCCGGCCTTCGCGCTTGATGAGGCTGCCGAGCGTCTCGCCGCGCTCGACGAGCTCCATCACGATCGCCCAGCGCGGTCCTTCGGAGACGAAGTCGTGCATGACGACCACGTTCGGGTGGCTGAGCTGCGCCATCGCCTGCGCCTCTTGTCGGAACCTTCCCGCGACCGTCGCGTCGGTGATCAGCTGACCGTGCAGGAGCTTCAGCGCGACGCGGCGCCCGAGCACGGTGTCGCGCGCGGCGAACACCTGTCCGTTGCCGCCCTCGCCGAGCTTCTCCTCGAGCGCGTACTTCCCGATGCGCAGATCCTTGTCCATCGTGGTACGGGTGCAGGCCTCCGGCAGGAGGATACCTGGCGCCGCCGCTTCCGATGCGTTTCGAATCCACCTCTCGTCTCGCGCCGCCGCTCGCGGCGCTCGCGACCACCCTCGTGGGGATCGCCAGCTGGCCCTACACGGTCGACGATGCGTTCATCGTCGCGCGCTACGCGACGCGCCTGACGAGCGGGCACGGCTACACGATGAACGACGGCCCGCCGACGGACGGCATCACGGGGCCGCTGTGGATCGTGCCGGGCGCGCTCGCGCGGCTCGTGGGCCTCGATCCGATCGTGGCGAGCAAGGTGGTCGGCATCGCGTGCGCGGCGATCGCGGTGGCGCTGCTGATCGGGCAGGTGCGTCATCGCGCCGTCGGCTCGCGCGCAGTGTGGATCGCGACCGCGTTCCTCGCGTCGTCCGCGACGGTCGGCATCTGGGCCGCGGCGGGGCTCGAGACCGGCGCCGCGATTCTCGTGGCCACGGTCGGGCTGCTCGCGGCGGCGCGGCGGCCGGAGCCGAGCGGCATCGTGCTCGGCATCACGGGCGCGCTCATGGCGTGGCTCCGTCCGGAGGCGGTGCCGGCGATGCTCGTGCTCGCGGGCATGGCGCTGCGTCGCAACCGACGTCAGGGGCTCGTGGCGCTCTCGCTCGCGCTCGCGGGGCTCGCGGGCGTGGCGCTCTTCCGCATCGAGATGTTCGGCAACGCGCTGCCGCTCTCGGTCTCCGCCAAGCCTTCCGATCTCGCGAACGGCGTCGGCTATCTCGGGCGCGGCGCCGTGCTCGCGCTCGGTGTCGTCGGCGTCGGGCCCGCGTTCGTCGCGGTCCGTCAGTCGTACTCGCTGCGCATCCCGGCCGCGTTCGTCGTCGTGCACCTCGCATGCGTGATGCTCGCCGGTGGCGACTGGATGCCCGGCTTCCGTCTTCTCGCGCCGGCGATGCCCGCGTTCGCGTGGCTCGTCGGCGTCGGCGTGTCGGACCTCGGGCGGCGACCGCAGATCGGCACGCGTGGCGCGCTCGCGATTGCACTGCTCGTCTGCGCGGTCCCTGCGGTCGATCTCGCGATCGAGATCCCCGCCGCGCGCGAAGCGGGAAGGGCCCGCGACACGATCGGGCGAGATCTCGCGCGCGATCTCCGCGAGCACGCGCACCGCGTCGCGCTGATCGACATCGGATATCTGGGCTACGCGTCGCAGCTGCCGGTCGTCGATCTCGCGGGCGTGACCGACCCGTCGATCGGACAGCTCGAGGGGCGTCACGGAGAGAAGCCCGTCGAGGCGACGCTGCTCGCGCAGCGCGAGGTCGACGCGGTCGTGCTGCACTCGATCACCGAGCCGAGCGTGGTGGACGGCACGCTCCGATCGCTCGCCGGCTTCCGCGTCGAGCGCGAGCTCGCCCGCGACGAGCGCTTCGTCCGCATGTTCCGCGTCGAGCGCGTCGTGCAGTACGCGCCGGCGTACTGGTACGTGTTGCTCGTCCGTCGCGACTGAGGCGAGAGCGCTCAGCCGGCTCCGTCCGGATCCCGCGCAGGGCAGCCGTTGGGGTTGTTGCTGGGATCGTTCGGGCACTCGTCGGCGCGGTCGGGGATGCCGTCGCCGTCTCGATCGCCGTCCATCGTGCTCGAGGTCGACTGCGCGCATCCATCGGTTCCCGGGCGCACGCACGGGTCGTGATCGTCGCTGATGCCGTCGTGATCGATGTCTTCGTTGGCGCGTGGGTGCGAAGCGCCACACCCGGCGAGCAAGCAGATCGTGAATAGAAGGCAGCGCATGACGGCAGGACGTAGCCAGCCACGTGCCACAATGCTGGGCATGCGAAGAGGACTGCTGGCCGTGTGGATCGCATGCCTCGGATGCACCCCGTCGATGGATGGCGTGGATGCGAGCACCGATGGCGGGACCGATGCGCCGGCGATCGACGCCGGCCCGCCGTTGCGTGTCGCGAGCGTCGTCGACCTCGGCTTCTTCCCACTGCCCTCCGACACCACGGTCGGACGCGACGGCGTGAGCTCCGGCGCGATCGGCGGCGCGATCCTCTGGACGTTCGGCGACACGTTCGTCACCGACAGCGCGACGACGGTCGACATGAGCAACGTGGTCACGGCGACCGGCGGCTGGTCGACCGCGGCGAGCCCGCTGATGCTCGAGCAGCCGGTCGACTCACACGGCATCCCGTCGCAGATGGTTCCGTACACCGCGCCCGAGCTCGCGCAGAACCGCATGGATGCGACCAACGGTTGGGCCCTCTGGCCGGGCGCGGTGATCGACACGGGTGGGTCCGAGGCGCTGCTCCTGTTCCAGCGCATCCAGCGCATGAACGGAAGCGGCTTCGTCGGCGTCGGGCTCGGCACCGCGCACATCGCACCGCACGCGACGGTCGCGACGCGCGATCCGAACGACCTCTTCTCGCGTTCCGTCGGCAGCAGCGATCCGCTCTACGGCACCGGCGGCGTGTCGGTGATCGGCGACACGGTGTACTGGTTCGCGTGCGACAGCCTCGTGTGCCGCCTCGCGCGGACGCCGCGCGCCCACGCGGGCGAGCGAGACGCGTTCGAGTTCTACGACGGGAGCGCGTGGGTCTCGGACATCGCCGCCGCAGCGATCGTGATCCGTGGCGTCGTGAGCGAGGTCTCGGTCTCGTACAACGCGCACCTCGGTCGCTACCTCGCGGTGTCGAGCCAGCTCGGTACGGACAGCGTCGTTCTCCGCACCGCGCCCGCGATCGAAGGCCCCTGGCCGACGAGCGGGCTCACGATCATGCCGAGCGACGGCGGTATCCTCGCCGCGACCGACGGCCGCGATTACTTGGCGAAGGAACATCCGGCGCTGAGCTCCAGCGACGGCCGCGAGATCGTCATCAGCTACTCGCGCCCGCTCGGGAACTTCCGCGGCGAGGTGCACCTCGCGCGGATCACGCTCGAGTGACGAGCCAAGATCGCGTCGCGCGCGCGTATCCTACGGCGATGCGCTGGGCTCTCGCGATTCTCCTGTTCGGTGCGCTCGTGACGATCCCGGCGCCGCTCGAGGCGCGCTGCGCGATGGCCGCGGGCGAGCGCCTTCGCCTCCTGCTCCCGAGCGGACACGTCTCGCCGGGCGGCGTGCTCCTGTTCGTGCGCGAGCCCGTGTACCAGGCTCACGGCACGATGACGTTCCCCGTCGCCCAGCTCACGCTCCGGCAGAGCGCGTGCCAGAGGCACTGCACGCATCGCGCTCCGCTGCGCGCGCTGGCGCTCGATCTCTACGCGCTCGACGTCGCGCCCAACCTCGCCGAGGCGACCTACACGGTCGTCGAGACGCGGAGCTCGTTCGTGATCGCGGCCGGGTCGGTTGCGGCCGTGCCGACGAGCGCGCCGGTGCTCGCGCCCGCGCCGATGGGAACGATGATGGTGGGCACCGGGGCGACGCAGCCGACGATCGAGCTCGCGTCCGCGAGCCCTGCGGGCGCGCTCGGCTTGCTCACGCACTGGCGCGCGACGACGTGGTTCACCCTCCTCACGGCAGGGCAGACGGGATCTGCGCCGATCGGCCCGCGTCGATGCACGCCGGACATCGCGGGGCGCGAAGCGATGGCGGTCGGAGATCGCGTCGACGTGACGTTCGTGGGCGAGGGCGGCGGTCTCTCACCGAGCACGACGTTCACGAGCACGACGGACATCGCCGGCGCGCCGGTCTCTCACTGACCGAGCGCCTCGCGCACGAAGCTCTTCACGCGCTCTCCTCCA
>CAYSCF010000360.1:0-6786 GCA_964429305.1 uncultured Sandaracinaceae bacterium | reverse complement strand
GCCAGGACACGTTCGCGCGATCGAGCTGCTGCATCAGCTGTGATCTTCGTTCAGCGGATAGCGCTCCGATGGAATCGCGATGTTGGTGGTGAGCCCGAACGACGTCGCGCTCATGTAGTACATGCGATTGACCTGCGTCGGTCCGAGCACGGAGCAGTGATGGTGATCGCTCATCGCGAACGTGTGCGCCAGGTCGTAGTAGAACGGGATGTCGGCGTCGGTGAGGTAGCCCATCGGATCGACGCGATCGCCGTTCGCGTGCACGAAGCCGTCGTTGGCGCCGCCGTTCCACTCCGCGTGCGCGCCCTGCCAGCTGTGCGACGGATCTTCCACGCAGTACGCGTCGGTGTGGAACGCGGCGACCGGTGTGCCGTCGTCGTGCGGGTTGCTGGCGCCGGTGGGGAGCCCGTCGACGCCGTTCATCGCGCCGAAGTAGTGATCGAAGCTCCGGTTCTCCTGCATGAGGATGATCCAGTGATGAATCGGGATGTCGGCGCCGATCGGGTACTCGCTGCGGATCGTCTCCCACGGCATCGCGCCGCGCGCGTAGGCGCACGTGGAGCGGCCTGGGCCGACGGCCGACTCCGGCATGCGCGTGAACGGCCCGACGTCGTACTCGGCGCGCGCGTCCGTTCCGGCATCGCGTGGCGGCGGCGGCGCATCGGTCCCGGCGTCGGCGTCCAGGGGCGAGGGCGAGCAAGCGCTCGCGAGCAGGAGCAGAGAGACCGAGGCGTAGCCGCGCATGCCCGAATGGTACCTGTCTTGACGGCGCCCGGCGCCTCGCGAACGATGGGCCCATGCCGACGCTTCGCTCTGCTCGCTCGTCCGCCCTCGCACTCGCCGTCGTGATCGCGGGCTGCAACACCGACACGCCTCCTCCCGACGCGTGCGTCGCGTGCACCGGGACCGATGGCGGCCCGGACGCAGGACACGACGCCGCCGCTGCGCCGGTCGACGTCGGAACGGATGCGTTCACGCCGCCGGTCGACGCGAACGTCGACGCGTTCGCGTTCGCCGACGGCGGCCTCTCGGACGATCCGAACTTCGGCGCGCGCCAAGCATGCGGCTTCGCGGCCGGCGCGATGCCCAGCGACACCGTGGGCACGCCTGCGCAGCTCACGGCCGCCCGCGGCGCGATCCAGCACGTGATCGTGATCATGCAGGAGAACCGATCGTTCGATCACTTCTTCGGGATGAACTCGCACGGCTGGGACGGCTTCCCCGCCGGCTTCACGAACCCCGACGGCGCGGGCGGCACCGTCTCGCCGACCCACGCGGCGAACTTCTGTCAGGCCTCGCATCCGGCCCACCAGTGGGACGACATCCACGCCGAGTGGAACAACGGCGCGATGGACGGCTTCGTCACGCGCAACGGCCCCGTGACGATGACGTACTACACGGAGTCCGATCACCCGTTCTACACGTGGATGCTCTCGACGTTCGCGACGAGCGATCGCTACTTCTGCGACGTGCTGAGCGGCACGTGGCCGAACCGCGACTACCTCTACGCGGGCACGAGCAACGGCGTGATGAGCACGGGCGCGCCGGGCGGCCCCGGGGACATGGGCAACACGCTCTTCGATCGCCTCGATGCGCACTCGCCCGCGATCACGTGGGGCGACTACGCGATGCCGAACCCGAACATGGAGTGTCTCGAGGGCGCGCTGCGCGGCACGTTCGATCCGTCGGGGACGTCGAGCGGCTTCTGCGGCCGACCGAGCGTGCACCCGTACACGGCCCTCGCGCCGCTGCTCGCGGCGGGCACCAACGTGCCGTCGGTCGTGTTCGTCGATCTCGAGCCGGACGACGATCACCCGGACTACGGCGACATCCGCGTCGGCGAGAACGCAGTGCACGACCTGATGCAGCAGATCTTCGCGAGCCCGATCTGGGCGCACACCGCGGTGTTCTTCACGTACGACGAGGCGGGCGGCTTCGTCGATCACGTGCCGCCGCCGACGGCGTGCATCCCGTCGCCGTCCCAGACCGCGTTCGATCACCTCGGCATGCGCGTGCCGGTCGCGGTCGTCTCGCCCTACTCGCGCGCCGCGTACAACTCGCGCCGCACGCACAGCCACGCGAGCATCCTGCGCTTCATCGAGACGGTGTTCGATCTGCCGGCGATCACTCGCCGCGATGCGAACGCGGATGCGATGCTCGACATGTTCGATTTCTCGACGGCGCACTTCGCAACGGTGACCGGCGTGGCCCCCGCGATGCCCGCGCCGACGACCTGCCCCTGAGCGCGCCCCTCTCGCTCTCTTCCGGGGAGCGGAGCAGAGCGACTACGTGTGCCCGGTGATGCGCCCGCCGTCGGTCGCCGTCCCGCTCACCGCGCCCGACGCGTTGATGCGCAGCCGATACGTGCCCGTCGTCCACACGGACGTATCGGTCGTGTTGCTGCCGGTCAGCGTGAGCGCGCCGCTGTCGGCGTAGGTCCCGTTCACCCACTCCATCGCCGATCGGCCGATGATCGACTGCTCCTCCGGCGGCGCCGCCTCGCAGACCACGAAGATCGTCCCGTTCACGGAGCCACCCGCGCGACGCAGCGTGAACGTCATCGCGTAGCGGAACCCGTCGTGCGAGTAGGTGCCGTTGAACGCCTCGGCCGTTCCGTCGGCCCACGCAAACCCGTCTTGTGGAGGCGGCGGGTCCACGTGCTCGGTGACGGTCGTCGGCTCCGGCCCGACGTGCGTGCCGATGTGGTGATGCACGTGCGTCTCGGTCACGGGTGGTGTCGGGTCGGCCGTGTGCTCGTGCGTCTCCGTGATCGCGACGACGTCCGGATCTTCGCCGCGCGGAACGTCGGCATCGACCTCGGGCACGCCCGCATCGCCGGCCGGCGCGACGAGATCCGCGTCTTGGCGTAGCGAGCTTCCGCCACCGGCGAGCGCGATCTGCTGCTCCTCTTCGTAGTGCTGATAGAAGAGAAGCGCGCCCAGCGTCGCGGCTGCGCCGCCCGCGCCCAGCAAGAACAGACCGAACACGAGCGCGACCGTGCGCCCGATGCCGCTGCGCCGCGGAGGATCGACCGCGCCGGTCGCGGTCGACGGACCCTGCACGCTGTACGGCGTGCTCGCCGCGTACGGATGGATCGGGCGCGACGCGCTGGCTCCCGAGACCTGCCCGGTCGCGTGCGGCGCCGGCGTGTACGGCGCGCTGCGCGACACGGCCTGCATCGGCATCGTCGCCGCGATCCCGCCGCGCGACTCGTACGCGGAGACGACCGGCAGCGGCCCCGTCGGATCGCGATAGGTGAAGCCGGGACCGATCGCGGCGATCGCGGCCGCCGCATCGGAGAAGCGCTGCGAAGGCTCGCGCGCGACGCAGCGCGAGAACCAGAGATCGAATCCCGGCGGCAACAGATGCGAGAGCCCCGCCTGCGCCGCGCGCACGCTCGGCGGATCGAGCGGCGTGACGAGCACCTCGGTGAAGAGCGCCGTGAGGCGCACCTCCGGGTCGTTGGCGACGCGCCAATAGTAGCGACCCGTCAGCATGAAGAACGCGATGAGCCCGATGGCCCACACGTCGGTGCCCGGCCGCAGCTGCGCGCTCTGCTCGGTCTGCTCGGGCGCCATCCACATCGGCGAGCCGATCGCCGCGGTCGCGCTCGCCGTCGCGCGGCTCTCCTGCGTGAGCTTCGCGATTCCGAAGTCGAGGATCTTGAGCGTGAACGGCACGCCCCGACGGCGGCTGATCGCGATGAACAGGTTCTCCGGCTTGAGATCGCGATGGACGATCCCCTTCGCGTGCGCCGGAGCGAGGCCCTCGGCGAGCTGCTCGAGCATCTCGATCGTCTCGTCGACGGCAAGACGCCCGCGCGTGCGCATCAGGTGCGCGAGGTCCTCGCCCTCGAGCATCTCCATCGCGAGCCACGGCGTCTGCGTAGCCTCGTCGACGCCCGCGCCGACCACCTCGACGATGTGCTCGCTCTGGATCTGCGCGCCGATGCGCGCCTCCATCGTGAAGCGCTCTCGTGCGCGCTGATCTTCGACCAGCTGCGGCAGCATGATCTTGAGCGCACGCCGCTTCCCGGTCGAGAGCTGCTCGACCACGTACACGGCGCCCATCCCGCCCTCGGCGAGGAGCCCGAGCACCTGGAAGTCGCGCGCGAACACGGTGCCCGGCGCGAGTGTGGGAAGGCCTGCCATGAGAGACGTCTGTCGATCCTACGAGATGTTTCCGCCGAGATCAGCTTCGGGGCGTGTGCCTACGACGTTTCAGACGCGCGAAGGCCTTGTTGGGTTGGATCCTGCGCGTCCGAGATGCAGAGAACGTTCCGCGCTCGTTCGCGCATCGCCGATGAACGATGCGCGTCGCCCTCACGGGGCCGCATGCTACGGATGTGGGCGTTTCGATGAACATGGCCCATCGTCATAAGCCGATGAAGACGGCCGACACGAGCTCGGTCGATCTGCGGCCCGTCGAGGGTCCGGCAGCCGACGCCGATCTCGGGATGCTCGCCAAGGCGCTGGGCCATCCCACGCGGGTGAAGATCATCCGTATCCTGCGCGCGGAAGGCACCACGTGCACGGCTCTCGTGGAGCGTCTCGCGCTCGCGCAATCCACCGTCTCCGAGCACCTGCGCCTCTTGCGTGAGGCAGGAATCGTCACCGTGGGTGAGGCCGGCCGCGTCTATCAGGTGGACGTCCACCGCGTACGTCGCCTGAAGGCGTTGGTCGGATCGCTCTGAGGCGATACGGAAGAAAGAACGTGGCGATGAGTCGAAAGGGCACGAGCGAGAACGAGGGCACACCGCTCGACAGGGCCCGGCCCCTTCGCAGCGTCGCTTTCTACGGCGGCACCCTCGCCCTCGGAGGGCTCGCGTTCTGGCTGGTGCGCACCGTGGGGGAGACGCTTCAGGCGCCACACGCGGAGGCTGCCGCGGTCACGGTGGCGGCCGACCCCGGCACGCTCGGCCACATCCTGCTCTCGATCGCCGTGATCGTCGCCGTGGCGCGCGGCGTCGGCTGGGCGTTCCAGCGATGGCTCGGCCAGCCGTCCGTGATGGGCGAGATCGTCGCCGGTCTCCTGCTCGGCCCGTCGGCGCTCGGCGCGATCTCGCCTGCCGCGCAGGCGTTCGTTCTCGCGCCCGACGCGGCGCCGCACCTGCGCATGATCGCGCAGATCGGTGTCGTGCTCTTCATGTTCCTCGTCGGGCTGGAGCTCGACACGAAGGTGTTGCGCGGGAACACGCACGCGACGGTCGCGATCTCGCACGCGAGCATCGTCGTGCCCTTCGTGCTCGGCACCGCGCTCGCGACGTACCTGTATCCGCGGTACGCGACGGATGCGACGTCGTTCACGACGTTCGCGCTCTTCACCGGCATCTCGATGTCCGTGACCGCGTTCCCGGTGCTGGCGCGCATCCTGACGGATCGTCGCGTCTCGGGGACGCCGCTCGGCATCACGGCGATCGCGTGCGCGTCGGTCGACGACGTCACGGCGTGGTGTCTGCTCGCGCTCGTGTCGGGCTACGCGACGTCGGAGCTCAACGGGGCGTGGTGGACGGTGGGGCTCGCGCTCGTCTACGTGGGCGTGATGTTCCTCGTCGCGCGCCCGCTGCTCGCGCGGCTCGCGGCCCGCGAAGAGAAGCTGCGCACGGACGTCTCGCTCGGCGTGCTCGCGGCGCTCGTCGCGGCGGTGCTCGTGTCGGCGTACTGCACCGAGGCCATCGGCATCCACGCGCTCTTCGGCGGCTTCCTCGTCGGCGCGCTGATGCCGCACGAAGGCCGGCTAGCCGAGCAGCTCCGCGCGCGGCTCGAGGACGTCGTGGTCGTGCTGCTCTTGCCGGTGTTCTTCGCGTTCACGGGCATGCGCACGCAGATCGGGCTCGTGTCGGGCTTCGACGACCTGCTGGTGGTGGGCGCGATCATCGGCGTCGCGACGCTCGGCAAGTTCGGCGGGACGCTGATCGCAGCGCGCTTCGCGCGCATGGGCTGGCGCGAGTCGAGCGCGCTCGGGATCTTGATGAACACGCGCGGGCTGATGGAGCTCATCGTGCTCAACGTCGGTCGCGACATGGGCGTGCTCTCGCCGACGCTGTTCACGATGTTCGTGCTGATGGCCGTCGTGACGACGTTCGCGACGACGCCGATCTTCGCAGCGATCACGAAGGGGATGCCGTCACTGCGCCCGAGCACGCCGGGAACGACCGCCGCCGTCGCACCGAGCTGATCGGGCCGCGATCAGGACGAGCGGGAGGCGAGGAGAACGAGAAGAGCCCTCTTCCACGAGTTGGAAGAGGGCTCCTTCGCGAGATCGCGATCGATCAGAGCTGCTTGTTGGCGTGATCCCAGTTCACGAGGTTCCACCACGACTCGACGTACTTCGCGCGCGCGTTGCGGTAGTCGATGTAGTACGCGTGCTCCCACACGTCGCACGTGAGGATCGGCTTCTTGTTCTGCGTGAGCGGGCAGCCGGCGTCGTGCGTGTCGATGATCTCGAGGCCGCTGTCCGTCTTGACGAGCCAGCCCCAACCCGAGCCGAAGTGACCGGTCGAGACCGCGCTGAACTTCTCCTTGAACGCCGAGAAGCTGCCGAAGCTCTTGTCGATCGCCGCCTTGATCGCGCCCGTCGGCTCACCGCCGCCGCCCGGCCGCATCGAGTGCCAGTAGAAGGTGTGGTTCCACACCTGCGCCGCGTTGTTGAACACCTTGCCCTGCGCCGTGCGCACGAGCTCTTCGACCGACTTGCCGGCGATCGACGGGTCGTCCTTCGCGAACGTGTTGAGGTTGTTCACGTACGTCTGGTGATGCTTGCCGTAGTGGAAATCGAGCGTCTCGG
>CAYSCF010000359.1:0-6795 GCA_964429305.1 uncultured Sandaracinaceae bacterium | reverse complement strand
CGTTCTCGTCGACGCCGACGTCGTGGATCGGGACGATGTTCGGGTGCTCGAGCCGACCGACCGTGCGCACCTCGTCGACGAACCGCGCGATGTCGGAGGCCGGCTGCGCATCTCCGAGCAGACGCTTCACGGCGACGCTGCGCCCGATGTCGCGGTCTTCCACGAGCGCGACCTCGCCCATCGCGCCGCGTCCGAGCGTCTTGACCGGCTCGTAGCGCCGACCATCGCTCGGCAAGAGCTGCGCGCCCGCGATGCGCGGAAGCACCGAGCTGTTCGTGCTCCGGAGCCGATCGCCCGTACGCGCGGCCATCGTGATCTGGAGATCGGGCGCCGGCATGGTCGCCGCGAGCGTGGGGACGAGTGCGTCCGTGTGCGCAGCCGTGGGACCGACCCCGAGGAGTGTGCCGGACGGAATCAGGGCGCGTGAGGTGCTCATGTCCTTAGGACCGGCACGGCCCCGAAAACTCATCGGCGGTCGGCGAGAAATCGACCCGGACGTCTGCTCACAAAGAGGAGTCGTCCCAGAGCATCGGCGGCCGGTGCTTGATGAACGTGCGGATCGCCGTGAGGTCCGCCGGCGAGAGCGATGCGAACTGGATCCCCATCCCCGGCGAGCTCTCGCTCAGCTCGCGCAGCCACCGAACGACGCCGAGCGTGCGAATCGTGTAGCCGGTCGGGAGCGTCAGCACGAGATCGAGGTGCGAGCCGAGCGGGCGCGTCTCGTACGTCGCGATGAAGAGGCCGCCTTCGCTCACGTCCTCGGTGAGACCCGCGAAGAACTGCGACTCCGAGTAGAGGCTCACGTCGACCTCGAGCGGAGCGCGTGGCGCGACGCGCTTCTCGGCGCCGGGCGCCGCCTCGAACGACGATTCCGGTTCGGGAGCCGGGGGAGAGGAGAACGTGGTGACGAACGACATGGGGCAATCCTCCAGAGTGGATCAGAAACGAGCGCCCATCGTGGCGCCCAGCGTGGGACCGAACGCGTAGCGACCGACCAGCGCGTTCAAGGCGTCGGCGCTCGCGTGCATCGCGGCTTGCGTCGCGGCATCGCCGGAGCCCGCGAGCGACACGCCATGATTGAACGACTGCGCCCAGCCGAGCGCGATGCGGAAGTAGACGTGATCGATCGGCTCGCTCTGCCAGGCGAGCTCGCCGTGGATCGCGTCGATCGTGAGATCGAGGCCGTAGTGGCCCACACCGCCGAGCTGCGACATGTCGAGCATGCGCTGGCTCCAGAGCAGGACGTAGCTGACGGTCAGCTCGATGCCGGGAGTTCCCGCGGGACGGATCCCGATACCGAGCTCGAGGAACGTGGCGTCGTTCAAGAGCGACGACACGAGCTGCGCGCTGCTCTGGTCGTAGACGCCCCAGCCCACGCCGACCGAGTTGATCGTGTCGACGTACGCGGAGGAGATCACGCCGCCGGCCGTGTGGATGACGATGTGCCCCGGGACCTCGAGCGCGATGGAGCCCCCGAGCACGAGCGGAAGAAGCGTCGTCGCGCCGAGGTCGAGGTGGAAGTCCGACGGATGCGCCGGCGGCGGGCCCGCCCGTTGCGCGCGGAGCGGCGAAGCGAGCTCGGTCGCGGGCTCGTCCGCCGACGCGTGCCCGATCGGGAGCAGCGCGATGCAGGCGGCGAGGAGCGCGATCTTCATGCGGCCCTCGCCGCGGGTCGTGCTGGCGTCGCGGGCACTCCGGTCATCAGCGCGACGTAGCCGCGGATGTCGTCGCGCGCGTCGTCGGGCAGCGACGTGAACGCGAGACCGATCGCCTTCTGACCGCGCCGGGTCCGTGCCCACCGTGCGATCGCCTCGACCGTGACGACGCGGCCCGAGAGAGGCAGAGGCATGCGCGCCGTGACGCGCTCGCCCTCGCGCACCTGCGCGTCGATCACGAGCAAGAGGCCTCCTTCGGAGACGTCCTCGGTGCGACCGTCGTTCGAGCCGCTCGACGAGACGAGACGCACGGGCGTCACGAACGGAGCGCGTGGGTACGCGCGACGCGTCGAAGGATCCGACTCGTCGATCGGCTCGAGCAGTGCGAGCGGACGCGTGAGCTGCGGGACTGCGGCGATGACCGCGCGCGCCAGCGCATCGGCTCGAGGAAAACGTGCGGAGGGATCCCGCGAGAGAGCGCGCATGATCGCCGCCGCCAGCGCAGGAGGCACGTCCGAGCGCAGCTCCGTCAGCGCGGCCGGCGTGCGTCCCGCGATCAGCGCGGTCATGACCTCGCGCGGCGTGCCGGCAAGAGGCACGTCGCCCGCGAGGCACTCGTAGAGAAGCGCCCCGAACGCGTACACGTCGGTCCCGAACGTCGGCGGCGCCTCGTCGAGCAGCTGCTCGGGCGCCATGTACTCGACCGTCCCGATGATGTCGCCGCTCTGCGTGAGCTTGCGGCTGATCACGTCGTCGTCGCCCGGCACCGTCGCGATGCCGAAGTCGAGGAGCTTGAGGACGTTGCTGTCTTGACCGGCCGCGCGACTGACGAGCACGTTACCCGGCTTGATGTCGCGATGGACGATGCCGCGATCGTGGACGAACGAGAGCGCGGGCCCGAGCTGCGCCGCGATGTGCACGACCGCTTCGACGTCGAGACGCTGCCGCGCGACGATGAACGACTCCAGCGATCGCCCTTCGATCATCTCGAGCGCGATGTACGGGCCGTGCTGCGGGCAACTGCCGGCGTCGAGCACGTTGGCGATCCCCGGATGACGCACGAGCGAGAGGGCACGCGCTTCGCGGACCAGACGCGTGTGGACCAGAGGCCACTCGAGCGCGCCGCGTGTGAGCGTCTTGAGCGCGACGGAGCGCCGCAGGACGACGTGATCTGCCTCGTGCACCACGCCCATCCCGCCGCGCGCGATCTCACGCTTCACGCGATATCGGCGATCGACGGTGGACGAAGGGGCCGCCTCGGAGAGCTCGCGATCGAAGGTCATGTTCGTCTTCCTCTCCTGATCAACCGAACACCGGGACGGCGAAGCCCCGTTGGGGACGACCGAACAGGTATCCCTGCAGCCAGTCACAACCGAGACCGAGCAACGCATCGCGCTCCGCGATCGTCTCGACGCCCTCGGTGACGACCTTCATGCCGAGGTCCTGGCAGACGCGGCACATGCTCGCGACGAGCTGCTGCTTCGTGTGGCTCGCATCGACGCCGCGCACGAGCGACATGTCCAGCTTCACGACCTCGGGCTCGAGCTTCGTGAGGCTCGTGAGACCGGCGTAGCCCGCACCGAGATCGTCGATCGCGAGCCGATAGCCGCGCGCCCGCAGACGCGCGACGCGCTCTGCCAGGTCTTCCATGTTCTCGAGCGATGCGCGCTCGGTGATCTCGAGCACGATACGACGCGCGAAAGGCGCGAGCGGAGAATCGTCGGCGTAGAGCTCGTCGTCGGCGAGGTCGTGCGCGTGGAGATTGATGAAGATCTCCGCGTCGCGGGGCGCGGACGGAATCGCGTTCGCGACGTGGCGTCGGACAGCGCGTCCGAGCTCGCAGATGCGACCGAGCCGCTCGGCGGTGCCGATCAGATCGGGAGGGCTGCGGAGCGTCGGCTCGTCGGTACGGAGCAGCGCCTCGTATCCGATGCAGCGCTGCTCGCGCATCGAGACGATCGGCTGGAATGCCATCCAGAGCGAGCCGAGCGCGCTCTCGAAGCGCGCCTCGCGGCCGATGCGATCACCGAAGCGATCGCCGCTGTGGCCGATGACGCGCTCGGCAGTGCGCTGCAGCGCGAGCAGGCCGTGCATGCGGCTCGCGCGCATCACCACGTCACGGAGGGCGGCCGGCTCGACGGGCTTGATCAGATAGGAGAACGCTCCGTAGTTCACCGCTTCCTGCGCGCTCTCGAGCGCCGGACACCCGGTGACGAGCACGACGGGAACGTCGAGGTCCGTGCAGCGAACCGCCTTGAGGAGATCGATGCCCGAGATCCCCGGCACGTCGATGTCGCTCACGATCGTGCTGAAGCTCCCGGCACGGAGCTCGTCGAGCGCGTCCTGCCCGGTGCCGACCGCTGTGACGCGGTACTCGGGCGCGAGAACGCGTTCATAGGCGCGACGCAGAAGCGCGTCGTCTTCGACCACGAGCACATGAGAGTGGGCTGCCACGATGACCTCCGGCGAGGGGCTTGCCCCCCGTCGGCATCGAGAACGGCCGACGCGGCTCGGATCTTGAGGAAAGCCGAACGCGGCTCGTTTTCCTCAGCTCACGGGCGCCGACGGCCGATGAAGCGTGAACGGGTGCCATCGAGCCCGGCGGAGACCGAACGTGTCCACTCGACTTCTCCCGACGACCTCTGCTCTGTTGACCCTCGCCCTCGCCACGTTCACGCCGAGCGGCGCGCGCGCCGACGAACGTCTGCTCTTCTCGGTCGAGGGCGGCGGTGCGATCCCGCTGAGCGCGCCGGATGCCTCTCTCTTCGGCGTCGGCGGGTACGGCGCGGCGAGCATCGCGCTCTCCTTCGATCGCTTCATCGCGGTCGGCGCGCGATTGGAAGGCGGTGTGCTCGCGGACGGGCCCGCGCCCGGCAACCACCACACCGATCCGGGCGTCGGCGAGTGGGGCATGGCGACGCTCGGCATGCGCGTTCGACCGCTGGCCGATCTCTTCGGCGCATCACGTCGTGCGACGGGCCCCTATCTCGAGCTCGGGCTGGGCGCGGCGCTCACCAACGATCTCTTCTGTCCGGCGCTGCAAGGCTCGATCGGATGGGGAATCGAGGTCGGCGACGTCGTGCTGACCCCGAGCATCGGCGTCTCGCACCTCGTCTCTTGGTGGGAGACGGACGGCGGTGTCGGCGCCGTCCTCGGACGCGCGGCGATCGCGATCACGTTCGGCGACGACGATCGCACGGTGCGCGAGGCGGAAGCTCCGCCCGGCGATCGCGATCACGACGGCTTGCTCGACGACGACGACTTCTGTCCCGACGAGCCCGAGGATGCCGACGACTTCCGCGACGAAGACGGCTGCCCCGATCGCGACGACGACCAGGACGGGATCGACGACGTGGACGACGCTTGCCGCCTCGTTCCCGAAGACATCGATGGTCACGACGACGCGGACGGCTGCCCGGAGGACGAGCCCGCCACGCCGCCGAGCGATCGCGACGGCGACGGCTTCCTCGACGAGGACGACACGTGCCCCGACGCAGCCGAGGTCGTGAACGGCGTGAACGACGACGACGGCTGCCCCGACGAAGGCCTCTTCGTGCTGACCGGTGATCGCGTGGTGCTCGACGATCGAGTGCTCTTCCAGACGGCCCGCGCACACGTGCAGCACTCCGCGCGGCCGCTGCTCGAGGCAGTCGTGCGCATGTTCGCGGCCCACCCGCAGTGGGATCGCGTGCGCATCGAAGGGCACACCGACGAGCGCGGCGACGCCGCGTTCAACCTCGATCTCTCGGAGCGACGCGCTCGCGCCGTGCGCTCGGTGCTCGTGGCCATGGGCCTGCCCGAGGAGCGCATCGAGGTCGTCGCGTTCGGCGAGTCGCGGCCCCGCGAGGTCGGCGAGACCGAAGAGGCGCGCGCGCAGAACCGGCGCGTCGAGCTCGTGATGATCGACGACTTGGAAGTGCGGCCCGCGCCGTCGCCGTCCACCACCGACACGACGCACGCGCTGGTCGCGCGTGCCGAAGGAGCCCTGTGATGCCGTTCGATCCGATCCACGTTCGTCCTTTCGTCCTCGCCGCGCTGCTCGTTCCGAGCCTGGGATGCAGCGCGATCGTGGGATATCCGTGCGAGCAGGGCTACACGTCGTGCGGAGACCAATGCGTCGCCGTCGCCACCGATCCGGAGAACTGCGGAGGCTGCGGTCGGGTGTGCGGCAGCCACGTGTGCGCGGGCGGCGTTTGCGCGGGCGAGGCGGACGCCGAGGTCGGCGACGCGAGCGTCGTTCGAGACGCATGGATCGGGATCGAGGCTGGCGGTGCCGACGCGGGGGTCCGGGCGATGGACGACGCCGGCGCGGGCGACATCGACTCGGGCGACGCGAGCGCGACGACGGATCCGGACACCGGCGTGGTGGCGGACGGTGGTGACGTCGACGACGGCTCGACCGCGATGGGCCCCGACGCCGACACGACGATGGACCTCGACGGTGGCGTCTCGAGCGACGACGGCGGTGATCTCGACGCCTCGATGCCCGACGGCGGTACCGTCGCGTGCGACGTCGGTGAGCTCAGCTGCGACGGCGCCTGCGTCGCGATCGGCAGCGATGCGCAGAACTGCGGCATGTGCGGTGTCGCGTGCCCACGCGACATGTCGTGCAGCGACGGGATGTGCGTCGGAGCGTGCGGCGCGGGCGAGCTCTTGTGTGGCCGCAGCTGCTTCGACACGACGAGCGATCCCAACCACTGCGGCGGCTGCGACATCCAGTGCGCGACCGGCATCTGCGTTGAGTCGATGTGCGTGAGCGGATACGCGGGCCATCTCGTCGTGATCGGGCACGACTACACCGAGTCGCGCGCGGCCGAAGACCTCCTGCTCTGGCATGCGATCACGGTCGGCGCCGCGCCGACACCGCGTGTCGTGCGCTACGTCGGCGACGGTGGGGCCACGCTGGCCGTCGATGCAGCCCTGGCACGCATCGGAGTCGCGCCGTCGCTCGTCGCGAGCTCGGCCGAAGTCCCGCTGCGGCTGGCGACGGCCGACGTGTTCCTCGTCGACGCGCAGCACGACGCCGACGAAGCGACGCTCGTGGAGATCGGGACCGAGTGGTCACGCGCGCTCGACACGTTCCTCGGTCGCGGCGGCGTGGTCATCGCGCTCGACGTGATGGGCGCGGAGATCAGCGGAG
>CAYSCF010000358.1:0-6831 GCA_964429305.1 uncultured Sandaracinaceae bacterium | reverse complement strand
CTTCGTCGGTCCACACGCCGGTCGTCTCGTCGAAGCTCCACACGGGCGCCTGCGCATCGGGCCCGTGCGCGCCCGCGGCGACCGGAATGTGGATCTCGAGCGTCTGTCCCGGCGCGACCTGGAGGCGCGCACCCGACGACTCGACGGTGATGTCCATCATGCCGAGCGACTCGAGCGGGACCGTGGTGCCCGCCATGTCACCGGTGAAGTCGCCGGGGGCCGCACCGAGCTCGGGGCCCACGCTCGGATCGATGGGCGTCAGGTGCACTGCGACCATGCCGGTCATCACCGTGCCGCTCGCATCGACGAACGCGTGCGCCGGCGCGACGATCGATGCACCGCGCGCCGCGGTGACGGTGCCGCCCGCGCTCGCATCGAGCATGACGGCAGCAGCCATCGGAAGCATCGTCACGTCGAGCTGCGTCGGGCTTCCGTCGACGACCGTGACGCGCTCGAACGAGCGCACGTAGCTCGTCGCCTCGTAGGTGACGACCTGCGCGCCGGCAGCGACGTGCAGCTCGTACACGCCGTCCGCGCGAGACGTGGCGTGCACCGTGCCAGCCGAGACGCTCACCCCCGAGAGCGGCGCGCCGGCCACGCTCGTGATGGTGCCGCGCAGCGCGGTGACGTGATCTCGCGTCGCCGCCGGAGGTGAGGAAGAGCACCCGAACGCGAACAGAGCGAGAGAGAGAGCGAGCCGAGCGCGAGTTTGCATGCCCCCAACTTGGGCACCGATGACGCGCCGGCCATTGACGAGATCGGCCACGCGAGTGCGTAAAATTCAGCGGTTCGCGTTCGCGCGCCCGATCCTCGATCGAGGAAGGAAGCTTTCGGTCGCGATCGCGTAAGGGGCGGCGACCGAGAACACGTGCAGCCAGAGGGCGACGTCGAGACCGATCGAGACGAGCAGCGCGAAGAACAGCGTCGCGGCGACGACGCGCGGAACGGCGATGACGATGGGGATCGAGCGACCACGACGTCGGAGTCGAACCGCGACGAGGCTCGCGAGCACGCCGAGCACCACGACGACCGCGACGCTCCACACTCCGAGATCGCTGCGGAGCAGCCAGCGAAAACAGCCCCACCACGAGAGCATGATGAGCGCGTGCGCGACTCCGAGCGCGCCTGGCACGACGAGCCAGCGATCACGACTGGCGAAGCGGCGCAGCATCCAGTCCGCCGCGCCGGCGAAGTAGCCCCACGCGAGGATGCCGAGGATCGGCACGCCGAGATGGCCGTCTTCGGCCCACGTCCACAGGCCGGCGCGCACGGCGAGCACCTCGACCATCGAAGCGTCGGCGATCACCAGCACCGTCACGACCGACGCACCCGTCAGCGCGCCCGCGCTCGGAAAGAGCGCAGTGCGCACCTCGCGCGCCGAGAGGATCACGAGCGGCCAGATCATCGGCACGAGCAGCGGCACCGCGCCTACGCGAAGGTCCCACTCGGGCGCGTACTCGTAGTAGCGATACCAAGCGATCGAGGTCGCTTCGCCGATCCAGCCGGCGATCGCGAGCGTCACGTAGTCGATCGCGAAGCGACGCGCGCCGACGCGACGCGCCGTGAGCGCGATCGCCAGCGCGAGGACCGGAAGGCAGAAGAGCTCGAAGACCCGGAGCGGCACGTCGCGCCGGAGATAGTACGCTGCGCACGTTGCTCCGTTGGGTCTCCCTCGCGCTCGCGATCTCGATCACCGCTCCGGCCATGGCGCAGGACGCGGCGGGTCGCACTGCTTCGCTCGGATGGGTGCGCCTGCCGGGCGCCGAGAGCTGTCCGAGCGCGCAAGCGATCGCGCAGGCGACGGAATCGATCCTCGGGCGCGAGGCATTCGTGTCGGCCGCCGACGCGGCCCTCGCGATCGAAGGTCGCGTCGAGCCACGCGAAGGGGGCTTTCGCGCGACGCTCGCGATCAGCGACGCGGCGGGAGCTTCGGCGGGCGAGCGCGTCGTCGAGGTCGACGGCACGTGCGACGGCTTGCTCGATCCGCTCTCGATCGCGCTCGCGATCCTCGTCGATCCCGACGCCGAGCCCGTGACGCCGCCGCCTCCACCACCGCCGCCGCCGCCGGTCGTCATCCACGATCGCATCGAGGTCCCCGTCGAGGTGCGATCGCCGCCGTGGCGGCTCGAGCTCGATCTCGGTGGGCTCTTCGATCTGGGCGCGACACCCTTCGCGAGCGGCGGCGGCGAGCTCTACGTCTTTCTCACTCCGCCTGGGTTCGTCCCGATCGGGCTGCACGGATGGATCGTCCCGTTCTCGCGCGCAGACTACGTCGAGAGCGGCGCACCACAGCACGTCGATCAGCTCACTACGTGGGCCGGGCTCTCCGTCTGCCCGCTCGCGGGCCACGACGAGACGTGGTCGATCGCGGGCTGTGCGGGCCTCGACATCGGCGCCGTGTTCGTCATCGGGCAGTCGGGCGCGATGGTGCTCGGCGAGCACGAGCGCGTCACGGGCGGCCTCGATTTCTCGCTGCGCGCGCGCGTCCATCTGATCGGCCCACTCTGGTTGACGCTCTCGGCGGCGCTGATCGTTCCGTTCCGCAACCAGGGCTTCGTGTCGATGTCGACGACGTACTATCAGCCCGAGCCGGTCGCGCTGATCGTGACGCTCGGGCCCTCGTTCGCTTTCGATCTCTGATCTCGAGCGAATCGTGGGATCGTCCGGGCATGCGCAGATCACTGTGTTGGGTCGTGCTCGCGCTCCTCGTTCCTGGCTGCAGCTGCGAGAGCGGAAATGGTGGTCCCGATGGAGGTGTGCGCGTCGACACCGGCCCGCGGCCCGACACCGGACCGCTGCCCGACACGGGCCCGCGACCCGATACAGGGACGTCACCGCTCGGTGGCTGGTTTCGTCACGGCGAGAACGCTGGCTACTGGGGCCCCGGCATCGACGACTCCGAGAGCGCGATGCTCGCGGTCGCCGCGGGCTGCGACTCGCAGCGTGTATCGCTGCCCGCGACGTACCTCGCGCAGTGGGGCGACGACATCGAAGAGCACGACTTCGGCACGTACGCGTCGGTCGGAATGGATCACCTCGTCGTGTTCCTCACGAGCCCGACGCGCGATCACTCGACGGCGCCCGCTAGCGCGGCCGACGACGAGCTCGCGCACTATTCGCCCACGGGCCTCTACGAGCCGACGTTCCTCGCCGACGGGAGCGTGAACCCCGCGAACTTCTGGGCGAGCTACGTGTCGCGCGTCATCGCGCACTACGGACCCTCGATCGACATCTACGAGGTCTGGAACGAGCCCGATCAGGTCGGCGGCAATTGGCAGGCGACCCAGACGTGGGACACGCAGCCGCCGACGCCGAGCGATCTGATCTGGTGGAACGACACGATCTTCTCGTACATCCGCATGCTGCGCGTGACGCACGAGGTCGTGCAGCGGCTCGATCCGACGGGTGCCGTCACACCGGGCGGCATCGGCTATCCCAACTTCCTCGCCGCGCTGCTCCGCTACACCGACGAGCCGACGAGCGGCGCGATGGACGCCGATCATCCGTCGACCGGCTACGCGTACATGGACGTGCTCAGCTATCACTACTATCCGGTCTTCGCGCCGGGCAATTCCGACGTGGGCGCCGACGGATTGATCGCCGCACGCGATGCGTACGACGCCGTCTTCGCGCACGCGGGCCTCTCGCCGCTCGGCTACGTCGTGACCGAGTCGGGCGCGCCACGCCGCATGGTCGGTACGACGCAGGGCAGCCCCGAGTACGCGCGGAACTATCTGTTGAAGATCATGACGCGCGGCCACGCGGAGGGATTGCTCGGCATCGACTGGTTCGTCCTCGGCGAGCCCGCCGCGCCCGCGACGTCGTTCGATGCGATGGGCCTCTACGAGAGCTACGCGTCGGCGACGATGGTGAGCGAGTGCCACATCGACGACACGGGCGTCGCGTACGCCACGCTCGGGCATCACCTGCACGCGGCACATCACGATCCGTCGGCGTCGATCCCGACGGGAGCCGAAGGTGCCGGCTTCACCGCGGCGGACGGATCGCACGTGCTCGTGCTCTGGGTGCGCGGCACGGACGAGAATGCGCATGCGACGGTGACGCTCACGAGCGATCACGCCTGGATGCAGCACGCGTGGGACTGGTCGCGCACGCACGCGGAGACGACGCTCACGCCGAGTGGCGGATCGATCGCGCTCGACCTGACGAGCGCACCAGTGTTTCTGACCGCCCCCTGACGAGGGGTCACTCCACGGGGTCGTAACCGCGCGATTCCGAAGCGATCCGGCGGGCGAATGTGAAATTCGTCACGTACGCTCGGATGGGCCCCAAAAATGAGGGGGGAAACGAGGCAGAGTGACGAATTGCGCATCCTGCCGCCGGAACGTCGTCGTTTCGGGGATTTGGAGGGGTGTGGAGTGACCCCTAAGGCGCGGGGTGATCGACGAGCGTCTTTTCCAGCGCACGCGCGAGCAGACAGGTCGACGGATCGCGTGGACGCCCGGCGCGATAGGCATCCAGCAGCGCACGCGATCGCTCGGCCAGTATGCGGCGCACGCGGCGGCGCTCGCCCTTGATGCGCGGGATGACGAGATCGTCGTACGCGGTCGTCTGGTGACGCATCCACGCGATCACGGCGGACTCGGCACGCTCTTCGATCGGGATGCGCTCGGTGCGCGCGACGGTGCCACTGCCGACCGGCGTCGCATGCGTCGTGACTGCATCGGCGAGCGTCTCGGCGAGCGCAGCGTGCACGGGTGCGAACGCGAGGAAGGCGAGCACGGAGCCGCGGAAGTCCTCGACGTAGTGGGCTTGCTCGCGATCGCGACGTGCGCGCGAGGTGGCGAGCTTGCGCGCGTACGCGGGATCGGCGCGCTCGGTCTCGAGATCGGCGCGCGCCTTGGCGATGCTGGCCGCCGACGCCCACACGCCCTTGCTGAACGTGCGGCGCCCCACCTTCTCCTGCACGGTCCACGTCGGGCCGGCCGCCTTCACGCGACGCGTGAGCCCCGCATCGCCCGGCGGCAAGAGCGTCCAGTCGGCAGGCGCAGTCAGCGTCTGGCCTCGATCGGTGATCACGGTGCGGGCCACGGCGCCTTCGCGCACGGTGCGATTCTCGGTCGGCATCGAGCGCGGAACGTAGCGCAGCCTACGAAGCTCGCAGAATCGGATCGTCGGCTGACAGCTCTCGGCGCGCGAGCGATGCGAGGTCTCGGCGGTAGCGCGCCGGCGTCGCCGCGGACCGATACGACCAGTCGTCGAAGGCGCCCGTGAGATACCGATTCATCTCGTCGCGCGATGGGCTCGAGAGTCGTGGCTCGTTTCGAAAGGCCAGGACGTAGCGACGCTCGACCGACGCGCGCACCGCGTCGCGGCGCTCTTCGTCCAGTCGTTCTCGGACCTCGCGAATCGCGACGAGCGCGACGACGTCGGCAGGCACGTTCTCGAGCAAGGCCGCGCGAAGGCGATCGTGACCATCGAGGATCACGTACGCATCGAGCGCCGAGAGCCAGCCGAGCAAGATCGGTGGAAGCGTCCGCTCACGCGCGTGCTTGCGCCACGATCGGACGCGCGCCGCGTCGCGATCGATCGCCTCACGCAGTGCGAGCACGCGCCCCGATCCGTAGAGACGATACCGCTCGTCGATGGAAGCGGGCGCGTCGAGCGCGCTCTCGAGCCCTCGCACCGTGGAGCCCAAACCATCGAGCGACACGTAGCCGTCCGACCGGCGCACGAAGCTGCCGAGGCTCCACGTCCCCGGCGCGAGCCACGCGCGCCCCGACGCGACGAGCATCCGCGCGAGCGCGAGCGGCCAGGCATCCATCACGCGCGCAACGCTCGCACGGATGGGAGCGACGATTGCGAGCGGCGCCTTTCGCGGCAGCCGCGTCCACGAGAAGCCGGCGCCCGCCGGTGCGACACGAGCCCACGCGAGCGAGTCGCCGTCGAGCGCGAGACGAATGCGTGGCGGGCACGCCTGTAGAACGAGCGCGCCGCGCGGGTGGTCGTTCGGCACGTCGATCTCGACGCCACCTTCGACCACGCGGACGCGCGGCTCACTCATCCGCGAAGTGTAGCGTCAGGCTTCGACGCGCGAGGTGCTCGCGGTCTTGCCGTCGCTCGCGCGCTTGCGAAACACGAGCTCGCCCGCGAGCGCTCGGTCGACCACGATCGTGTCGCCCGGCAAATAGCGGCTGGCGAGCAGATCCTCGGCGAGCCGGTTCTCGAGGTGCTTCTGGATCGCCCTCTTGAGCGGTCGCGCGCCGTAGATCGGGTCGTAGCCGACCTCGCCGAGCCAGTCCTTCGCTGCGTCCGTGATCTCGAGGTTGATCTCGCGAGCATGCAGGCGCTTCACGAAGCGCTCGATCTGCAGGTCGACGACCTTGCGGATCTCCACCTGACCGAGCTTGTGGAAGACGACGATCTCGTCGAGACGGTTCAGGAGCTCGGGGCGGAAGTGCCCGCGCACCTCGTCCATGACCTCCTTGCGGATCGTCTCTTCGGGCTTGTCTTCGAGCGTGTGCCGCGAGCCGATGTTGCTCGTGAGCACGATGACCGCGTTCTTGAAGTCGACCGTGCGGCCCTGACCGTCGGTCAATCGACCGTCGTCGAGCACCTGCAGGAGCGTGTTCCACACATCGGGGTGCGCCTTCTCGATCTCGTCGAAGAGCACGACCGAGTACGGGCGACGACGCACCGGCTCGGTCAGCTGACCGCCCTCGTCGTAGCCGACGTAGCCGGGCGGCGCGCCGATCAAGCGCGAGACGGAGTGCTTCTCCATGTACTCGCTCATGTCGAGACGGATCATCGCCTTGTCGTCGTCGAACATGAACTCCGCGAGCGCACGTGCGAGCTCGGTCTTGCCGACGC
>CAYSCF010000357.1:0-6840 GCA_964429305.1 uncultured Sandaracinaceae bacterium | reverse complement strand
GGCCGATGCGCGCAGCACGTCGTGGCCGTCGATGAAGCCGTCGACGACGACGTGCGTGACCTCGCCATCGGTGAGCGCGTGCACCTGCAGGTTCGGTCGTATCGCTGCAGCACACGCGGCGCTCGTGGCCGCTTCGTCGTAGCGAACCACCGCCTCGAGGCTTCCGGACGTGTCGTGACCGTTGCTCATCAGCGTCACGCTTCCGCCGACGACGATGCCGCGCGGCAGCACCTTACCGAGTGGTCGCGGCCATCCGTCCAGACGACGCGGCTCGACGCGCGCCGCGATCCACCACGGCGCTTCCGCGAGACGCCCGAGCCAGCCCTGCAGATCGCTCGGCGGATCGACGATCGAGATCTGCGTCCCCGCCTCCGCGAGGAGCAGCTCTCCGATCGGATCGGCGATCCAGATGCGCTCGATGCGAAGCGCATCGTGGACGTACGAGAGCGCGGCCTTCGCACGGATCGGCGTCCATCCCTCGGGGCCGAACTCGTCGAGGATCACGACCGAGCGCGTGATGTCGATGTCGGAGATCGAGCCCGCGATGACGACCGCCGCGGTGACGCGGCCGCCGAGATCGAGATCGACCGCCGCCTGACCGAAGAACGGCACGAGGAAGGCGATGTTCGCTCGATCGACGTCGATCTCCAGCTGATCGAAGTGCGCCTCCTCGATGAATCGCGATGGGTTGGTCAAGACCGCGAACGGCGCGCGGATGGGCCCGTCGACGTGGACGCCGCCGCGCGAGCCCAGATCTCCGTCGAGCGAGATCGTCGTGAGGTCGTTCACGTAGTGGAAGTCGTAGTGCGTGATCGCCAGACCGCGCTGTCCGTCGAAGCTCGCATCGTGCACGTTGCCGATCGCCTGGAGGTCGGGATCGGCGAGCCGCCCGCGCAGCGTTCCATCGGCATCGAGGAACCCGGTCAGTTGCGCGAACGTCGGCGGCAAGAGCGGCGCGATCGTCGAGAGATCGAAGTCGCGGATGTGGAACTGCAGATCCGAGATGCCGTTGGGCGCGAACGTGCCGACGGCGCCGAGGCCGCTTCCGTTCGTCGCGCCGAGATCGAGGTCGGTGATCCCGATGCGGCCGTCGCGCACGGTGATGCGTGGATGCGTTCCGGCGGCCACCGTGTACTCGCCGAGCCCCACGTCGACCGAGCTCGAGTCGAGCAGGATCGTGATCGTTCCGTCCGGCGCACGCGTCACCGTCGCGCCGATGTCGGCGGCGCGCACGTCGGCACCACCCGTCGCATGCACGTGGAGCCGGAGCGGCCGTGAGCCGCCTCCGTTCCCGTCGATCGTCGCGTGCCCGAGATCGATCCCGGACACGCTGACGCCCTCGCCGGTCAGACCGAGCGAGAGCTCGGGCAGCGGGTCGTCGCCTGTGCGCGCCCAGACGCGACCGCGGAGCGACTGCGCACGCAGAGGCCCGTAGCGAAAGGAGCGCGCATCGATCGTCGAGTCGAGCGTGAGATGCGAGGCCGCGGGGCCCGAGTCGATCGAGACGTCTGCGCGGAGGGCGCCGTGCGCGCCGGGCAGCACGCGTTGGACGTTCGGATCGGCGCCGATGTCTTCGACGTCGACGTGCGCGCGCACGTCCAGCGCGCCGTCGAAGCCGACGCGCCCGTTCACGTCGATCGTGCCGCGGAGGTAGTGCGCGTCGACCCGCTCGATCAGGAGCGCATCGCCGGTGACCGCGGCCGTCGCGTCGAGCCCGGGGATCGCGTAGCCGTCGATCGTGAACGCGTCGGACGAGAGCGTGACGAGCGCGCGCGTCGGATCGGTCGGATCGTCGACGAGCTGTACGGTGCCGCGGCCGGCGACGCGGACCTCGGGAGCGATCGGGATGAGCGTGTGGAGGTCGAGCCCCGGCGTCGAGAGCTCGAACGACATCGGAGCGCCGGCGGGGATGCGCCCCGTGACGAGGACGTCGCCTGCATCGGTCGTGAGCGCCGCCGTCAGCGCGAGATCCGTCGCGACGCCCTCGAGGCGCCCCCAGCCGCGCGCGCAGCCCGCGAACGACTCGAGCTGCGGGAAGCCGAGCGATCGGAGCGTGCCGGCGCACATCGGATCGGCGTGCGCGATGATCGACACGCGCGGCGGGCCCTCGGTCCATCCCGGCGGTCGATCGACGCGCACGTCGGCGGTCGCGCGCGCCTCGTCGCGATGCACGCGCGCGTACGCCGTGAGCCCCTCGGTCCAGTCGGTCGACAGGTGCAGAACGATGTTGTCGATCTCGGTGGTGCCCGGATACGGGCCGACCATCTGGCCGCTCGCGCGGAACGCGTCGACGGTGACGACGTCGTGGACCTCGATCCGGATCGTCGCGGAGAGGCCCTCCACGTCGAGCCCGGGATAGCGCGGGACGTCGCCGTGCGCGTGGATGTTCGAGAGACTGAGGTCGTCGATGATCAGATGGATCGGCTGGCCGCCGGGCGGACCGGGATGCGCCGGCTCGAACGCGCGGATGAACGACATCTCGAGGCCGTCGTCGCCGACCACGTAGAGCGAGAGGTCCGCGTCGCGGATGTGCCCCGCGCCGATGTGGATCGTGCCGTCCCGGATCAGAGCTCCGAGATCGATCTCCGCGACGACGGTCGGCGCATAGATCACGGTGCGGCCTTCGGCGTCGATGAGGCGAACCTGGCTCGCGCGGACCTCGGAGAGCCCGATGTAGTCGATCGAGCCGATGTCGAGATCGCCGCGCAGCGCATCGCTCGCGAGCGAGTTGACGAGCTCTCGCAGTTGCTCGTGCGTCTCCTCGATCTGCACGTGCAAGACGATGCTCAAGAGCAACGAACCGATCACGACGAACGTCCAGCCCACCACGCGCAGGACGCCGATCACGAGCCTCCGCATCAGAAGGCCTCGCCGATCGTGATGTGGATCGCGCCGGGGATCGTGCTGAAGATGTCGGAGACCGGTCGACACTCCGTCTGCTCGGCCGTGGTGCACTGCGGCTTGCGCGTGTCCTGTCCGAACACGTCGAGGCCGGGGATGCGGAAGCCCCAGTCGAAGCGGATCGTGCCGACGACGGTGCGGAGCCGGAAGCCGAAGCCGGGAGAGATCTGCGGCGTGTTGAATCGGAACTCGTTCTGGCGCGTGACGTCGCCAGCGTCCGTGAAGAGGACGAAGCCGATGTCGGGCGTGATCGGAACGCGCAGCTCGAGCGAGGCCTCCCACCGATGCGTGCCGCCGCTGATGAGCACGGGCGGATGAACGGTCTCGGAGCCATCGGGATGCGGGCGCGAGACGATGGCGCGTCGCTCGACGTCGCCGAGGTAGCCGGCCGGATAGCCGCGATTCGAGACCGCACCGCCGCCGACGAGCTGCTCGGAGAAAGGACCGAGCTGGGCGAGGTCGTACACGTTGCCGGGATCGAGCCCGTACACGCCGAGCACGTCGGTGAGGCCGATCGCGAATCGACCCGCGAGCACGATGCCGGCGGGCAGCGGGATGTAGCCGCGCGCATCCGCGGTGACGCGCAGGTAGTCCCACGACGAGAGCCCACCGAAGCCGCCGCCCTGGAAGTCGACGCCGAAGTAGAAGCCGCGCGTCGGATTGCGCGCGTTGTCGCGGAGGTCGAGATAGCTCGTCGCCTGCAGGATGAGCGCCTGCGTGCGCTCACGCTGCGAGTCCTGGCGAACCCCTTGATCCTGATCGGGGAAGAAGAAGTTTCCGCGGACCAAGCCCGAGAGATAGAAGTGTCCGTCGAGGAAGGTGCGCTCGAGACCGAGCCGACCGTCGAGCTCGTGGCGGAAGAAGTTCACGATAGGCGCGGGGCCGTAGTCGTGCTGGATCGATGCGAAGAGCACCGTTCGCGGCTCGAGGAAGCCCGGCCAACGGAAGCTCAGCACGACCTGGTTGCCGGGATGCGGATCGCCGCCCGGGAACTGTTCGGTGAAGATGATCCGCGGACGTTCCTCGAGTCGCGCGCGCAGCATCTGTCCGAAGAGGTTGCGGTCCTCGAGCACGAGCAGCCCGTGGAAGTCCCACTGGTTGAGCGACTGCGTGGTGTTCGACGTCGCGTTCGATCCACCGCCGCCGAACTGGAGCGTGTTGCCGACCTGGATGCCGAGACCGACGCCGACGCGCTGCAGGCGACCGGGTGAGACGCGGATCTCGAGATCCACGGCGCGATGGCCCGCTGGCGGAGGTTGATCCGGCGCGACGCAGAGAGAAGGTGCAGGCGCGGTCGCGTTGCCTTCGTCGTCGGTTCCCTCGTGTTGTGTCTCGTCCTCCGGATCGCGCGTCGGCTCGGGGTTCGGCACGCCAGACGTGTCGCTCGAGACGATCGCGCCGGTCTCGTCGACGGTCTCGTGATGCGTCGCCTCGGTCTCGACGGGATGGTGATGTTGGATCTCGACGGACGAGAAAGTGCCGAGCGCGTAGATCGCTCGCTGCGCCTCTTCGAGCGATGAGAGCGAGAACTGCTGGCCTGGCTGGATGAGCGTGGCGCCGACGATGGGCGCGGGCGGAAGCGGACCGTTGCCGACCACGCACACGCGACCGACGACACCGGGCTCGCCCGTGACGACGTCGAACGCCAGATAGGCCTCGTGTCGTGCGGCATCGACCTTGACCTCGCCGGTCACGGTGGCGTCGACGAACGATGCGTTCGCGAGGGAGCGCAGAAGCTGCCGGCGCGTCTCTTCGTAGAGCGCTTCGTCGAAGATGTCGTCGCGATGCAGGCGCAACGATGAGCGCAGCTGGGAGTGCAGCGTGTCGTCGATGTCGTCGAGGCCGTGCAGCTCGATGCGCATGACGCGTACCGGCTCGCCTTCTTGGACCGTGATCGTCGCACGGACCTCGCAGCCCGTTCCTTCGGTGCCGTTACCGCAGTTGCCGACCGACGTCGCCTCGTCGTCCGACGTGAGCGCGGCGGGCGGGTCGACCGACGTCGAGACGACGTGACCCTCGTAGTACCCGCGCGCGCGGAGCCATCGCTCGACGCGCGCTTCGTCGCGCTCCCAGACGCTCGGATCGAAGAGCGGCCATTCGGTCCAAGGCCACGCCCAGAGATCGAGGCGAGCGCGGCTCCCGTCGAAGGGAGGCGAGCCACAGCCGGGGGTCGAGCTCGCGCCGAAGTCGAAACCGAAGACGGACCGGCGACGCGTGCCGAGACAGGCCTCGGCCGCCGCGTGATCGAGATGCTGCATGCCCTCGACGTGAACGTCGGCCACGCCGTAGCGACGCGCTGGGATGGTCGCGCAGCCAGGGGCCGTCACGAGCAGGAGCAGGAGCGCGCTCGCGATGCGATCGATCCGGCTCACGGAACGAGCACGGCGCTCTCCGGCGCGTCGAGAGAGAGAAACCCTGCGGGCGCGTCGGGAAGTCGCACGCGACCTCGCGCATCGGTGTACGTCACGAGCGCGCTTCCATCGGCGAGGCGGAGCGCGACCAATCGATCGGGCATCGGCATCGAGGCCGCGTCGACCGCGACGAGATCCGCGTCCGCCACGTCGCTGCCGATCGCGGGCGCGCTGCAGGCACGCGCGAGGCTCGGCTGCGTCGGATGCGCGGCGCACGAGGCGAGGAGCGCGTCGACACGCGCGCCATCGACGGACGCACGCACGGCGAAGGCCCATCGCGCTGCCGCGGCGCGAACGATCGGATGCGCGGTCTCCGCGAGCCAGTCGATGGGTGACACCGCTCCGATCGAGGAGAGCCCGAGATGCGTGGTCGCGAGCGCCACGTTCGCGCGCACGTAGGGATCGTGCGACGCCGCGAGCGCCGCGAGCGCGGTCACCATCGCATCCGATCGGACGCCGCGCGCCGCGATGCGTGCGAGCGCGAACGAGGCCGCCGCGTTCTCCGGGAAACGCATCGATGAAGCGAGCGCCGCGATGCGATCGACCGCCGCGGCGTCGCCGATCACCGAGAGCGTCGCGAGCGCGGCGCAGGTCACGCGCGCATCGGACGAGTCGAGCGAGCCGAGCGCGAGCGCGAGCGCATCTTCGCTGCCCGGGCCCGAGCTCTCGAGCGCGCGCAGCACACGGGCGCGCTGCACGGGCCCCGCGTCGTGGAAGCGCGCGATCACCGCGCTCCGAAGCGCGTCGTCGCCACTGATCGCGATCGCCGCCGCCGCGCCGTCGGCGAGCTCGGGGTCGTTCGCATCGAACGCCGCGAGGATCGCGAGCTGCGCCGCGGCGCGCGTCGCGCCCGGCCATCGCGTCGTCGGTGCGAGCGCGAGCAGGATCGCCTGTCGATCGTACGGCGCGTCCGACGAGAGCCACGCGGCGAGCTGCCCGCGCGCCTCGTCGCGGATGCCTTCGGACGCGCCGAGCGCGGCGAGGGCGAGCGCGGCGCGCGTCCGGACCTCGGAGTCTGCGTCTTCGATCGCGTGCATCAGCACGTCGGTCGCGGAGGCCGGTGTCTCCGGGCGCAGCGCCCGCAGCGCCGCGATGCGCGCGGCTCGCGATCCGGACGCGACGCGCGCGAGCAGCCACTCCGATGCACGCTCGGAGCGAACACCACCGACGATGGTGACCGCGCGTGCCTGCTCGCTCTCGTCGAGCCGCGGGAACGCGAGCGTGAGCGGATCGAGAATGCGCCCGTCGGCAGGGCGCACGGCCACCAGGCCTTCGAGCCCTGCGAGCGCAGCCGATCGTGTCGACGTCGCGTCGCTCGCGAGCGCATCGAGGATCGGCACGAGCGCGTCTTCCGCGCCCGTTCGTCCGAGCGCTTCCAGGACGACCGGGCTGCCCGTGGTGCGATAGGCCGCGCCGAGCGCGTCCTCGAGGCCCGCGATCGAGACGTGCAGCGAGAGCCTCGATGCGGTCGACGCAAGGCGCGCCGTACGATCCCCCGACGGAGACGTCTCGATCGCGCGCGCGAGCG
>CAYSCF010000356.1:2530-6850 GCA_964429305.1 uncultured Sandaracinaceae bacterium | reverse complement strand
GCGAGGATGTTCGAGGTCGCGGGCGCGACGAGCAGCAGATCGGCCCACGACGCGAGCTCGACGTGCGCTTCGCCGCCCGACGCGTCCGTCAGCTCGATGATCGGCGCCTTGCCGAGCAGGCCCGCGAACGTGAGCGGCCCGACGAACTCGCGCGCGCCGTGGGTCATCGCCACGCGCACCTCCGCGCCGCGCCGCACGAGCTCGCGCGCGAGGATCGGCGCCTTGTACGCCGCGATTCCACCGGTGACGAGCAGAGCGATCCGCGGAGAGGTCATCGCGGGCGGTGGTAGCACGATGCCCGACGTCGGCGCGAGAGACGCTCCGCCGGGTCGCGCACGGCGGTATTCCGCGCCTCCACTCGTGCGCGCGCAAAGACCTCTCTCGCTCGCGAGCGGAGCGAGACGGAGAGGAGGTGAGGTGCAGCCGGCTCTGCCGGTGCGCCGAGGAGGCGGCGCAATCCTCCTGAGACTAACGCGCCATCGGGTTCCAGAACTGGATCGGGACGGTCACCTCGAGCTGGCTTCGGCCTGCGAACAGGTCGCTGGGGACCGGATCGAGCGGCAGCGCGCGATGCAGCGCGGTGAGCGCGGCCGCGTCCAGGTCGTCGTGCCCGCTCGTGCGGATCAAGCGTGGCTCGCCGATGACGGATCCATCGCGATGCACGGTCAATCGGAACACGCTCGTGCCTTGATCCATCGCGAGCTGCCGCGCGCGCGGGAACTCGAGCACCTGGTCGACGCGCCGTCGGAGCGCGCCGAGCCAGTGCACGTAGCGCGAGTCGCTCGTGTCGAGTGCCGCGAAGGGCCCGGGACCGGTGCCCCGCGCGAGCGCATGACCGCCTTCGTGCACGCCGCCGCCGCTGCCGGTCGGGCCCGGCGCTGCGATGCCGCCGCGTCCGGAACCTTCGCTCGGGCCCGAGCGCTGTGTCGCTTCCACGAGCGACTGCGAGGGCGCCGTCGCGAGAAGCTCGGACCGCTGGGCATCGCGCGGTCGGTCGCGTGCTTCGGTCGTCGTCGCAGCGGCTCCGAGATCCACGTCGGGCCGGCCGAATGCGACGGCCGCGGCCTCGCTCGCGCGCTCGCCCCGCCCCGCCACGATGCCCACGCCCGGCGAGTCGGAGGTCGCGCCGGGATCGGTGCGATCGGCGACGCCCGCGCGCGGGATCGTCGTGACCTCGCCGTCGCGATCGGCGCTCGCACCTCCGGCGCTGCTCGCGTCGGGCGCGCGCTCGGCGCCCTCGGCCGCGTCGATGCGCGAGAGCGTGCGACGCTCGCGGTGGATGCCACTGCCCGACGCGAGGAACGCGTCTTGTCGCGGCGACGGCGTCGCGCGTCGGTCTTCCCACGAGGCGCGGTCGCGTGCCGTGTCGATGCGCTGCGTTTGGCCGGTGCCCGTGGCGTTCCACGTCGCATCCGTGAGCGTGAGCGGCGCTTCCGTCGGCAAGAGCAGCAACACGGCGCTCGCGCCGATGCCATCGCCACCGCGACCGGGATCATCCGCGTCGATGTTCTGCGGCGAGTCGGCGCCGCCGGGGATCGTCCGTGACGCCGGCGTGTCCGTGAGCGCGACCCCGTCTTGCCGCGGCGTGCCGTCGCCGGCCCGAAGATCGATCTCGTACGTGACCGGCAACGGAGCCCCGACCCGCGCGGCGATCGACGGCACGACCCAGACCGCTCCGACGTGCACGAGCAGCGAGGCGAGCGCGAACGTCGCGAGCGCCCGCGTCGCATCACGACGTGCGGGATCCCGTGGGCGTGACGCGCGCCGCGGTCGGGAAGCCATTCGCTGTTAGTGTACGCCGCGAGCTGCCAGGGTTCCCGCCGTCCGTCCGATTTGTTGACCGAACGGGCAGGGGATGTCGAACCTCCGGCCGTGCGGCCCGAGCTCGTCGATCGCGTGCGGAAGGTGGCGTCGGGACTCGCGTTTCTGCTGGCCCTCGGCCTCGGTGCGCGCGCGGGGGCCGCGCTAGCGCGGGGCGTGACCCCGCCCCCGCCGAGCCACGTCGCCGTCGTTCGGATCGAGGGCGAGGCGATCGACGGGTCCACGGCGCCATCGACCGTGGCGCATGCGGTCGCCGAGCGCTGGGGTGCGGAGCGGATGCGCGTCACGGTCGGGAGCACGGCGATCGAGGGAACGCGGACCGAGCTGGGCGCACGCGTCGACGAGGTTGCGCTGGCGGCCCGCATCGCGCGCGCGCGCGAGCCGCGATCGTTGCTCGCCTCGCATCACGCGCGGACGGCGCCCGGAACGCCGATCGATCTCGACGTCGATCCCACGCTCGAAGGGGCGGGCTTGCTCGCGCGCCTGGATGCGGCGCGCGAAAGCATCGACGCCACGCCGCGCGACGCGCGCATCGATCCCCGCAGCGGTCGCATCACGCCGGAGCGTGCAGGCCGTCGGCTCGACGTCCATGCGACGCTCGATCGCGTCGAGCTCGCGCTGCGCTCGGGCGCGACCGAGGTCGAGGCCGTGATCGCGACGACGCGCCCGACGCACACGGCCGCCGAGCTCGGCACGGTGCGCATCGACGCGCTGCTCGGCTTCTTCGAGACGCACTACTCGTCCTTGCCCGAGGCGGCCGATCGCACGTTCAACCTGCGCGTGGCCGCGATGCACGTCGACGGAACGGTCTTGATGCCGGGCGACGAGCTCGTGTTCGACGACGTGGTCGGCGAGCGCAGTGAAGTGAACGGCTTTCGTCCGGCGCCGCAGATCGCGAGCGGCGAGGTCGTCGACGGAGTCGGCGGCGGCACGTGTCAGGTCGCGGGGACGCTGCACGCGGCCGCGCTCTTCGCTGGCCTGCCGATCACGGAGCGTCATCCACACAGCCGACCGAGCGCGTATCTGTGGATGGGGCTCGATGCGATGGTGACGTACGGCGGAATGGGGCTGCGCTTCCGCAACGACCTCGAGACGCCGATCGTGATCGGGATGACGATGGAGGGCGGCGTGCTGCGCGCGGAGATCCGCGGTGCGCGACGCACGCGCCTGGTGACGTTCGCGCGCCGCATCGACGAGACGCTGGCGTTCGGCACACGCGACGAGAACGATGCGACGCTGCCCGCGGGCGTGCGCGTGCTGAGGCAGCGCGGCGTCCCCGGCTTCCGCGTGACGCGCTACCGCACCGTGCGCGATCTCGAGCACAACCAGGCATTCCGCGAGCGCGACGAGAGCCGCTATCCGCCGACGGACGAGATCTGGCGCGTGGGCACCGGCGCGCCGCCGCCCGAAGGCTACGTGACAGAGGCGGGCGACTCGCATCCGGAGTATCTCGCGGACGCGTATCTGTCGGCGACCGAAGGGCCGACGACGCACGACGCGCTCGATGTCGTCCGCACCGGCGGTGCGAGCGCACAGCCCGGCTGGACGCGCTCGATGATCCGACCCTGACTCCGCTCGTCGGGGCCGATACCCTCAGCGTGAGCCGCTGCGCGTCGCCTTGCTGTTCGGCTTGGACGGGCGGTCCGCCGCCATCTTCGTCTGGATCAGGAACTCGCCGAGGCGATTGGCGATGTACGCGATCAGGTTCGCGTCGCTCTGGCTGAAGTCGAGGTCCGACGTGCGGTTCATCAGCTGCACGAGCGCGAGCAGGCGGCCCTGCGCCGCGACCGGCATCAGCAGCATGTTGTGCAGGTCGAGGCCGACGCGGCCGTCGATGCCCGGATCGAAGCGCGCATCGCCCACGACGTCGGAGATGGCGAGCGACTGGCCCCAGTTCGCGAGCGATGCGCCGATGAGGCCGGCGGTGATCGGGATGGCGTCGCCCTTGCGCTCCTCGGAGCCCGTCCCGGTGGTCGTCACGAAGCGCAGCTCGTTCGAGTTGATGTCGTAGAGCGCGATGCTGCTCGCCTCGCAAGGAATGAGGTCCTTGATGAGCCGCATCGTGAACTCGACGCCTTCGAAGGCGCTCGAGAGGAAGAAGAGGTCCTGTAGGCCCTCGAACGCGTCGGCGAGACGGTCGTCGGCGAGCCCTGCGCCGGGCGTGGCCTTGCGCGAGCGCTTCGACGACCCGGTCGCAGCGAGCGGCGCGGCCGCGGGCTGAGCGGGCATCTGCACTGCGGCCGGCGCGGGCGCGGCGACGACCGGTGCCGGCGCGACGGGCGCCGCAGGTGGCTGGGAGATCGAAGGGTCGATCACGATCGATGCGACCGGCTCCGGCCTGGGCGGCGCGGGCGGCTGCGAGATCGAAGGATCGATCATGATCGACGGCGTGGATGCATGCGCCATCGGAGGCGGCTGCGACGGCGCGGGTGTCACGGGAGCGACCGGGGCCGGTGCTGCGACAACCGGCGCAGTGGGAACCGGCGCGACCGGAATCGG
>CAYSCF010000356.1:0-2430 GCA_964429305.1 uncultured Sandaracinaceae bacterium | reverse complement strand
CGGCGCGACCGGAATCGGTGCGACCGTCGGCGCGATCGACGGCGTCGCTGCGGCCGGCGCGATCGACATCTGAGCGGGCGGCGCGCCCGGCATCGACACGCGGGTCGGCGTCGTGATCTCGGGCTCGCCGCGCCAGTCCTTCCACTGCAGCGCGAGGACCGGCGGCTGCGTGGGCTGCCCGGACCATCGATGGTCGAAGAGCGCCATCTTCACGAGCTTGCCCTTGGGACGCGAGGCGAGCTCTTCGCGGAGCGCTGCGAAGCGACGCCGCAGCATCATCTCCGCGTCGTCGATCGCTGCGCCGCTCGGAAGGAGATAGTGCCGCTCGCGATAGATGAGCGGGGACTCCTTCGAGGGCTCGGCGTCGCGAATGTGGAGGACTTCGAGCCCGTCGTGGAACGAGGGCGCCGGCGTGCGAACGGTGTCGGCGGGCGGCTCGGGCGCCGCGGCGGGCGCCGCGGCGGCGACGGGAGCGGGTGCAGGGGCGGAAACGGGAGCGGGCGCGGCGACGGAGGCGGGCGCGGGGACGGAGGCGAGACCGGCTGGCGCGGGCACGGACGCAGGCGCCGCGTTGGCCACCGCCTGCTGCAGCGCCTTCGCGGCGTCCTGCGGCAGATAGGCCATCGTCTGCTTCGAGACCTTCTTGTCCGCGACCTTGGCGGGGGCCGGCATGACCGCGCCCGGCGGCGGGACCGACGCCGCACGCGGCGGTGGCACCGAGGCGGGTCGCAGGCTCGGCGCGGGCGCGCTCGCGATCGGCGCCGCAGGCGTCCCGACGGCGATGGCTTGCGCGGCGGCGCGCACCTCGGCGGTCGAGTACGAGACCGTCGAGTGCAGCGATGCGGCCTGCGCCGGCGTGCCCCCGACGGGAACCGCCGCGGGCGGCGCAACCATCTGCGACGGCATGTACGCCATCGTCTGGTTCTTCTGCTTCTTGCTCAGCGGCGCGCTCACTGCGGCCGGCGCCGCCGGTGCGGGCGCGGGTGCCGGAGGAGCCTTCGACTCCAGGGTCGGCGTCACGAGGTAGCGTCGACGGGCGACACCATCGGTGATGTTCGCCGTGCCGTCGGGCGCGATCTGGCAGCTGGCTCCCGGCGGCACGCCGCCACGCTCGCCGATCTGGGCGCGCGCACGCGTCAGCGCGGTCATCCAGTCGCCCGCCTCGACCATCACCTCGTGAAGCGCGGTGGTCTGGCCGAGCTCACTCACCACGAGCTTCCAGCGTTTTTGGCTCACGGCTCGCTGATTCCCAAGACGGTCTTCCTTCTACGGGCCGGGCACGCAGTGCGTCAAGGGAAGTGTGCCCCACAATGAGGCGAGCTGTCGCCGTGTTGCGTCGGGGGCCCTCCGTCGCTACATGGCGGCGCGTTCGCCATGTGGATCCTCGTCGTCGCCAGCCCGCAGCTCGTCGACCGCCCCGAAGGCGGGTTGGCTACGCTCCGCGAGCTCGGCTGTCGCGTGCGCGCGGCGGATCTCTGGGATCCGCTCGAGTCGGACGAGTCGCTCGCGAAAGATCCGCCCGCGGCGGTGCTCATCGAGGTGCTCGATCAGATCGAGGCCGGCCGTGCCGCGCTCGCACGCCTGCGCCGCACACCGCCCCTCATCGACGTGCCGATGCTCGCCGCCGTGACGGTGCCCGCGCTCCAGCGCCTCGCGGCCGAGGACTCGTTCGACGATCTCGTGCTCGTTCCGTACGTCCCGGTCGAGCTCTACGTCCGCATCCGACGCGCCGAGTGGCGCACGAGCGAGTTCACCGACGCCGACACGCTCAAGCTCGGACCACTCGTGGTCGATTGCGCCGCGCACGAGGTGAAGGTCGACGGGCGATCCGTCGTGCTCACGCACCAGGAGTACGCGCTCCTCGAGTTCCTCGCGCGCAACCGCGGTCGCGTGTTCTCGCGGCAGCAACTGCTCGAGCGCGTGTGGGGCGTGGACTACTACGGCGGCTCACGCACCGTCGACATCCACGTGCGGCGGCTGCGCATGAAGCTCGCACAGGGCGCCGACCCGCTCGAGACGGTCCGCGGCGTCGGCTACAAGATGCGCGGCGCGCCGTGAAGCGGCGGCTCGTGATCGCGGTCGGCGATCCCGCAGGCGTCGGGCCGGCGGTGTCGATCGCGGCCGCGCGCGCCGTCCGGGATCGCGCGTCGGTCGTGCTCGTGGGATCGGCGGCGCAGATCCACGCGCTCGCGCCCGAGCTCGAAGTGATCGACGTGGGCGATGTCTCGCGAGCGACGATCGAGGTACACGCGTCGAGCGAAGAAGGCGGGCGCCTGCAGATCGCGGCGCTCGATCGCGCCATCGACGAAGTGCTCGCGGGTCGCGCCGACGCGATCGTGACCGGGCCGGTCAGCAAGGCCGCGATCACACGCGCAGGAACGGCGTTCATCGGCCAGACCGAGCATCTCGCGCGGCGAGCGAAGCTCGCGG
>CAYSCF010000355.1:0-6856 GCA_964429305.1 uncultured Sandaracinaceae bacterium | reverse complement strand
ACCGACTTCCGCATGTACCACGGCACCGTGGACCCCGGCCCGATGCGGCCGGCGTTCGTGCACGAGCTCGAGGACTACATGCGCGACGTCGGGCTCGAGCCACATGTGACCTGGTACGAGATGGGGCACGACATCCTCTACGTCGTGCACCGTCACGGGCGCTTCTTCGAGAACATGGCGGCCGTCGCGCGCGACCCGCACGCGGCCGACGTGCATCTGGTCACCGGCGACTACCGGGCGAGTCGGCAGCGCTGGATCACGACAGAGCGCATCGTCGACTTCCCGCGGCTGTCGCGCGTCGAGGGGCACGCGCAGGACGGACAGATCACGCTGACGACCGAGCGTGTCTCGCAGCTCGCGATCGATCTGCGCGAGGCGCCGGTCAGTGGCGACACGCTGCGCGTCACGATCGACGGCGCGGTCGCGTACGACGGATCGCGTACGGCGCTCGGCCACGTGCTGCATCTGCGGCGCGACGCGAACGGATGGGCGCCGGGATTTCTGCCGCGCGAGCCGGGCACGCTCGCGAAGGTCGCGGGCGCGTCGGGCCCCATCACGGACGCATACCGCGACGCGATGATCCACGTGTACGGCACGCAGGACGTCGGCGCGACGGCGGATCTGCGGCGCGCGGCCGAGCGTGGATCGCACGGCTGGGTGCAGGGATTGTGGAACTACCACCAGCTCGTGGTGGCGGACACGGCGCTCACCGAAGAGCAGATGCGCACGCATCACGTCGTGCTCTACGGAACGCCGGGATCGAACTCGGTGCTCGAGCGCATCGCCGATCAGCTACCGATCCGCATCGCGCGCGACGGCGTGCACGTGGGCGATCAGCTCTTCCACGACCCGGGCGTGGGCGTGCGCTTCATCTATCCGTCGCCGCTCGCCCCAGAAGGAGGACCGGCCCGCTACGTGATCGTGCAGGCCGCGCCGACGGTCGCGGGCGTCGAGTCGGGCAACAACCTGCCCGACTTCTTGCCCGACTGGGTCGTGTACGACGCGCAGTGCACTCGCACGCGACCGCGCCTCATCCTCGGCCGCCGCGCCGCGCCCGGCATGGGCTTCTTCGACGACGACTGGCACGTGAGGACGACGGTCGGCGAAGGCGGCGACGACGGCCCGCGCGGTGGCGAGATGGTGCTCGTGCAGGACATCGCCGACGCGGGACCGTTCGCGATGGAGACGCCCGAGCAGACCGAGGCGCGGCTCGCGCGCAACCGCGTGCTCGGCGTGCACGACGACTACGTGCTGCCGCCCGACGTCCTGCAGCAGACGCCGACCGTCACGCTGCCGTGGTTCACGCCGGTGCCGCCGGTGCCGCGCGTGCCGCACCACTTCGCGGTGGCCGAGGACGATCCGATGGGACCGATCGCGCGGGTGATCGCGCGGCGCATCCCGACGTTCCCGAACTTCCGCGCGATCATCCCCGGCGGCGAGTGGCGCGTGCACGACGAGGCGCGCTGGAGCGTGCGGCCCGAGGCCGAGTGTCTCGCGGCGCTGACGACGGCCGGCATCCAGACGACGCCGGTGCACGAGCTCGACTCGACCGCCATGCATCCGCTGCGCATCGACTCGCCGATCGGCGGCGTCGAGCTCTTCATGGAGGCGACGCACGCGGCGCGCGGGGACGTGGTCGCGCTCTCGTGCGAGATGATCGATCGGCTGCAGCGCATGGCGGTCGTGCTGCGCGCGCACCAGGTCCGGCGCGTCGAGGTGATCAGTGCCTCGCGCGCGACGCCCCGGACGAGCTTCCACACGATGGGCCTGGCGCTCGACATGTCGCGCTTCGAGCGCGACGACGGCACCTCGCTCTCGGTGCTGAACGAGTTCATCGAGACGCCAGACCGCCTCACCTGCGCCGGCCGTGGCCCGCGCGACCCCGCCGCCCACGAGCTGCGCGCGATCGCGTGCGAGCTGGCGGACACGAACGCGTTCTCGTCGGTGCTGACGCCCAACTACAACGACGGCCACCGGAATCACTTCCACGTCGACTCTCGGCCCGACGATCCGCGCGTCTTCGTTCGGTGAGGGCTGCGCCCGAATTCAGGACAAGCGGGAGGACGAGGAGGCGAGGAAATGCGCCTGCTCGCCTCCTCGTTCTCCTCGCCTCCTCGCTCGTTCAGAGCTCCCCGTTTCCTCTATCGAACATCGTCCCGTTTCGCCCCAAACCCGGCGGCTGCCCGGGCGGTCGGATTGCTCGTAGGATCCCGAAGTCCTAGGCGTTAATCAGGAGAGTCTTGCCGCCGCCGCCACCGCAGAAAGGGCTGATGATCTCCAGCACGGTCGTGCTGGTCAGCGCCCTCGTGTTCTCGGTGCTGGCGCACCTGCAGGCCTACGACGGTCTCGGAGACCTGCGCGCGTGGCTCGCCAGCTCCGCGCACGACAGCATGCCGTCGTCCACGATCGAGATCACGCTCGGCGATCCGCCCGAGACGCCGAGGCCGCACGACGAGCTCGACCCCGTCGCCGAGATCCCCACGCCGCCCGAGCACGAGCGACCCCGCGAGCGATCCCACCCGCACGAGCGCGAGCGCGAGCGACCGCCCGAGCCGCCGCGTCCGGTCGTGACGCCGCCCACGCCGACGCCTCCGCAGCCGCCGACGCCCGCGACGCCCACGCCGCCGACGCCGCCGCCTCCGCCGCCCCCCGAGCACACGCGCCCGTCGGTCTCGCAGCACAGCGCCAACCCGGATCAGCCGCCGCCCGAGGACGCGCAGTACCAGGCCGACGAGAACAACACCGTCGCCGAAGAGACGATGGCGCAGATCACGAGCGCGACGCACGACGACGCGATCCCGAACCCGGGCGCGCCGCAGGAGGCGTCGACCACGGAGACGCCCGGTGAGTCGGACGAGACCGTCGTCGCGGACATGCGCGACACGCCGGGCGTGCACGATCACCGGCCGACTCCGGACGAGGCCGAGCAGCGGGACGCGCCCGACGCGACGGATGATCCAGCGCACTCGCGGCGCCCGACGGAAGCACGCACGGGCACCGACGGGAGCAGCTCGCCCACGCAGCCGATCCAGCACGGCACGCCCTCGCCCGGCGACGAGAGCGGCGTGCTGGCGCTCGGCGGCCGCGCCACGCAAGAGGTGATGATCAGCGACGGCTTCGGCTCGTACACCGTGCGCGTCGTGGCGCCGGGCTCGGAGGGCGACGGCGGCGGCTCGCACGGCGGTCATCATCGTGACGGCAGCGGCCTCGGCGCGCGCGGCCACGGCGTCTACGTCGGCCGCGCCGGCGACGAGGGCGGCAGCCCGCGCGATCACGGTGTCGGCGAGCGCGACGGCCCGCGAGTCGGGATCACGTATGCGACGGCCGAGGCCGTCTACGGCGAAGAGCAGCTCGAGCACGAGCGGCACATGCGCGTCGAGCGCCGTCGCTCGCATGTCCGCGGCTCGACGAGCACCGTCATCTGGGAGCACTTCCGAGCGGCGAGCGAGAACTACATCGCGGGCGTGCGGCCCGGAAACCAGACGGCGCTGAACGCCGCCGCCTCGCCCTTCGCGCGCTTCCTGCACGACATGCACGTGCGCATCCACCAAGAGTTCGCCGAGCACTACCTCGCGACGTTGCCGCTCGATCCGTCCGATCCGCTCAACGACGAGAGCCTCTACACCGTGCTCGAGATCGCGGTGAACCCCGACGGGACGATCTTCCAGGTCGGCATCATCCGCACGAGCGGCCAGACGCTCTACGACCTCGGCGCGTTCACGGCCGTCTGGCGCGCGCAGCCCTACCCGCATCCGCCGTCGATCATCATGAGCGGCGACGGGCACGCGTGGCTGCACTGGCGCTTCGATCGCGGGCCCAACCACTGCGGCACGTGGAACGCGGAGCCGTTCCTGCTGAACAACGGCGACGTCGCGCCGGCGACCACGACCGACGTCGTGAGCGATCACGATCTGCCGTCCGACGAGTCGAGCGGATCGCCGATCGAGATGGTGCCGATGGCGCCGACCGCTCCTCAGACCGGCGCGCAGTGAGCGAGCTCGAAGCGGCGCTGCGCACGCGCGCGGCCGAGCTCGGCTTCGCGCGCATCGGGTTCGCGCGGGCCGAGCGTCTCGGTGTCGAGGCGGATCGGCTCGAGACGTTCCTCGCCGAGGGCCGCCACGGATCGATGGGCTGGCTCGAGCGCACGGCCGAGGTGCGGATGGATCCGCGCCACGACGACATGCTGCGCAGCAGCAAGAGCATCGTCGTGCTCGCGACGCCGTTCGCACGCGACGACGGTGACGTGGGGCCCGCGCCCGGCGTCATCGCTCGCTACGCGCGCGGGCGCGACTATCACAACGTGCTCGGCAAGCGCCTGAAGAAGCTCGCATCGATCCTGCGCGATCACGGCTTTGCGACGCGGCACTCGGTCGACTCGATGCCAGTGCTGGAGCGTGCGTGGGCCGAGCGCGCGGGCGTCGGGTTCATCGGCAAGAACTGCTGCCTCATCGTGCCGGGGCTCGGCTCGCACGTGCTGCTCTCCACGTTGATCACCGCCGCCGAGCTGACGCCGACCGAGCCGATCCGCGAGCGCTGCGGCGAGTGCCGCGCGTGCCTCGATGCGTGCCCGACGCGTGCGTTCGTGGCGCCGCGCGAGCTCGATGCGCGCCGATGCATCTCGTATCTGACCATCGAGCACGACGGGCCCATCGACCAGGCACTGCGCGCGCCGATGGGCGACCGGTTCTTCGGCTGCGACATCTGTCAGGACGTGTGCCCGTTCAATCGCACGCAGCCTCCCGCGGCGCAGAGCACGACGCCCTTCGCACCGGATGCACGACTGGCCGGCGTCGACGCCGCGACCATCCTTACGATGGGCGTCGAAGCGCACGCGGCGTTCACGCTCGCCTCGCCGCTGCAGCGACCCGGTCGCGAAGGGCTCGCGCGCAACGCGGCCATCGTGCTCGGCAACCGCGGCGACCGACGCCACCTGCCCGTGCTGAGTCAGGCGGCGTCGTCGCACGACAGCGAAGTCGTGCGCGAGGCAGCGGCGTGGGGCGCCGCACGCATCGTCGATCGGTTCAATGAGTGAGCAGCTGATCCGCCATCTGCTTGAGCAGCGCGCGCGGCTCCTTCGTGAGCACGCCGCCGTGCGAGACGAGGATGCGATTCAGATCCGGCAGCGCCGCCCAGCGAAGCAGCTGATTGCGTAGCGCGTCGCGATCCTTGACCGTGCGCGTCTCGATGATGCCCGGCAGGTGCGGCGGTCCGCCGGTCATGCCGAGCGCGTGATAGATCCAGCCGCCGAATCCGGGGCGGTCCTCGAGGTTCCAGATCAGATCGTTCACGACGAGCGTCGTGCCCGCGAGCGTGCGGACCTCGAGCGCGGCCTCGTGGCCATCGCAGCCCGGCACCGAGATCAGCTCGACGTTGCGGTCCGCGAAGTCCACCGCGGTCGCATCGACGGGCAGGACCTTCTCGACCTTCTCGCGCGCGCCCGGCGGCGTGACGACGGTGAGCTGCGGATAGCGCTCCTTCCACGTCTTGGCGTCCATCCGATGGATGTCGCTCGGCACGATGAGCCACGAGGGCTTCCCGAAGCGCTCGATCGCCGCCATCTCCGGCTCGTCGAGCGCGATGGCGTTGAAGATCACCAGGCCGCCGTCGGCGAGCCGAACGATCGTCATGCGCCGTGGGATCTCGCCCAGCGGCATCTTCAGCTCCCCGACGACGGTGAGGATGTTGTCCTCGAGCGCCTTGAGCTGTCCGTGGGGCAGAACGGTCCACTGTTCGAACGGTCTCGGCATGACGAACCTCCGCGGCATGCCCAGCAAGACGCGTGCTCTCGATTTCGCCTTCGCGGGGGGCCGAGTCCGATGCATCGCGTCTCGCTGCGCGCACGTGCGCTACGCTCGCGCGCGTGTACGGACCGCTCGAGGGGCTCGTGGTGCTGGATCTCTCGCGCATCCTCGCGGGGCCGAGCGCCACACAGTTGCTCGGTGATCTCGGCGCCGACGTGATCAAGGTCGAGCGGCCGGGCCGAGGCGACGACACGCGCGGCTGGGGCCCGCCCTACGCGTCACGGCCGGATGGAAGCGTCGGCCCGAGCGCGTACTTCGTCGCGGCCAACCGCAACAAGCGATCGATCGCGATCGATCTCGCGCACGACGAGGCGCCCGCACTGATCCGCCGGATGGCGCGCTCGGCCGACGTGCTCGTCGAGAACTACAAGGTCGGCGATCTCGCGCGACGCGGCCTCGACTACGCGTCGCTCGCGCGAGAGTGCCCGCGCCTCGTCTACTGCTCGATCACCGGGTTCGGCCAGACGGGGCCGCGATCGGGCGACGCGGGCTACGACTTCGTCGCGCAGGCGCTCGCGGGCACGATGAGCCTGACCGGCGAGCCCGAGCGCGAGCCCGTGAAGGTCGGCGTCGGCATCGCCGATCTCATGTGCGGCATGTACGCGGCGACGGCGATCCTCGCGGCGATCCGTCATCGCGACCGGCACGGCGAAGGACAGCACCTCGACATCGCGCTCTACGACACGACCGTCGCGTGGCTCGCGAACGAAGGGCAGAGCTGGCTCGTCACCGGACAGCGCCCGGTCCGACGCGGCAACGCGCACGCGACGATCGTTCCGTATCGCGTCTTCCGCACGCGGGACGGCCACGTCGTGCTCGCGGTCGGCAACGATCTGCAGTTCCGCAAGCTCGTCGAGCTCGTGGGACAGCCGGAGCTCGCCAGCGATGCGCGCTTCGCGACGAACGACTCGCGCGTGCGGAACCGCGAGGCGTGCGACGCCATCGTGGGAGGCATCATGGAGGCGCGCACGACGAGCGAGTGGCTCGCGCTGCTCGGGCCCGCGGGCGTGCCGTGCTCTCCGGTGCGATCGGTCAACGAGGTGTTCGCCGATCCG
>CAYSCF010000354.1:0-6860 GCA_964429305.1 uncultured Sandaracinaceae bacterium | reverse complement strand
ATCCGCAGGACCTCGCGCAGGGCGATGCGCAGCACGTGATGGTGTCGAACGAAGCGGAGCGCGCGCGAAGGGTCGGTTCCGGCCGCGGCGAGCCGCGCGAGCTCCTCGAGAACCGAGGCGAACGTCGTCTCGCGCTCGAGGCCCGCATCCAGCACGGCCGCGGGAAGCTCCGGCCGACCCAGCGCCAGCGGGAGCAGACCGGGAGCGTGCGCAGAGAGAAGGAGGACGACCGCGCGCACGTCCTCTCGGCTCGCATCGCCGCCTCTCTCGACGAACGCGCTCAGCGCCGCCGGGCTGCCCTCGGCGGCGCGCTCGAGGAGGACGCTACGCACGACGGCGACTCTGCCACGAGAATCGGCCGAGAAATCGGCGCATTCGCCGTCTTTCCGCTCCGCGAATCGACCGACCGACGAGGATTGACGGTCTGGGGGGTGTGCAGTAGAACGCGCGACCCTTTCCGGCCGCCCCGCGTGCGCCGAGGTGCGATCCCTCTGAGGTGATGGCGTGCTCCTGGCGATTCTCGACTTCTTGATCTGGCTCCAGCCCGCTGCGACTCCCGCGGCCGGCGCGAGCGGTGGTGGCGGCAGCAGCAACCCGATGGGCTGCGGCATGAACGCCGCGATGATGCTCGGCATCCTCGCGATCACGTACTTCTTCCTCCTGCGTCCGGACGCTCAGAAGCGCCGCGAGACCGAGGACATGCTGAAGAATCTGAAGGTGGGGATGAAGGTCCGCACCACGGGCGGCATCCTGGGCGAGATCGTCCGGGTCACCGACCGCGACGTGACGTTGGCCATCGCGGAGAAGGTCCGCATCAACGTCCTGCGCGAGAACATCAAGGGCCCCGAGGTCCTCGAGACCCCGAAGGACGCGAAAGAGCCGGCTGCGGCTCCCGCGACTGCCACATCGAACGACGACAAGAAATGAAGAGGCCCGTCGCTGGTTGATTGGCGACGGCCTGGAGAAGCGCATGGACAGGGGTTGGTACGTTCGACTGAGCTTGATGCTCGTGGTGGTCATCGGCGCATGGCTGGTGCTCTGGCCGAGCCTTCACACGTGGCTGCCCGCGCCGGCGTGGGTGAACGACAACTTCAGTCGTCGCATCGCCATGGGCCTGGACATCCAGGGCGGCATGCAGCTGCAGTACGAGGTCGAGGTCGAAGAGGCCGTCATCGATCGTCGGGATCTGCGGCAGCAGCAGGTGCTCGAGCAGCTCTGCCAGCGCTTCGGCGAGTGCGACGAGGACGAGCCGGCGAGCCGCGAGCAGCTCGAAGCAACGGCCGAGCGCGTCACGGGCCACTCCGTGGACGACTCGTCGTTCCGTCTGACGTTCTCTTCGGAGAGCGACGTGAGCGAGCTGGACCGTGACATGGTCACGAGCTGGGGCGATCTCCGCGAGGTCGCGCGCTCGGCGGACTCGGTGACGCTCGCGCTCCGCGACGACAGCATCGAGCACCTGCGCACGACGGCCGTCGACCAGGCGCGCGAGACGATCAGCAACCGCATCGACGAGATGGGCGTGCGCGAGGCCGCGGTCTCGACGCGCGAAGAGAACATCGTCGTCGAGCTGCCGGGCGCGAGCCAGGAAGACTTCGACTCCATCCGCGAGATCATCGGGCGCACGGCGCGGCTCGAGTTCAAGATCGTCGACGATGCGAACGACTTCGTGCAGGGCCTCACGGACGTCCCCGACGGGATCTCGCGCGCGGCCGAGCAGGTGCAGGCGGGTGAGGATCATCCGAACGTCACCACGCATTACCTCACCGCCGAGGGCGACGACGCGCGCGCGCGTCTGACGGACTACATCCGCGAGCTCACGGCGAGTGGCCAGGTCTCGGACGATCACCAGCTCGCGGTCGGCCAGGTCGACTACGAGGACGACGACGGCCACGCGCGCGAGGTCTGGCGCTCGTACTATCTCTTCAACCGCGCCGAGGTCACCGGCGACGCGATCGACGACGCGAGCGTCCAGTTCGATCCGCAGGACCGCAACCCGAACGTCGGCATCACGTTCAACAGCGGCGGCGCGCGCGCCTTCGAGCGCCTGACCGGCGCGAACGTGCATCGCCGCATGGCGATCGTGCTCGACGACCGCGTCCAGACGGCGCCGAACATCCAGACCCGCATCGGCGGTGGTCACTGCCGCATCACGCTGGGCGGCTTCCGGCCGTACCAGGAGATGATGAACGAGGCGAACGACCTCGTCGTCGTGCTCCGCGCGGGCGCGCTCCCGGCGCCGATTCGTCCGGCGAACCAGCAGCTCATCGGCCCGACGCTCGGCTCGGACGCCGTCTCGCAGGGCCTCACCGGCGCGCTCGCAGGCATCCTGCTCGTGCTCGTGTTCATGGCCGTCTACTACGAGGCGGGCGGTCTCATCGCCGATCTCATGGTCATCATCAACCTGATGATGACGGCGGCGATCCTCGCGGCCTTCGAGGCCACGCTGACGCTGCCCGGCATCGCCGGTCTCGCGCTCACCGTCGGTATGGCCGTCGATGCCAACGTGCTGATCCACGAGCGCATGCGCGAAGAGCTGCGGCTCGGGAAGTCGCCGCGTGCAGCGGTCGAGCAAGGCTTCAACCGCGCCTTCTCGTCCATCTTCGACGGTCACGTGACGTCGTTCATCTCGGGCGTCGTGCTGTATCAGTACGGCACCGGCCCCATTCGCGGATTCGCGGTCACGCTGATGATCGGCGTGGCGGCCTCGCTCTTCACCGGCGTCTTCTGCTCGAAGATCGCCTTCGACTGGCTCGTGCGCGGACTCAAGGTCCGCCGCCTGCGCATCGGCTGACCGGAGCAAGCCATGGAACTGTTCAAGCCCGGCAACACGATCGACTTCATGAAGTACCGCAATCCTGCGGTCGGCGCGTCCATCTTGGTCTGCGTCGCAGCGACGGCGTCGCTCTTCTATCCCGGTCTCAACTACGGCATCGACTTCAGCGGTGGTACCGAGCTGCAGACGACGTTCGGTGGAGAGATCAGCTCGAGCGAGCTGCGCAGCACGCTCGTCGATCTCGGCTACGAGAGCCCCGACGTGATCGCGGTCCAGGGTGGCGCGGAGAACACGTACATCATCCGTGTGCGTGAGACGACGACGCTGCCCGAGGGCATCAACGACACGATCACCCAGCACCTGAACGACTCGCTCCACACCGGCGTCGTCGCGGTTCGCGTCTCGCCCGGTGGCGACAAGGTCAGCATCCGCCTCGAGAACGAGGCGGACATGAGCGCGATCCAGCAGGCGCTCACGGACGCGGGTATCCGCGTTCGCGGCACCGTTCGCCGCTTCGGTCCGGAGGACGAGCACCGCTTCGAGGCGGACCTCGTCGGCATCGCCGATCACATGATCGAGCAGCTCGACGAGCGCCTGGCGGAGCGTGGCCCGAACGAGCCGGATCGGGTCGAGTGGGTCGGCCCGCGCGCCGGCGAGCAGCTGCGCTACGCCGCGCTGCGTGCGCTCCTGTACTCCATCGCGTTCATCATGGTGTACGTCGCGTTCCGCTTCGATCTGCGGTTCGCCCCCGGCGGCGTCGTCGCTCTCGCGCACGACTCGCTCTTCGTGATCGGCGTGTTCGTCATCTCGCGGCGCGAGTTCAACCTCACCATCGTCGCCGCGCTCCTGACGGTCATCGGCTACTCGATGAACGACACGATCGTCGTCTTCGACCGTATCCGCGAGAACCTCGGACGTCACCGCGACAAGTCGCTGCACGAGCTCATCAACATCTCGATCACCGAGACGCTCGGCCGCACGATCATCACGTCGGGCGTCACGATGCTCTCGATCGCCGCGTTCTTCATCTGGGGCACGCAGACGATCCGCGACATCACGTTCACGCTCGAGGTCGGCTTCGCGGTCGGCACGTACTCGTCGATCTACATCGCGGCGCCCATCACCGAGTGGATGGACAACTACCTGCGCGCGAGCCGTGAGCGCCGCATCGAGGCTCTCCGGGCGCAGCGTCGCCAGGCGGGCGGCACCACGCGTCCTGCGAAGGCGTGATTCGCCGACGAGAGTGCTCGCCGCGGAGGACCCGGACGGGAGCGGGCGTCGAGCCCGCGGACGGAAAGGGCCGCAGAGGCGAGCCGTTCATTCGCGTCTTCGACGCCTCGAGTAGGCCGTGAACCGCGACCCGAGCGCCGCCAGCGAGAGCGGCGGCGCAGCGGCTCCCATCGAGCACACCACGCCGCAGCTGCGGCTCTGTGATCCGAGCGCGGCCGCCGAGCTGGGCGAGAAGCTCGGCATCGGCAGCACGGTTGCGCAGATCCTGCTGCATCGCGGCCTCGTCGAGACGGAGCGGGCGAAAGACTTCCTCGACCCGAAGCTCGCGGGGCTGAGCGCGCCCGACGCGATGATCGGGCGCAGCGAAGCGGCGGATCGGATCTCGTCGGCGATGAATCGCGGCGAGCGCATCACGCTCTACGGCGACTACGACGTCGACGGGACGACGAGCACTGCGCTGCTCGCTGGCGTGATCGAGGCGCTGGGCGGTCAGGTCACGGCGATCGCGGCCAGCCGCTTCGAGGGCTACGGCCTGAGCGATGCGGCCCTGGCGCGCGTGAAGGAGACCCGGCCCTCGCTCCTGATCACGTGCGACTGCGGCTCGACCGATCATCCGCGCCTCGAGGATGCGCGGCGGGCCGGGATCGAGACGATCGTCGTCGATCATCATCGCGTGCCCGACGAGCCGCTGCCGGCCGTCGCGTTCCTCAACCCGCACCAGCCGGGCTGCGGCTTCACGTACAAGGGCCTGTGCAGCGCAGGGCTCGCGTTCTCGATCGGCGCCGCGCTGCGCCGCGCGCGCAAGAGCGATCTCGACCTGCGCCCGTTCCTCGATTTCGTCGCGCTCGGAACGGTGGCCGACGTCATGCCGCTCGACGGTGACAATCGGCGTCTGGTTCGCGCGGGGCTCGCGCGGCTCGGCAGCGCGGAGGCCCGACCCGGCGTGGTCGCGTTGCGCGAGCGCGCGCGGGTGAGACCCGGCACGCGCATCGGCGGCTCGGACATCGGCTTCCGGCTCGCGCCGCGGTTGAACGCGGCGGGACGGCTCGGCGACGCATCGCTGACGCTCTCGCTCTTGCGCAGCCGCTCGATCGACGATGCGCGATCGATCGCGGGGCAGATCGAGCTCTTGAACGAAGAGCGCAAGGAGCTGCAGCGGCGCATCACGGAAGAGGCGGCCGACATGGTCCGCGCGCGCGGCATCGAGCCCGGCGGCGGCATCGTCGTCGCGTCGGACCGATGGCATCGCGGCGTCGTCGGGATCGTCGCCGCGCGGATGGTCGAGCTCTTCGATGCGCCGAGCATCGTGCTCGCGATCGAGGGCGACACCGCGCACGGAAGCGCGCGCACGACGCAGGGATTTCCGGTGTTCGATGCGATCGCGGCGTGTCGTGCGCTCTTGATCCGATTCGGTGGCCATCAGGCGGCTGCGGGCGTCACGATCGCGGCGGCGCGCGTTCCGGAATTCGTCGAGGCGTTCGATGCCGAGTGCCGTCGCCTTCGCGGAGAAGGACTCGGCGCTCGTCCCGACCGTGCGGTCGATGTCGTGCTCGACGGCGTGCGCTTCGGCATCCCGACGGCGACCGAGCTGTGCCTGCTCGAGCCGACCGGGCATGGCAACCGCGAGCCGCGCTTCCTGATCGACGGCGCGAAGGTCGAGGACGCGAGCAGCGTCGGCGACGGCAACCTGAAGCTCGTGCTGCGCGTCGGCGATGCGCGACTGACCGCATTCGGTTGGGACATGGCCGGCGAGCTCTCGCGGATCGGCGGGAGCGTTTCGCTGATTGGATCGCTGCGGCCCGACACGTATCGGGGTGGGGAAGCGGTCGAGATGAAGATCGAGCGGGTCGTTTAGAGAGCGAGGCTATTCGTCGTCGTCGGGCGGCGCCGCGTGGCCAACGACCGTGCTGGAAGCGACGGGCTCGGTGCCCTCGAGCCATGCGGCGAGCAACTTCAATGGATCGAACCCGAGCAGCTGCGTCACGCTCGCGACCTCGGCGGCGCGGCCGCGCACGAAGCTCGCGAGCGGCGCGATCTGCGCGAGGACGTTCTTCACGGCCGTGCCTTCGACCCACGACTCCGTTCGCTTCGCTGCCGCGCGCATGCCGTCCGCGGCCAGCGCGACCGCGATGTACGGCGGCGTCGGCTGCACGATGATGTCGCGCGCGACCACCGCCCTCGTCCACGCGCCCGGACGCGCGTCGCGCAAGAGCGCGCGCAGGTCGTGCTCGTCGGCGTAGATCCCGAGATGAACCGGCGCGAGATGGCGGCTGATCGCCTCGGTGATGATGCGATGATCACGCCGGAAGTCGCCGCCGAGCGGCCCGGTCCACCGCGAGATGACGTCGGGCCCGACGATGCGATCGATCTCGCCCGCCGAGCGCCGCAGCGCGACCAACGTCCACGGGGTCGTGCGCGAGAACACCCCGAGCACCGTCGATCGCTCGTCGGGCAACACTGCGTCGACCGCGCGCGAGACCACCGCCGCGCTCGGGATCGGCACGTTCGCCAGCGGGCGCGGCCAGATCTCCACCAGTCCCGCCTCGATCGCCGCGCGGATCGCGCGGATCACGATCAGCCACTGCGCGACGTAGTCGTCGTGGCGCTCCATGCGCGACGTCGCGCGCTGCACGATCTCCTCGAGCGCGCCCTCGCGCATGACGATCACGCGGCTCGCGCCGTGCGACGCTCCGAGCGACGCCAGCGATCCCGGGCCCGTGTAGACGAGCCCGCGCACGCGCCCGTGTTGCGTGTGACGCGCGGCCAGCACGCGCCCGCTCGCGTTGACGACGACGAAGAGCGTTCCGCGCTGCGGATCACTTTGGAGCTCGGCCTCTTCGACCTCGGGCGCGTCGCT
>CAYSCF010000353.1:0-6862 GCA_964429305.1 uncultured Sandaracinaceae bacterium | reverse complement strand
CCGTGCGGGAGCACCGTGACGTCGGTCGACGCGCCGAAGCCGAGCGTCGAGTCGAGCGGCGGCAGTGGCACGTTCGCGCCTTCGTTCGAGATGTACGAGCCGATGCTGCGCGTGACGTCGATCCGATCGGTCTGATAGCTCGTCGTCAGCGATGCCCGCGCGCTCAGATCGATGCCACCGTCGATGCCCGGGATCGAGACGCCGGCGAGCGACGAGACGCTGAGGCCGATCACGCGCACCGCATCGGTCGAGTCCATCGCCATGACGGGCCGCATGGGCGCGCCGGGGAGGAGAAACGGATCGAAGGTCGTGCTCGCGGCGAGACGTAGGTCGTGCGGGAAAGAGCCGGGGAGCGGAATGTCGCCGGTGAAGTCGTAGACGGTGCCGCCCACGTCGAGGTGCAACCGGATCTGCGCGACGATCTGGAAGCCGTACGCCATCTCGAGACGGCCGGAGGCCGGCCGGCCCGGCACCGAGATCGCGACGGCGCGCGTCGGCGGCGTCGTCGGCCATGCCGTGACGACGTTCCCGCCGAGATCGACCTCGGTCTCGGCCATGAGATCGAAACCGAAGTGCACCTGGATGGGCGAGCCGTCGGGAACCCACCCGCTATCGAGCGAGATCGAAGGCAGCGCGCGGTCCGCGCTGACGAAGTCGACGCTCCCAGCGTGACACTGATCGGCCAGCGGGTCCGGTGCGACGGGGCACTGGGCGAGCGCGGGTGTGGCGAGACCGAGAGAGAGGAGCGCGAGAGTGGCAGCCCGCATGGCGACAGAGATCGAAGCACGGAGATGCATGTGTGCGCAACGGTCATACCTTTCCATCGGACACTGTTGACGTTGCCATCGCGCGATGGCAGCTTCTGGACATGCTCGATCCCCGCATCGCACCTCGCTCGATCCGTGTCCGCGCTCCGCACTTCGCGCTCGACGACGTCACGCGCGGATGGTTGGCGACGGACCCGCTCGCGTCGGACCTCGTCGATGCGCTCAGCCTCGTGTTCCCCGCAGGCGAGCGCTTCTTCATCCGCAGCGTGCTCGCGTTCGCCGATCGCTACGAGAGCGACCCGGAGCTGCGCGCGCGAGTGCGCGGCTTCGTCGGCCAGGAAGGCCGTCACGGTCACGAGCACGACCGGATGAACAAGTCGATCGCATCGCGTGGGCACGACGTGAAGCGGTATCTGCGCACGTACGAGTGGCTGATGTACGGCGTCGTGGAGCGAGCGACCCCGAAGCCGTGGCGGCTCGCGTCGACGGCCGCGCTCGAGCACATGACCGCGACGCTCGCCGAGGTCGCGCTCACGACGCGCGTGCTCGAGTCGGCGCATCCGGAGCTCGCACGCATGCTGCGCTGGCACGCCGCCGAAGAGATCGAGCACCGGAGCGTCGCGTTCGACGTGCTCCAGAAGGTGGACCCGCGGATGCGCACGCGCGTGATCGGGCTGGGCATCGGGCTCGCGACGCTCGGCATGGCCTGGACCACGGCATTCGCGACGCTTCGCTTCGAGGACCGACACGCGTCGTGGCGAGCGGTCGATGCGCGCAAGTCGGCGCGCTTCTGGAAGGCAGCCGATCGCAGCGTGCCCTACGTCGTGAAGAGCCTGCGCCGCTACCTCGCGCGCGACTTCCATCCCGACGTCGTCACCAATCCCGAAGCGGAGCGCGTCTTCAACGAGCTGGTCGATCAGCTGAACGGCGCGCCGCTCCCGGCTTGACGGCGGGGGCGGTTTCGCGGGATGGCGGGCGCGTGGCACCGCGCGCTCGCAAGGCTCGACCCTCTTCTGCGCCCCCTTCTCGCCCGCTGCGGATCGAGGAGCTCGCCACCGCTGCGGGCACGACCGTGCGCAACGTGCGTGCGTACCGTGAGCGCGGGCTGCTCCACGCGCCGCGCCAACAAGGCCGTGTCGCGTACTACGACGAGTCGCACCTCGCGCGCTTGCGGACGATCTCGGCCCTGCTCGAGCGCGGCTACTCGATCGCGAACATCAAGGAGCTCACGAGCGCTTGGGCCGCGGGCCGTCGGCTCGAAGACGTCCTCGGGCTGGAGGAAGCGGTCACTTCTCCGTTCAATGCGGAGAAGCCGGAGGTGGTCGAGGCCGGGCGCCTGCTCGCCGAGCTCGGCACGGCGGCGACGCCATCGCTCATCGCGCGCGCACTGGAGCTGAAGGTGCTCGTTCTCGAGGGAACGGAGCTGCGTGCGCCGAGCCCTCGTCTTCTCGCGGCGGGCCTCGAGGTCGCGCGTGTCGGCGTGCCGATCGAGGCCCTCCTGACCGAGCTCACGGCGCTGCGCCCCGCGGTCGAGCAGATCGCGCGACGCTTCGTGCGTCTCTTCGCCCAGCACATCATCGCGCCGCCAGGCACGAAGTCGCCACCGAAGGGCGCAGCGCTGCGACGCATCGAGCTGGCCGTGCGTCGCGTCCGGCCGCTCGCGCAGCAGGTGGTCGAGGTCGAGATGGCGCAGGCGCTCGATCGCGAGATCCGCGATCAGCTCACGACGGAGCTCGAGCGCGCGCTCGCGGGCCGCGCGGGCGCCAAGAAGAAGTAGCTACTCGCGCGGCGCTTCTTTGCTCCCGACGATCGTGAGGTTCAGGCCGATCTGAACGGGGAGCGCCTTGCCGTCGACGGTGATCGTCGTCTTGCCGTTGATGTTCCAGCCGAACGAGCCGGTGGAGAACGACTTCACGTCCGCGGTCATCTCTTGACCGCCGATCGTGACCTTCACGGCCTCGGCCTTCGCGAGGAACTGCGCGAGCGTGATGGGAGGAGGAGTCTTGGCCATGGGGCCACGGTACCACGCGCCGCTGGCGGTCCGGGCGCCCGGTCCTAGAAGGAGATCGCGAGCAGATGAGCGAGGCGATCTACGACGTCCGAGGCATGACGTGTGCGTCGTGCGCCAAGCGCGTCGAGCGTGCGATCGAGCGCGTCCAGGGCGTGAGCGAAGCGAGCGTCGATCTCGTGCGTGAGCGCGCGCGTGTGGTGGGAACGCCGCGCGACGCGGAGCTGGCCGAGGCGGTCCGCAAGGCGGGCTACGAGCTCCAGCGACGCGAGGTAGGCGCGCCCGCGACGAAGCCGACCCGCGAGCTCCGCGCGCCGATCGCCATCTTTCTCGCGTTGACCGCGCTCGCGATCGACGTCTTCACACAGGCTCCGCCCTGGATCACGCTCGCGATCTCCGCGCTGGTCACGTTCGGGCTCGGGGGCCCGCTCTTCGTGCGCGCGTGGCGCCTCGCGTTGGCGCGCGATGTCGCGATGGAGACGTTGGTCGTGCTCGGCAGCACCGCCGCGCTCGCGCTCGGCACGATGTCGCTCTTCGTGCCGTCGCACCACGGGCACGGCCACTCGGACGCATCGACGGCCGCGCTCGTGATCGCGATCGTGCTCGGAGGCAAGAGCGCCGAGTCTCGCGCGAAGAAGAGAGCAACGGCCGAGCTCGATCGCCTCGCAGGCTCGGATGCCGCGCCGGTGCGCGTCACGCGACACGGCGCGACGGCGGAGATCGCGATCGGCGAGCTGCGCGCGGACGACGTCGTGCGCGTCGCGCCGTTCGCGATCGTCCCCGCCGACGGCACGCTCGAGAGCGAGCACGCGTACGTCGACGAGGCCGCGCTCACGGGCGAGAGCCGAGCGAGCGCGAAGGCACTCGGAGAGATCGTCCTCGGCGGGACGCTCAACGGGCCCGCACCTCTGTCCATCCGCGTGAGCGCCGTGGGCGCCGCGAGCTTTCGCGGCAGGCTCGAGGCCGAGACGAGCGCAGCGCTGAGCCGGCCACCGCGCGAAGCGATGCTCGCCGACCGCGCGAGCCGTCTCGTGGTGCCGCTCGCGCTCGCGGCGTCCGTCTCGGCGTTCTTCGTCCATCTCGCGATGGGCGCGAGCGCGCTCGAAGCGACGCGTCCCGCGATCGATGTGCTCGTGGTGACGTGTCCGTGCGCGCTCGGTCTCGCGACGCCGGCTGCGCTCGTCGCCGCGCTCGGCCGAGCCGCGCGCGAGGGGATCGTCGTGCGGGACGCGACGCGCTTTCTCGATCTCGCGCGTGTGACGCGGCTCTTCTTCGAAAAGACGGGGACGCTCACCGAAGGACGCGCGCGCGTGCAGGAGATCGTGATGCTCGGCGACGTCCCGGAGCGACGCGCGTGGGAGCTCACCGCGTCGATCGAGGCCGACTCGGAGCATCCCGTCGGCAGCGCGCTCTTCCTCTCGGCGATGGAGCGCGGGATCGCCGCCCTCCCCGCGACCGACGCGCGCGTGGTGCCCGGGCGCGGCATCGAAGCGAACGTCGACGGGCAACGCGTGCGCGTCGAGGCGGCGAGCGCCGAGATCGCCGCAGCACGCGCGGCGGCGCTTCGCGCCGAGGGCTGCACGCTGGTGGTCACGAGCGTCGACGACGTGCCGGTGGCGCTCTTCGCGATTCGCGATCGACTGCGCCCGCGCGTCGCGCAGATCATCGCGCGCCTCAGGAAGCGCGGCATCGCGCTCGAGATGCTCTCGGGCGATCACGCGGACACGGCGCGATCGGTCGGGCTCGAGGTCGGACTGGATGCGAGCGCGGTTCACGGTGGAATGCGACCCGAGGACAAGGCCCGTGTCGTGACCGACGCACGACGCGCCGACGTGGTCGCGATGATCGGCGACGGTGTGAACGACGCTCCGGCTCTCGCCGCGTCCGACGTCGGCATCGCGATCGGCGGCGGCGCCGGCGCGGCCGTTCGCTCGGCGGCGCTGACGCTACGAGACGGAGACCTCGCACGCGTCGAGACGGCCACATCGCTCGCGGACGCGACGAGCCGTACGATCCGCGGCAACCTCGTCTGGGCATTCGCGTACAACGTCGTCGCGGTCCCGCTCGCGGCGGCGGGTGCGATCGATTGGATCGGAGGCGCGCCCGTCGCGGCCGCCGCGATGGCGGGCTCGTCGATCGCCGTGCTGCTCTGGTCGCTGCGCCTCTCGCGCGTTCGTCTCACTCAGTGACTGAGCGACCGGACGCCCGCTTTGTGGACCTTGCCGGCGAGCTCGTGACCGACGACCGCTTGCGCGACTTGCCCGGCCTCCCACAGCTTGCCGAGATCGACGCCGCTCGCGACGCCCATGCCGTCGAGCATGTACACCAGATCCTCCGTCGCGAGGTTGCCGGCCGCGCCCGGCGCGTACGGGCATCCACCCAGGCCACCGACGGCGGCGTCGAACGTGCGGATGCCCATCTCGAGACCGATGACGACGTTCGCGAGCGCGGTCCCGCGCGTGTCGTGCATGTGCATCGCGATCTTCTCGGAAGGGATCTCGGACAGGAAGAGCGAGAGGATGTCGCGCGTCTGGCGCGGCGTCCCGACGCCGATCGTGTCGCCCAGCGAGATCTGATAACAGCCCGCCTCGATCAGCTGATGCGCGATGCGCAGCGCGACCTTCGGATCGATGTCGCCCTCGTAGGGGCAGCCCCACACCGTCGACACGTAGCCGCGAACGCGCATGCCCGCCTTGGTCGCAGGGCCGATCACGCGACTGAAGACGTCGAGCGTCTGCGCGGTCGTCTTGTTCACGTTCTTGCGGTTGTGGGTCTCGCTCGCGCTGATGAAGACGCCGATCTCGGGGATCTTCGAGGCGAGCGCACGCTCGAGGCCCCGCTCGTTCGGGCAGAGCGCGCTGAACGTGACGTCGCCGCCCTTCGGCAGGAGCGAGCAGACCTCTTCGGCGTCGCCCAGCTGCGGGACCCAGCGCGGCGAGACGAAGCTCGTGGCCTCGATCCGCTTGAGCCCCGCGCGAACGAGCGCCTCGATCAGGCGGATCTTGCGTGTCGTCGGCACCGTGACGGCCTCGTTCTGGAGACCGTCGCGCGGAGAGACCTCGTACACCGACACCGCGTCCGGAAGCGCCGCGAAGAACGACATCATCCAGCTATCGTGCCGAACGCGCGAACGGTCAAGCGGGCGCGCGCGTGCCGATGGGCGGCATCACACCATCCGCTGTTGGCGCTCTTGCATCCGGCGCACCTCGTCGTCGCTGATGCCGCCGACCAGCTGGATGCGGACGTTCTGCTCGCGCCCGGTCTCGAGATCGCGCGCGCGCACGCCGAGCGTACCGTTGGCGTCCATCACGAACGTGACGCCGATCTTCACGTTGCCGCGGTGCGCCTGGCGCAGACCCTCGAGATGGATCTCGCCGAGCGACTGGTTCTCGTCACGCAGGCGGGACTCGCCCTGGACGATGCGGACCTGGACGGTCTGCTGACCATCGGACGCCGTGCTGAAGATCCGCGTCTGCTCGACCGGGATCGCTGCGTTGCGCTTGATGACCGGCTCGCAATAGCCGCCGACGGTTTCCACACCGAGCGTCTGCGGCGTGACGTCGAGCAGCAGCGGCGGCGCGATCGGTGTGAGCGGGATCTCGGGAATCGGCGCGGGAGCGGGCGCGGATGCGAAATCGGAGGTCGGTGGCAGCTGCGGAAGCGCGGCCGCGAACGGATCGTCTTGCGCGGTCCACGCAGCGGGCGGCGCAGCGGAAGGTGCGCGGGCTGGCGAAGCAGGAAGCGGCGGAGGCGGCGCTGGCGGAGCGATCCGCTGCGGCTCCGGAAGCGGCGGCGGGCGGTTCGTTCCCGACAACGCCTGACGCGATGCGGGGAGCGTCGCGTTCGGAAGCGCCGGCCGAGACGGCGGCGGCACGGTCGGCGGTCGCGTGCCGACGACCACCGGGCGCTGCGCGACGACCACGGCCCAGGGCGGAATCGCAGGCGCGGGAACGGCCAGGGGCGGTGGATGCGACGGCGAGATGTTCGTGCTCGTGACTTGCTCGTCCTCGTCCCACTGCAGGTCCGACGTCGGCGGCGGCACCACTCGGCCCGTTCGCGAAGGCGGCATCGGTCGTGGCGCGAACGC
>CAYSCF010000352.1:0-6871 GCA_964429305.1 uncultured Sandaracinaceae bacterium | reverse complement strand
TGCGCCTCGGCGCGCTGGTCGTGATGACGCTGCCCATCGTCGGGCCGACGCCGGGCTACGTCGGCAACTGCAGCGGCGGCGGCGCGCCGGCGGTGGACCGTGTGCAGTTCTGTACGGACAAAGAGACGTATGCGTGCGCGCGCGATTTCACGGCGGGACGCATCGACGGCACGCAGTACAGCGTGTGCATGATGCACATCGACACGACGTGCGCCGGGTTCAACTGGCCCGATGGGTGCTCGCCCAGCAAGCAGCTCGCCGACGCGTGCATCGACGCCGTGTCGGACGCGAATCGCATCAGCACGCCGACGAACATGTTGACCGAGTGCGACAGCACGACGCTCTGCGGCGCTGCGATGCTCGGCTCGGCGGGAGGCATCTGATGCGCCGCGCGATTGCACTCGTCACGCTCGTCCTGTGGATCGGCGGCTGCTCCGTCTTCGCGACGCACGAGGAGTACGGCGCTTATCGCACCGTGCATCTCGCCCAGAACGACGACGAGCGTCTGCTCGCGATGGCGACGTACATGGAGCACTACCCACACGGGTACTGGGCCTCCGAGATCAGCAACGAGCGTGACGCGCGAGAGCAGGGCGTCTGGCTCTCGGGAAACTCGACGCAAGCGGGCCTGGAGCGTTACCTCGCCGCGTATCCGGACGGGACGTACGCGGAGCAGGCGCACGCGCGCCTGGCGGCGGTCTCACACGTCGAAGAGCACCGCGAGGTCGAGCAAGAGCACGTGGTCGCGGTCCAGCGTGTCGATGCGGCGGCGCAAGCCGAGCAGCGCCGCCAGTGGGTGACGCAGGCAACGACGTTCTGGGCGCGCACGCTCCTCGGCATCCGCAACTACGGCCAGTCGATCGCGCAGGTCGCGCGGGCGAACCCGGAGTTCTCGACGGCGTTCGGTCAGGCGCCGGCTCCGATGTGCACGCCGACGCACTGCCTCAAGCACTACCACGCGCACTATGCGATTCCGGTTCCGGGCGCGACGCGCATCGAGCGCGAGATGCAGCTCTTCATGCGCATCCGGCTCGAGAGCGGCCACGTCGAGCGCGTCGAGGTGCTGATGCCCAACATGGGCTTCTCGCGCTGGTACGAGCTCGAGAACCGCACGCTCGTGACCGACGAAGACCCGGCGCAGCGCCAGCAGGCGATGGAGTGGGCGTTGCAGCGATTGCTCCCGGTGATCGCGGAGGCCGCGCCGGGCGCGCGTCCCGTGGACGTCATTCCGGAGCCGATCGAGTCGATCACGGCGAGCGAGAGCGCGGCGAGCGAGACGGCCGAAGAAGCCGACGCCGAGGTTCCGCAGGAGAGCGGCGCGCCGGCGACGACCGAGGCGACGCCGTCGGCCGATGGCTCGGCGACGAGCGGCGATGATCAGAGCCTCGAGGCGCTGCTCGCGGCAGCCGCCGGTGGCGATGAGCAGCCGACCGAGCAGGTCGAGGTCGCGCCCGAGGACACGGGCGTCACGATGGTCCTGCCCGTCGGTCTGCACGCGGTGCAGATCCGCAACGTCCGCGTCGTGGTGTTCGCGGCGGGCGAGGGCGACTACGGCGACGGGTTCGACGGCTTCTACGTCGAGCGCGTCCGCGACTGATCCGCTCATGAACGATCCCGTCGATGCAGACGAGGATCTCTCGCCGGCCGAGCGGATCGTCAGTGATGCGCTCGGGCGGCTGATCGAGTTCTGGGGCTTCAAGCGCAACATGGGCCGCGTCTGGGCGGTCCTCTACCTCGCGACCGAGCCGCTGTCGGCGCGGACGCTGCGCGCACGCCTGAAGGTATCGGTCGGCTCGGTCTCCATGACGCTGACCGAGCTGCAGCGCTGGGGCGTGGTGCGTCGGGTCTTTCTCGACGGCGAGCGTCAGGAGCACTTCGTCGCCGAGAACAACGTGTGGAAGATGGTCTCGCGCGTGTTCCGCGAGCGCGAGCTCGTGGAGGTCGTCGAGGCCATCGCCGCGTTCGAGCAAGCGCTGCGCGAGACGCCCGAGACCGACACCGTTCGGCGCGACCGCATCACGGCGTTGCTCGAGCTCTCACGGCTCGGACGCGCGGTCGTGGAGGCCTTGGTCAATGCCGGTCAGCTGGACGCGTCGGAGCTGGCCAAGCAGCTGTTCCTGGGCCGCGACAAGAGCTAGCGAATCCGAGCTCCACGACTTGACATAATCCATCTTCTGCGAAGTCGTATAGCCCATGAAACAGGGCGATTTCGCAGTCTGCGTTGGGCCCAGAGAATCAATCGACCGAGAACACGAACAGCCCGCCGGCGTTCGAGATCGCCGCGCCGAGCCCGTGATCGACGTCGACCGGCGCCGCGAAGCCGTGGCCGTTCTCGATGCGTCCGACCTCCTGGCCGTTCGAAGCGAGCAACGAGATCAGACCGCCTTCGGTCTCACCGAAGATCACCAGATCGTCGACGACGCGCGGAGCCGTCGGCGCGCCGCGCGCGATCGTATGGCGCCAGAGCCGGTCGCCGGTCGCACGATCGATCCCCATGACACCGAGGTCGCCTGACGACGCGATGAGCATGTCGTCGGGCGCCTTGGCCAAGCCCGTGATGCCGGTGAGCTCGGTGCGGATCCAGCGAACCGAGCCGCTGTTCTCGTCGAGCGCGTAGAGACCGCCGGCGAACGAGGCGATGTAGATCACGCCGTTGTCGATGACCGGCGTCGTGTCGACGTCCGTGAACCGCATCACGTCGGTCGCGGCGACGGTCGGCAGGTCGGCCAGCGTCTCCCGCGTCCACTGCACGTGACCATCGAGCGGATCGAGCGAGACCACCGTGCCGTCGGTGAAGCCCGTGATGAGCCGGCGTCCTTCGAGCGTGAGGCCGGCGTGCTCGGCGATGTAGAAGCCCGCGGGCGCGTCGCGGCGGTAACGCCAGAGCGCTTCGCCGGTGTCGCGCGTGAACGCCACGACCACGTCGGCGTCGGTCGCGATGTAGAGCGTCTCGTCGGTCGCGATCGGTCGGCGGCCGACGGCGCCGTCGATCTCCGCGCGCCAGCGGACCTCACCGGTCGATGCGACCAGGGAGTGCACGACGCCATCGTCGCTCGCGAAGTAAATCTCGTCGCGCTCGGTGTCGAGAAACGGCTGACAGCCGATCGCACCACCGGCCTGGTACATGTAGACCGGTGCGCCGGCGCCCGTGAACGACCAGAAGTAGCCGCGGCCCGAGCCCACGTAGATGCGGTCGTGCGCCGAGTCGAGCGCGGCCATCGCGCGCTCGATCGGCAGGAAGCGTCCGTCGATACCCTCGACCGCCGGCATGAGGCTGCGGCTCCAGCGCACGCGAATGCGACCCTGTGGGCGCGTGCTCGGCGGGCGATCCATGAACGCCTCGTAGCCGAACAAGCCCGGCGGCACGCCGTTGCAGCCGGCGACGCCGACCAACGTCAGAGTCAGTGCCGCGGCCGCGCTCAGCGTGCGCTTCAGATCGATCATTCGGGGGGCGTGGGAGCCGCGCCGCCCGCACCGCCGGCGCCCTGCGACTGCAGACGCCGAATGAGCTCTTGGAGCTGCTCGGGCGAGAGGTTGTCGATGCCGCTGCCGGCGCCGGCACCTTCGGCATCCGCGCCACCACCACCGCCGCCCGCGCCGTGCAGGCTCGGGCCCGCGCCTGCGGCCGAAGGATCGAGCTCGCGAAGACGCTGATCGGCCTGCGCCAGGACGTACGGGAACGGCGGCTCGCCGTCGTCGCCTTCTTCGCGGAGCGTGTCGACCAGCTCACGGAACGAGGTCAGCGCCGCGGACTCGTCGCCCGACGCCGCGTGCATACGCGCGAGGTGATAGTTCGCGACCGACTCGTAAGCGTGATCGGAGAGCGCTGCGAGGCGCTCGTACGTGCTCGTCGCCTGCGCCCAGTTCTCCTGCGCTTCGTACGCCGCGCCGATGCCCTCGAGCGCCTGCCAGGCGACGACCGGCTCGTCGCCGCTGTGATCGAAGGCCGCCTCGTACGCAGTGCGCGCGTCGTCGTACTCTGCCTGCGAGAGCAGCGTGCGCCCTTCCCCGAGCCGCGCCCACGCAGCAGCCTGCGACGACGGGTACTCGCTGCTCACGCGACGGTACGCCGCGAGCGCCGCCGTGTTGCGATCGGCCGCCGTCGCGTACGTCGGAGCGTCGTCTTCGTCCGCGTCGTCGTCGGAGGTGGTCGCTGCCTCGTCGCCTTCCGCGACGATCGGCGCGCCCGAGATCTCCATCGCATCCTGGAGCAATGCGCCCGCCGCCGCGGCCTGCGAGGTCGTGTAGAAGCTCCACCCGAGGAAGCCCAGGAGCGCGACGATCGCGACGCCGAGGACCCCGAACGCGAGCTGCTGGTGGGCCTGGGTCCACTCGCCCGCGCGCGTCGCGGCGCGACCGAGCGGCGAGCCCTTGAGGACCTCTTCGGCGCTCTGCGCCTGGGCCAGATCTTCGGCGTCCCGCTCGGCGGCCGACTGCGTCACGCCCGCTTCTTCGCGGCGTGCCTGCTTCTTCGCGGCCTTCACCGCGGCCTTGGCGGCCTTGGCGGCGGCGAGGCGCGCCCCGGCGGACGCCGCTCTGGCCTTCGCTTTCGCGCTCGGCGAGTCGTCGTACGGGTTGGTCGCCGGAGCGCTCGACGCGACATCGCTGTCGTCTGCCGCGCTGCTGTCCGTCTCCGAAGCGTCCGTGTCGGACGAGCCCGTGTCCGAAGCGTCCGTGCCGGTGCCTTCGGAATCGTCGCTTTCGTCCGACGCGCTCGTGTCGTCCTGGTCGTCGTCTCGCTGATCGTCGTCGCTCACGTCTATCTCCGATGCCAGGAAAGCCGCCGAACCTTCGGCTCGCCCATTTCGTCCCGTGCCGGCGAGCGCTCTCGCGGCGAAAAGAAGGGGCGGACTATACCCGCGCACCTCTTTCGGTCAACGCACGGCGCACGATGTGGCATAGCGGGGGCGTGGGGCGTCTTCTCACAGGTCTCGGGCTCGTGGCACTCGTCGCGTTCGTGCGACCCGGCCTGGCGCACGCGTACGAGCGGCAGATCGGACTGAGCCTCGAGGCCGGCTATGCCGTCGTTCCGAGCGGACCTCTTCCGCCGCACGGCGTCTATCTCGAGGGCGGCGTGTCGGTCGGGCTCGGCGACACGTGGGAGCTGCGCGGACGGATCGCATACGCCTACCACCCCGAGCCGATGCATCGATGGGCCGGCGGCGTCGAGCTGGTCTACCTGATCGACATCTTCGAGATCGTTCCGTTCCTCGGGGTCGGCGTCTCGGGCCTCGTCACGCTGACGGACGACTTCGTCGCGGCCGACTTCGCGGCAGGCGGCGTCGTCGGGTTCGACGTGCTGCTCTCGCGCGACGTCACGCTCGGCATCTGCGTGCGGCCCTCCGTCGTGCTCACGACGCTCGACACGACGCCCGTGTGGCTCGAGGCGGGTGCGCGTCTGCAGTGGCTCATTCCGTACTGACGACGGCGATCGCGTGCGCCCGCAGCTCACGCACGGTGCTGGGACCGAGCCCGGGCACGCGATCCAGCTCGTCGATCGTCCGAAACGGCCCGTGCGCTTCGCGATCTTCGACGATGCGCGCTGCCAGGGTCGGTCCGATCCGCGGGAGCGCCGCGAGCGCTTCGGCCGACGCGACGTTCACGTCGATCGGCCCCGTCGGCGCCGGCGCCGATCGTGCGACCGTCGCCTCGGGCGCGCGTGGGGTCGTGCGCGCCAGGCCGGCCAGACCGATCAGCGCGACCACGAGACCGAGCGCAGCGAGAGGCGAAGCGATACGAGCGCTCACGCCTCTCTATCGGACTGCGGCCTTCGCCGTTGCGAGCGACCCGGCACGCGCCGTCGCTCGAGGGGCGCGCTCAGCGTCGCCGGAAGCTCGGCTCAATGACCGCCGGCGAAGTGGCCGGAGCTCATCCCGCCGCCGGCGAAGTGGCCGGAGCTCATCCCGCCGCCCGCGAAGTGCGATGACGAAGCGCTCGATCCATACGAGCCCGTGGTCGAGCCGTACGTGCCGCCGTACGACGCGCCGTAGCCTCCGTACGGGGAGTGCCCGCCCGAGCCGCCCCAGCGACCGAACGATCCCGAAGACTGCGCGCGCGCGCCGAAGATCGGACGCTCGTGCCAGTCACCCGCGAACTGTCCGACGTACGAGGGAAGCGGCCCCCAAGCAGGCGCCGGCGGAGAGACGTCCGCGCGCGCCATGTGCGTCTCACCCGCAGCGGCGACGGCGGCCGGAAGACGAACGGGCATCGCCGCGGTGGGCGGCGCCGGCACCGCGAGCGCCTCGACGACGAGCGTCCCGTCGCTCGCAGGCGGTGCCGTGACGACGACCGGAGGCGCGACCGCGACCGTCTGCGCAGCCGGCAGCGCCTGAATCTCGCGCACGTTCGCCATCGTGTACTCGGTGCCCGGGTCGTCTCGCACCACGCGCGTGGCGAAACAACCGCTGGTCCCGGCCGCCATGGCCCCGATCATCAGCAAAGGCCCCACGAAGTGCTGAAAATTCATGTGCGTGTCCACCTTCCGCCCGGGCCCCCGAGCATCGCCCACGAGCATTGCAGGATGCCTGCCACGAAGACTGGCCGTCAGTGCATGATGCGCGAACATGTCCGTCCCCGCCATCGACGCCGCGACTCGAGAACTGCTCGATCGTTTCGGGCACCAGCCCCAGCTGCTCGCGAAGCTCATCGGCAAGCTCACCGGCGACGCGGACAACGCGATCCGCGGGCGCGTAGAGGTGCCGCTCCCCGACGACGTCGTGCGTTTGCCAGAGAGAGGCAGCGCCGAGCGCATTCGGCTCGCGGCGATCGGCGAGCGCGCGATCGCCGCCGGCAAGGTCGGCGCGGTGATTCTCGCGGGCGGTATGGCGACCCGCTTCGGCGGCGTCGTGAAGGCCGCGGTCCCGGCCGTGCT
>CAYSCF010000351.1:0-6890 GCA_964429305.1 uncultured Sandaracinaceae bacterium | reverse complement strand
TACGGCGCGCGTCGCGGCAACCACGAGGTGATGGTGCGCGGCACGTTCGCGAACATCCGTCTGAAGAACCTCGTCGCGCCCGGCACCGAGGGCGGCGTCACGAAGTTCTTCGGTGCGAAGGACGCGGACGGTCCGGTCACGTCGATCTACGAGGCGAGCGAGAAGTACCTCGCGGCGGGCGTCCCGCTCGTCGTCTTCGCGGGCAAGGAGTACGGCACGGGCAGCTCGCGCGACTGGGCCGCGAAGGGCACGTACCTGCTCGGCGCGAAGGCCGTCGTCGCGGAGAGCTTCGAGCGCATCCACCGCAGCAATCTCGTCGGGATGGGCGTGCTGCCGCTGCAGTTCGTCGACGGACAGAGCGCGACGTCGCTCGGCCTCACGGGCAACGAGGTCGTCTCGATCACGGGTATCAGCTCGGGCATCACGCCGGGCAAGATCCTGAAGGTCACCGCGGGCGACAAGAAGTTCGACGTGAAGTGCCGCGTCGATACGCCCGCCGAGGTCGAGTACATCCTGCACGGCGGCATCCTGCAGTTCGTGCTCCGCCAGCTCGCGTAGTCCTTCCGACAAGATGGACCTTCGCCCGATGCGTGCGTTGCCAGCTTGGCGAGCGCCCATCGGGCGAAGTCGTTTCGACGCATGAATTGACCGTGATTCGCGCCTGGCACGCGCGCTGCTCGAGCGGCGGCGGGAGGTAGCGGACGATGCGAACATGGATCGCAGTGGGTGTGGTGTCTCTGGCGCTCGCAATGGCGAGCGCCGCGAGCGCGCAAGAGCAAGAGCTGGAACAGGACGAGGGCGCGCCGGCGAGCGTGGAGATGTCGCTCTCGATCTCGCCGACGTTCTTGTTGAGCGCATTCCAGCTCGGGAGCGGCGGCGTCGGTGCGCTCGGCGCGCTCGTGCAGCCGGTGCTCGACGTGGGCTTTGCGATCGATCCTCGGCTCTTGTTCGTCGTGGGCGTCATGGCGAGCCTGAGCGACACCGGCGGCGGCACGAGCGTCTTCGCGACGGTGCCGATGAGCCTGCTCTGGTATCTCGAGACGCCGCGCGTCGGCCACGTGATGCCGATACTGCGCGTCGGAGCCTCGGTCGGATACGCGCAGTACGAAGGCGGTGAGACCTACGAGCTCGGCGCGCTCGCGCGCGGCGGGATCACGTGGCTGGCCGATCGATGCCTCGGCATCCGCGCGGAGCTGGGACTGAACGGCGGCGTGTGGGCCGAAGGCGAGGGCGGTGCGGCATCCGGATCGCTCGGCCTCGATGCGCTCGTCGGCGTCGTGCTGCGTGTGTGACCGATCACGAAGCGATGCCGGAGCACGCGAGCGCGTGCAGCAACGCGACGTCGGTGGGCTCGACCTGCGTGCGCGGGAACGAGATCCGAGCGCCCGGCATCGCGGCGAGCGTACGGGCACGCGCGGCGTCGGCGTCCTCGGCGGCGCGCGCGCGCCTCCATGCACGTTCGAGCAAGGGCTCCGACGGCATCGCGCCCATCTTCGGCATCGGTGCGAATGGTGCGCGCGGATCTTCGGTGAACGCCCGGTTGCCGAGCGTCGCCGACACCGAGATCCCGCGCTCGCGGAGGCCCGTCGCGAGATGCTCCGCATCGGCCAGATGCGTCGACTCCGGCGCGACGACGAGCACGAAGCGCGCGTCTTGCCGGAGGATGCGATCCGTCGCGCGCGCGCGCTGCGCGAAGCCCGCGCGCAGGCCGAGGAACGTGCGCAGGAACGTCGTGAGCTCGCCGCCGAGCTGCGCGCCCGCGAGCAGACCCACGAGCTTGCCCGCGGCGTACGCTCCGGCGCTTCCGGCCGCGCCACCGGCGAGCGCGGCGAGCGAGCGCTGCTCGGCGAATCGGGCCAGCGCGAGCGGCGCATCGAGGATGTCGAGCGCGCTGCGCATCGGCGGCGTGTCGAGGATCACGAGGTCCGGTGGCGACGGCCCCTCGAGCACGTCGTAGAGATGCTCCATCGCGACGTAGGCATGCGAGCGCGCGAGCGTGCGCGAGAACGCCTGGTACACGCGGTTGTCGAGGATGCGCGCGCGATCGGCGACCGGCGCGATGCGCGTGATCAGCGCGTCGTAGCTCGCGCGCGGCTCGAGCATCGCCGCGGTGAGCGTGCCACGCGCTCCGAGCGAGCCGAGCGCGACCTCGACGTGCTTGCCGGTGGCATGCGCCGCGTCGATGCCGAGCGCGCTCGCGAGCCGTCGCGCCGGATCGATCGTGAGCACGAACGTGCGGCGTCCCATCACGGCCGCGCGCACCGCGAGGCCGGCGGCGAGGGTCGTCTTGCCGACGCCGCCGGGGCCCACACAGACGACGAGGCGTCCGTCCGCGATCAGCGCATCACACGCGCTCACGACGCGTCCTCCAGCAGATCGCGACCGATGCGCCGCAGGGAGGAGAGATCGACGACGCCGTCGATCTCGTCGATCGCCCGCGGAGACATGCCGCGCTTCGCCAAGCGATCGCGCAGCACGTGGGCGCGCTCCCAACGCTCGCGATCGACACGCAAGAGAGCGATCGCGCTGGCCATGCGGGCATCCGCGTCGCGCTCCGCCGCTTCGAGCACGGACGTTGCGAGATCGCGCGCTTCTCGGCCTTCCACGCGATCGAGGAGCACGTGCCCGAGCGCGACGCGCTCACCCGCGCGGATCTCGGTCCAGAGCTCGACCGTCTCTTCGATCGCGAGCGACGTGGGCAGCGCGGCGAGGTGCACCGCCGCGACGCCTGCATCGGCGAAGATCCCCGAGGCGCGATCGAGCAGTCCCGCGATCGGGCCACCGACGCCGAGCCCGGCGAGCACGCCGTGGAGCGCGAACAGCATGCGCGTGTGACCGGTCGCGTCGCCGTCGACGATGATCGGATCGAAGTCGGTCTCGTCGACGAAGGAGCGGATGCGATCGAGCGTCGCGACCTCGCCGACGCCCGGCGCTGCATCGAGGAACGTGCGGATGGGCGCCGATCGAAGCAGCCGGGCGGTGACGCGCGCGGGAAGGGCGCGTCGGACCAGCGCATGCGTCGCGTGATGCACTTGCAGATTGGTGGCGTGCACGCCGGGCAGGACCTCGCGGATCTCGTGATCGATCGCGGGCACTCCCAGTACGCGCGCGAGCGACGCGCGATGCCCGAGCTCGACGAGCAGTGGTCTCTTGCCACGGGCCGCGTGCGCGAGGCCGAGCGCGGCAGTCAGCGTCGTCTTGCCGGTGCCTCCCTTGCCCGTGATCAGCTGCAGGCGACGTTCGAGCGGCGCGATCACGCGAGGGTTGTAGCGCGAACGCCGATGCTCAGCGCGCCCAGATCGCGAGGTCGGCGACGTTGGTTCCGGTCGCGCCCGTGCGCAGCAGCGCGCCGGCAGTGTCGAGCGCGGTGTAGGCGTCGTTGTCGCGCAGCGCGCGCTGCATCGCCTCGGGCGTCAGCAGCTCGCGCGTGCGTGTGTCGACGATGGCGCCCGCGGCGTCGGTGGGGCCGTCGATGCCGTCGGTGCCCGCGCAGAGCAGTGTCCCGGTGATGCCCGCTTCGAGCGCGGCGAGCGCCATCTCCTGGTTGCGTCCGCCACGGCCCGGACCGCGCACCGTGACGACGGTCTCGCCACCGGCGACCACGCCGTCGACGCGCGCGTAGCGGGTGAGCTGCGCCCAACGGCGTCCGAGATCGCGAGCTTCTCCTTCGAGCCGCGCGCCACGCACGACGTGTCCGCCCTCGGCCTTCATCGCCGCGATCGCCGCCTCCACGGCTCGATCGTTGTCCGCGGCGACCTCGAGCGCGCGCGGTGTCCCGCGACGACCGCGCCATCGCTCGAAGAACGCCTGCTCCGCTTCGGTGAGAACGGCCGCGACGTGCGGACGTCGCGCGACGAGGCGCGGATGCGGCCCGACCCACGACGACATCGGGCCGGAGGCCACGATGGCTGGGCTGGCAAGGGCGACGTCGCTCACGACGATCGTCCGGGCCGGACCACGGATCGCGCGTGCGAGGCCGCCGCCTTTCAGATCCGAGAGCGCGACGCGCAGCGCGTTGAGCTCGTCGATGCGCGCGCCGCTCGTGAGCAGACGCCGTGTGATGTCGGCCAGCGCGTCGGTCGTCAGACCCGGCGCGCAAGCGTCGACGAGTGCCGAGCCGCCGCCGCTGATCAACACGATGGCCGTCGCCTCGCGCGGGATGCGCGCGGCGAATGCGAGCACCGCGGCGCCGCGCTTCGCGACGTCCGCGTCCGGAATCGGATGCGATCCGTAGAGCACGTCGATCTCGGGCGGCATCGCCATGGCCCGCGATCCTCGCGGCGCGACGACGATGCCGCGCACGACCTGGCTCGTGTCCAGAACGCCGGCGGTCATCGCCAGCGCGGCCTTGCCCAGAGCGATGACGAACGCTGCGCCGATCAGCGGCCGCGCGCGCAGCACGTCGGCCGTCGCGGCGCGAGCATCGACCGCGGCCAGCGCGGCGTCGAACGCACGACGCACATGCGCCGCGCGATCCGTCCGTCGATCAGCCGTGGGCGCGCCCGTTCTTCTGTTGCTCGTCGAGCAGCGCCAGGCCGATCTCCATCGCGCGACGTGCGCGCACGAGCAGCTCGGCGTCGCCCGCGATCTTGCCCTTCGCCTCGTCGAGCTGCGCTTCGAGCGCCTTGATGCGTGCGGCGCGCTCTTCGCTGGTCTTGGTCGCGATGGCGAGCTCGGCCTGCGCTTCCGAGAGCGCTTCGCTCGTGACCGTGTTCTGGTTCTCGCTCTCGGCGAGCTTGCGACCGATGGCCGCGAGATCCGAGCCGTGCTTGCGCTGCGATTCCTCGTGCGCCTTGTCGTGCTCGGCACGCAGCGCAGCGAGCGCCTCGGAGTGCGTCTTCTTCAGCTCGCCCTCGAGGCTGTCGAGCGCGGTCTGCTTCTCGGTGGCGAACTGCGTCTCGCGATCGGCCATCGCCTGCGCGTGGCTCGCGCTGAGCGCAGCGGTCGCGCTCTCGTGGTTCTCGCGCGTGGAGGCCGTGGCCTGCTCGTGCTGCGCGATCAAGTTGCTGATCGCGGTCTCCTTCGCGTGGCGCTCCGCTTCGAGCGCGGCGGCGTGCTCCGCCTTGGCCTTCGCGAGCTCGGCCTCGAACGCGGCCTTCGCCGTCTCGGCGGTCTGCTGGTGCTGCTGCGAGACCATCGAGAGCTCGCGAGAGTGCTCGTCGCTCGCGGCGGCCATCGCCTTCGCGTGCTCGGCGCGCGCCGTATCGAGCGCATTGGATTGCTCGGCCTTCGCGGCATCGAGCGCCCGCGCGTGCTCGGCCTTCGCGGCATCGAGCGCCTTCGCATGCTCCGCCTTCGCGGCGTCCACGGCTCTCGCCGCGTCGGCCTTCGCCGATTCGATCGCCGAGCCGTGCTCGACCTGCTGGCTCTCGAGCGCCGCGGCATGTTGGTCGCGGAGCGTGGCCTGCGCGCTCTCGTGCTCCGCCTTCGCTGCCTCGAGCGCCTGCGCGTGCTCGGCGCGCGCATTCTCGATCTCCGCCTTCGTGGCCTCGTGCGCCTGCGTCGCTTTCTCCAGCGCGGCGGCGTGCTCGGCCTTGAGCGCCGCGATCGCGCTCTGCTTCTCTTCGTTCAGGCGCGCCGCATCGGCGGAGCGAACGGCCTTCTCGGTCTCGACCTCGCTCTCGAGCTTCTTCACGCGCGCTTCGGTGCGCTCGGCGCGGCTCTTGAAGTCCTCCGCCCGCTTGCTGGCCGTTTCCTTGTCGGCGTTCGCAGCCGCGAGCTGATCGCTGACGTCGGCGTGCGCGCGCTCGATCTCGAGGTGCTTGTCCTGCGCGTCGGCGATGCTGCGCTCGAAGCCGAGCGCCTTGTCGCGCAGCTCGAGCAGCTGCTTCTCCTTGCCGCTCAGCTGGTCGCGGAGATCGAGGAGCTCCTTGTCCTTCTTGTTCAGCGCCTCGCGCAGATCGAGGAACTCGCGGCTCGAGACGCCGCTGGTCTTGGCCCCACCGGCCGCGGCCGCCGCAGCGACCTTGCGCGTGTCGGCGAGCTCCTTCTCGAGGTTGGCGACCTCGGCCTTCGCGCGCTCGGCGCCTGCGGCCGTCTCTTCCGCGGCCTTGGCGCGGTTCTCGGCGCGTGCGAGCGCCGCCTCGGCATCGCGCAGCTTGCGCTCCAGCTCCGCGACGGCCGGCGACGGACCGGATGGGGCGGCGGGCGCAGGAGTCGGTGCAGCCGGAGCGGGCGCGGCCTTCGCCAGTGGCGGCGGCGCGGCCGGCGCGGGCGCGGCCTGCTTCTGCAAGAGCGCAGGCGGGATCACGCCGACGGTCGTGTGCTCGTCGTCGCCCGAGACCAGCGCATCGAACGCGCTGTCGGCGAACGCCTCGATGTCCGGATCGACGGTGCGCCCCTGGTGCAGGTCGGCCCCCGGCGAGGCCTCCATGCTGACGTCGACCTCCTCGGAGATCGCGATCTCTTCTTCACCTTGCTCCGCGTCCGGCAGCGGAAGGATCGCGCGGATGTGATCCATCAACGCGTCGATCGCGATCGGCTTGCGGAGATAGTCCTCGGCGCGCGTGCGCAGCTTACGGTGCTGCTCGAAGATCTCTTCGGTCGCCTCGCTCGAGAGGATGATGATCGGAATCGACGCGGTGTCCGGGCTCTTCTTGAGCTTCTTGCAGACGAGGAAGCCGTTCACTTGCGGCAGCTCGATCGTAAGAAGGATCAGATCGGGTCGGCTGGCCGAGGCGGAGTCGACGCCCGCGTTCCCGTCCTCGGTCACGTCGACGTGGGCGCCGTGGCGCCTGAGCCGCTCGGAAACATCCGCCGCGAATGCTGCGTCGCTCTCGAAGAACAGGATTCGCTTCTGGGACATGCGGCAGCGAGGATAGAGGTGCTGCGCGAGCGGTGTCAACGCCGAAGTCCCTGGAATTCCAGGGCGATTCTCGTGACACGACAAC
>CAYSCF010000350.1:0-6941 GCA_964429305.1 uncultured Sandaracinaceae bacterium | reverse complement strand
CACCGGACAGAGCTCGCTCACGGGGCCGAACGACGATGCGCTCGGGCCGCGCTTCCCCGACATGAGCAAGGCGTACGATCCCGCGCTGAAAGCGCTCGCGCTCGAGGCCGCGAGCCACGCGGGCTTCCAGCTCGTGCGCGGCGTCTACGCCGGCAACCTCGGGCCCGCGTACGAGACGCCTGCCGAGGTCCGCCTGGCCTCGCGTCTCGGAGCCGACGCCGTCGGCATGAGCACCGTGCTCGAGACGATCGCGGCGCGGCACATGGGCGCGCGCGTGCTCGGCATCTCGTGCATCACGAACAAGGCAGCGGGGCTATCGCCGACGGCGCTCGATCACGCAGAGGTCGAAGAGACGGCGCGCGCCGCACGCGGTCGCTTCGTCGCGTTGCTCCGCGGCGTGCTCGGCAAGATCCACGCGCACGGAGACGCCGCGTGATCGCCTGGGACGATCTCGTCGCGGCTGCGTGGCGCGCGCGAGAGAACGCGTACGCGCCGTACTCCGAGTATCGCGTCGGCGCGGCGCTCGAGGCGGAGGACGGTCGCATCTTCCTCGGCGCGAACGTCGAGAACGCGAGCTACGGGCTCTGTCTCTGCGCCGAGCGATCGGCGGTCGCCGCCGCCGTCGTCGCAGGCGCGCGTCGCTTCGTCGCGATCGCGGTCGTCACCGGTGGCAGCGAGCCGGGATCGCCGTGCGGCATGTGCCGTCAGGTCATGTGCGAGCTCGGGCCCTCGTTTCCCGTGCGCTGCGTCTCCGAGAGCGGCGCGGTGCTCGAGAGCACGACCGCGGCGCTGCTCCCGTTCGCGTTCACGCCCGCCGTGCTCGGCGTGGGACCGGAGCCCGTGCGCTCGACGATGGTCATGGGCACGAGCGATCGCTCGGACACCGATCGTCCTCCTGCCAGCGTCGTGGCGAACGCGTTCGCGGGCGTCGCGCTGAAGGTCGCCGCCGGAACCGGCTCGGAGCTCGCGGCCGTCGACGTGACCCAGATCGAAGAAGAGAAATGAAGGGCGAGCTCGATCTGGTCCTCCGCGGCGGCACGATCCTCACCATGGATCCCAAGCGCCGCGTGATCGTAGGCGACATCCTGGTGCGCGACGGGGCAATCGTGGCGATCGGAAAGCTCCCCGAGAGCACGGTCGCGCGCTCGCTCGATGCGACGGGCTGCGCGGTCGTGCCGGGCTTCGTCCAAGCGCACGTGCACCTCTGTCAGGCGCTCTTTCGCGGGATGGCGGACGACCTTCCGTTGATGGTGTGGCTCCGCAAGCGCATCTGGCCGCTGGAGGCGGCGCACGACGCGCGATCGATCGGCGCGAGCGCGCGCCTCGGTCTGCTCGAGATGATGCGCGCCGGCACCACGACGATCCTCGACATGGGGACGGTGAACGAAGAGGACGCCGTCTTCGAGGCGATGCAGGAGAGCGGCATCCGCGGCTTCTCCGGCAAAGCGATGATGGACGCCGGTCGCGGGCTGCCGAAGGGCCTGCGCGAGTCGACGAAGGAAAGCCTCCAGCAGAGCGAGGCGCTGCACGGTCGATGGAACGGTGTCGGTCGCCTCGGTTACGCGTTCGCGCCGCGCTTCATCCTGAGCTGCACCGAGAAGCTCCTGCGCGAGACGGCGGCGATGTCGGAGGCGAAGAGCGCGATCGTCCACTCGCATGCGGCCGAGCATCGCGGCGAGCGCGACGAGGTGCGCAAGCAGCTCGGCAAAGACGACGTGGACGCGCTCGCGTCGTGGGGGATCGCCGGCCCGCGCACGGTGCTCGCGCACGGCGTGCAGCTCACGGCAGCGCAGAAGAAGGCGTGCGGCAAGCGCGGGACCCGCTTCGTCCACTGCCCGAGCGCGAATCTCAAGCTCGCGAGCGGCATCGCCGACGTCGTGTCGATGCGCGAGGCGGGCATGGTCGTCGGCCTCGGCGCCGACGGAGCACCGTGCAACAACCGCATGGATCCGTTCACCGAGCTGCGTCAGGCCGCGCTGCTCGCGAAGGTCGTTCGCGACGACGCCGCCGCGATGAAGGCGATGGACGCGCTCTCGCTGCTCACGATCGAAGGCGCGCGCGTGCTCGGCCTCGACAAGACCATTGGCTCGATCGAGATCGGCAAGCGCGCCGACATCGCCGTGGTCCGCATCGACGACGCTCACGCCGAGCCCGGAGGCGATGCGGCGGCGCGCGTCGTGTACTCGGCGACGCCGGCCGACGTGAGGCACGTGCTCGTCGACGGGGAAGTCGTCGTGCAGCACGGCGAGCATCGGCGGCTCGATGCGGAGCTCGTCGTGCGCGGCTCTCGATCCGAAGCTCGCAAGCTCGTCGCGCGCGCCGGGCTCTGATCCGATCTTGCAAGGGATGTCGGGGATGCGTGGGATTGGGGGATGGACGTCATCTCCGACATCCCGCTCATCCCCGATATCCCCCGCTCGTTCGGTCCTTCGGCGTCGCCGCGAAACGAAAAAGGCGCCCAGCTCTCGCTGGACGCCTCCGTCGTCAGTCTGCCGGAGTGGTCCGCGAAGCGGACCGACGCAATTGCGTCGGCTCGCCCGAGGCGAGCACTCCTGCAGTCGCTCACCAACAGTTAGTTGATGAGGTCCTTGAGCTTCTTGAGCGCCGTCGCGCGGACCTTGCGCGAAGCGGGCTTCGCCGGGTACTGCTTCATCTCGCCCGTGAACGGGTTCTTGCGCATCTCGGCCTTGCGCGCCGAGATCTCCTTGACCTTCAGCTTGAGGAGGTCCGGAATCACGAACTCCTTCGGGCCGCGCTTGCCGAGCTCGCGCTTGATGAGGCCCGAGAGGCTCTCGAACGTCTCACCGACCTGCTTCTTGCTGAGGCCGGTCTTCTCCGCGATCTCGCTGATGATCTGCGCCTTCGTCAGTCGCTTGCCTTCGCTCATGGTTCCCGTCCTTTTTCTATCGGTCTCGTTGCTTACACGCTTCTGGTTTGGACAAAAGCACGCCCATCGCGAGCCTGCGTTCTCCGATCGAGACCCCCGGAGGGCGCAGATTCGCTAGAGATTCGGATCTCGACCTCGGAAAACAGCCCCAGCGGTCTCGACCCATTCCCGAAGGCCCCATTTTTCCGGGGCTTCGTGCGTTGGAAGCATCGATGCCACGCGATTTTGGGCCTGTAAAGACCTAATCGCTTTTCTCACCGAAAAAAAGACGGATCCGGTCTCCAAAGTCCCATTTCAGCGCCTTTTCGGACGACGAGACGCGATCGCAGCGGCAATCAGGGCGTCGGTTCGCGCGGTCATGCGTCTTTCCTCGGTCCGCGTCGCGTGATCGTAGCCGAGCAGGTGCAAGAGACCGTGCGCGACGAGCATCGTGATCTCGCGATCGAGCGGATGCTTCTTCTCCTTCGCCTGTCGCGCCGCCGTGTCGAGCGAGACGATGACGTCGCCGAGCATGTCGCCCGCGAGCTCCGCGTAGTCGCCCTCGCGCATCGCGAACGCGAGCACGTCGGTCGGCTTGTCCTTCTTGCGATAGTCGCGGTTGAGCGCGTGGATCGTCGCGTCGTCGCAGAGAAGGATCGAGAGCTCCGCGTTCGGCAGCGAGAGCGCGTCGAGCATGCGGCTCGCGCGTGCTCGCACTTCCTTCGCATCCGTCTTCGCTCGCGGCTCGCCCTTCGTCTCGACGTGTACCGGCATCGCGGCGAGCTTAGCCGCAGTTCGGCGCGTCAGCGCATCAGGTAGAGAACGAGGAGCAGCGCCACCAACAGCCCGAGCGCAATCGCCGCGATGTCGCTCGGGCGCCAGCGCGCGCGTGCTCGAGGAACGCTCGGAGGTGGCGCGGCCGCGAGCTTGCGCTCGTAGTGCGTACCGTCGCGAACGACGGCGCCCTTCGTCGGCGCGTCGTCCGCGAGCAGATCGGGGCGGAAGCCGCGCGGTCGGGCCCACGCGACGATCTCTCGACGCAGATCGGGCTCGGGGCGATCACGGAGCGCTCGCATCAACCGTGCGAGAGCGCCATCGAGCGTGCCGGCGGCGTCCAGGCCCTCGCGCAGGCCCTCGAAGGCGCGAGCGTGATCACCGCGGCGGATCTCGATGTCGATCAGCGTCTCCCACGCGAACCTGTCGCGGGGAGTCGCCGTGACCCACTCGCGCGCGCTCGCGAGCGCGGCGTCCAGCTCGCCTCGCTGCGTCTCGACCGCCACGCGCGTCTGCCATCCGATCGCATCGGTCGGCGAGAGATCGAGCAGCTCGCGCGCGCGCGCGGCCGCCCCGTCCAGCGCGCCCGCCTTCAGCGCGGTGTCGGCCTCGATCGCCAGCGCATGCGCGCGCGCCCACCGCGCCCGCTCCGCGATCACTTCCTCGGCCGCACGCAGCGGCTCGTCTTCCGTCGGCAGCTCGCGGGCCTCGAGGTACGGGTCGACGTAACCCGCGAGCGGCGGCGGCGCCTCGCCGCGCACCGGCGCGCTCGGGTCGCTCACGGCGAAGCGATGCGTCACGCCGGAGGTGAGCAGCTGCAGGTACGCGCGCGGATCGATCGATGCCTCGGGCCAGTGCTGGCGAAGGCCCAAGACGACCGCGTTCGGTGCGTCGACGAGCTCGCGACGGACGAGCTCTGCGTTGGACAGGCCTGCCTGCAGGTGATCGATCGTCAGCAGGTGTCGCTCGCCCGAGAGCATGCCTCGCAGCGACGAGAGGGCGAGGTCGCCGCTCGCGAACGCGTACGCGCCACGGCTGTCGTCGTGCACGATCTCGATCAGGTTCTTCAGTCGATCGCGTAGCGAGAAGGAGAGGGCCTCGCGCGTGAAGACGCGGCCATGGCTCGCGTCGACGGCGATCCAGAGCCAGCGGATGCCCGCCTCGCGCGCGGCGTCGTCGTCGAGCGAGCGGAGGTAGACCGTGCGCACGCCGAGGTCCGGCCGATGGTCTCGGAGGGCGCCCGAGACCGCCTCGAGCACGGGCGTGATCCCGAGCGAGGGCGCGACGCCGAAGAAGGCTTGCCGGTACGACACGCCGCCGCGTTAGCAGGCCGCGTGCCTCGATGAAAATCCCCGTGTGTCCGCCATCAGGCGATGCCCGCGGCGAGACCGCGCGTGGGACGGCCCACCGGCCGTCCCATCCACGTCACAGCCATTTGCGGGTCTTGAACCACACGACCATGCCGCCGCCCACGAGCAGCATCGTCGCCCACGCGAACGCGTAGCCGTAGCGCCAGTGCAGCTCGGGCATGAGCTCGAAGTTCATCCCCCACACACCGGCGATGAACGTCATCGGCAGGATGATCGTCGCCACGAGCGTGAGCGTCTTCATCACCTCGTTCATCCGGTTCGACACCGTCGAGAGATAGATGTCGAGCGCGCCCGAGAGGATCTCGCGGTAGCTGTCGCTCAGATCCGTGACGCGCAGGAAGTGGTCGTAGACGTCGCGATAGAACGGCAGCGCGTCGCCCGAGACGAGCGGGAACTCGCCGCGCGACAGGCGCGAGAGCAGCTCGCGCTGATGGACCGCGCCGCGCCGCAGCGCCTGCAGCGCGCGCTTGAGCTTGAAGATCTGCTGCACGACCTCGGGCGTCGCCCGCTCGACCACCGCGACCTCGATCTGATCGATCTGGTCGTCCCACTTGTCGACGATCGGCAGATACGAATCGACGAGCCGATCGAGGATGGTGTGCGCGATGAACGTTGGGTTTTTCTGCAGCGTCTGGGGCTTGCGCTCGAGCTCGCTCGCGAGCGAGTCGACGGCGCTCGCGGGCCCGTGCCGGTGCGTGAGGATCCACGACGCGGTCAGCACGATGTCGACCTCGATGCTGCAGATCTCCTCTTTGGAATCGAGCGCGACGCCGTGCGCGACGATGTAGAGCGCCGCGCCGTAGTCCTCGACCTTCGGCGCCGGCCGGTCCTCGAGCAGATCCTCGATCAGCAGCGGATGCAGCTTCAGCTCGTGCTCGAGAAACGGCTTCAGCTCGGCGTCGTGATCGACGGCGTCGATCCACACCTTGCAGCCCTTCGCGACGAGCGCGGAGGCCTCGGTGAGGCCGTCCCGTCTCGAGTACGCGCCGCTCTCGTCGACGACGTGGAGCGCGATGGGCATCAGTGCGCGTAGGCGCCGTACGAAGCGACGGCGGGGTTCGTGGTCGTGTAGTCGTCGCTCGCGGCGTCGGTGAACATCGGATCGGCGCTGACCGTGCCCGTGATGCAGCTGCCGGCGGCATCGCCCATCGCGACGTTGCGCGTGAGCGTCGTGCCCGCCGCGCACGTGTTGAGCACGGTGCGCACCGGCACGAAGATGTTGGCGGTGACCGAGAGCCCGGGCGTGCCCGTGTCGAGGTTGATCTCGGAGCGGCCGGCGCCGCTGCTCGCCATGCCGTCGTCGACGAACGTGCTCTGCGTGATCGTGATGCCGGTCATCGCGTTGCCGCTGAAGCGCACGCCCGAGTAGTAGTTCCGATAGAAGAGATTGCGCTGCACGACGACGGTGTCGATCGTGCCGGTGTCGTTCCCGTTCATCACGATGCCGTCCTCGTAGTCGGAGTGGCCGTTCTCGTAGATGCGGTTGTTCGCGATCGTGACCATGTGCAGCGTGCCGAAGTCGCCATTCTCGGTGTTGAGCTGGATGCCGCGCGCCGAGTTGCCGCGGATGACGCTGTTGGTGATCGTGATGTCGTGGCCCGCGGCGAGATAGATGCCGTGATCGAGGTGCCCGGTCGGGCGCGTGGCGTGGCACTGGCCGAAATTCTCGACGAGGCAGCTGTCGATCGTGACGGGGCCGTGGCCCTCGTCGACCTCGATGTGCCCGCCCTGCAGGCCCGTCATGCAGTCGCCGGTGAGCGTGACGTGCGAGATCGTGATGTCGTCGGCGAGGATCGTGAACGTGTTGAACGCGCCCGACTGTGAGTAGCCCGTGAGGTCGAACGTCATGTTCGAGATCGAGACGTGCGGCGCCTCGAACGTCGCGCGGCCGTGGATGACGACGCCCGCGCGCGACTCGCCGACCCAGATCA